>VGRE01000099.1 GCA_016875435.1 Deltaproteobacteria bacterium | reverse complement strand
CGGCCCTGCCTGCGCGCGGGAGCCACGCCCGGCGAGCAGATCTGGGTCACCGGGGAGCTGGGGCTCGCCGCCGAGGCGCTCGCCTCGCCGTGCCCGCGCCCGGAGGCGCTGGCAGCGCTGCGGCGCCCCCCCATCCCCGCGCCGCTCGGGGCCCGCCTCGCCGAGGAGGGCCTCGCCACCGCGATGATCGACCTCTCCGACGGGCTCGCCCGCGACCTCGCGCGCCTGTGCCGCGCCTCCGGCGTGGGCGCCGTGGTCGACCCCGCCGCCCTCCCCGCGCGCACCAGCCTCGGCGAGGCGGTGGCGCTCGGCGAGGACTACCAGCTCTGCTTCACCGCGCCGCCGGCTCGCCGGGTTTTGATAGAATCCCTCTCGTCGGCGACCGGGGTCGCTTTCACCGCCATCGGCACCACCACGCCCGCACCCGAGGTCCTCCTGCTTGGCCACGAGCTGTGGCCCCGCGCGCAATTCGACCACTTCGAGGACACGAGCTCGTGAACTGGTCCGGGCTGGCGATCCCGCAGGTGAGCAGCCTGACGGTGGCGAGCCTGCTCGCCTTGCTCGCGCTCAGCGCGTTCTTCGCCTCGAGCGAGGCCTCGCTCTTCTCGCTCCAACGCATCGACCGCGAGGCGCTCAAGGAAGACCGCGCCGTGGGCGAGACGGTGCGTCACCTCCTGGCCGTCCCCCGGCGGGTGCTAGCAGCGATCCTGATCGGGAACGAGATTGTCAACATCGCCCTCGCGGCCGCCTGCGCGCAGCTGGTCCCGCTGCCCTGGCTCAACGTGGTGATCGTCGCGCCGCTCCTGGTGCTGCTCGGCGACATCGTCCCCAAGACCCTCGGCATCCGCTTCGCGCGCACCCTGGCCCGCGCCACCGTCCGCCCGCTGTCCTTCTGGAACGAGCTGGTGAGCCCTCTGCGCTTCGTGCTCGCCACCCTCGCTGACGGGACCCTGCGCCTGCTCGGCTTCACCCCCCAGCCGCCGAGCGAGGCCCTCGAGGAAGCCCAGCTCCGCGCGCTCATCGATCAGGGGCGGGCAACCGGCGTGATCCAGCCGATGGAGCAGGAGATCATCCACCGCGTCTTCGAGTTCGGCGACCTCCCGGTGTCGCGGGTGATGACCCCGCGGCCCGACATCTTCGCGCTGCCGCTCACCACGCCCTGGAGCGAGTTGCTCGCGCAGATCAAGGAGGCGCGCTACAGCCGCGTGCCGATCTACCAGGGGCAGCCGGAGAACGTCATCGGCATCCTGCTGGTGAAAGACCTCCTGCGGGCGCGTGGGCCGGGGACGCCCCCCAACCCGCGCCAGGTGCAGAAGATGCTGCACCCGGCGATGTTCGTGCCGCCGTCGAAGCGCGCGCAAGACCTCCTGCGGGAGTTCCGCCAGAAAAACATGCACCTGGCGATCGTGGTCGACGAGCATGGCAGTTGCGTGGGGATCGTCACCCTCGACGACCTGCTCACCGAGCTCGTGGGCGAGGTGCTCGACGAGACCGACGAGCACGAGAAGGAAACGACCGAGCTCGGCCCCGGCGTGTGGGGGGTGAAGGCGAGCATGGACGTGGATGACTTCGGCGCGAAGTTCGAGCGCCAGCTCCCCGAGGGCGAGTACACGACCGTGGGCGGCTTCGTCTTCCACCTGCTCGGCCGCGCGCCGGAGAAGGGCGACGAGGTGCCCTGGGAGAGGATGCGCTTCCTCGTGGCCGACATGGACGGCCGCCGCATCACCGAGCTCACGGTGGCCTTCGACGTCGACGAGTCGCGACCGGCAGGTGACACGTGAGCCTCTCCACCGGCCTTCTCCTGCTCCTTGGCTGCATCGTGACGCAGGGCTTCTTCAGCGGCAGCGAGATCTCGCTGGTGGCCGCCGACCGTCTCTTGCTCCGCTCCCGCGCCGAGGAGGGCGACGCCGGTGCTGGGCGCGCGCTGGCGCTGCTCGATCGGCCCACGCGCCTCGTCAGCACCTGCCTGATCGGCACGGCGATCGCCAGCGTCGGTGGCACCACCGTGCTCACCGTCCTGCTGGCCGACCTCGTCGGCCAGCCTGGGCTCTGGGTGGCGCTGCTCTACCCGCCCGTCACCGTGCTGCTCTGCGAGATGATCCCGAAGTCAGCCTTCCAGCAGCGGGCCACGACGGCCGCGCCACTCGTGGCCCCGGTGATCAGCGCCGTCGCGACCGTGTTGCGACCGGCTCTCTGGCTGATCGAGAGGTTCACGCGGCTGGTCACCTCCGCGCTCGGGGTGAAAGACGACCACGACGCAGGCGTCCGCCGCGAGGACATCCAGCTCTTGCTCGACACCTCGCCCACCGGCGATATCCATGCCGAGGAGCGGGAGATGATCCTGCGCGTCTTCAACTTCTCGGAAACCGAGGTGCAAGACGCGATGCGGCCGCTGATCGAGGTGGTGGCCGTCCCCGAGACGGCCACCGTCGACGAGGCGGCGGCCCTGGCGGTGGAGCACGGCTTCTCTCGCCTCCCCGTGTACCGCAAACGGGTGGACCGCATCGTCGGGATGGTCAACCACGCCGATCTCATGTTCAGCAACGACGGGCAATCGCCCGTGCAGAAGGTGATGCACGAGGTGCTGTACGTCCCGGAAACCAAGCGGGTCGACCAGCTCTTCCTGGAACTGCGCCGTAAACGCCAGCGCATCGCCATCGTGCTCGACGAGTACGGCGGCGCCACCGGCCTCATCAGCATCGAGGACATCCTGGAGGAGATCGTCGGCGACATCGAGGACGAGTTCGACCGCCGGCGCCCGCTGCTGCGCAAGAGCGGCGAGGGCGAGTGGACGCTCTCTGGCCGGGTTGAAACGGAGCAGTTGCTCGCCGCCACGGAGTTCGATCTCCCCGAAGGCGACTACGAGACGATCGCCGGCTTCCTGCTGGCGCGGCTGGGGCACGTGCCCACCGTGGGCGAGAAGCTGGTCTACGACGGCTGGACCATCACCGTGACCAAGGCCAACGAGCGTGCCATCCTCGAGGTGACGGTGGCAGCGCCTCCGCGCCCATCCGCCGCCCGGTGAGACCGGTCTACGCCTGGGACGACCGCGCGCGCGCCTTCGCCATCGACCGGCGCAGCGTGGTCGAGACGATCGACAGTCCCCAGCTCGTGCGCGTGCCCGGCGCACCCGCTTGGCTCCGCGGCGTGTGCAACCGCCACGGGCGGGCCCTGGCGGTGGTCGACTGCGGCCTGCTCGGTGGCCTCGTCGAGGGCCCGGCCGCCGTGCGACAGGTGCTCGTGGTTCCCGTGGCTGGCGCCGAGCTCGGGATCGCCCTGGCCGCGCCAGCCCGCGAGGCGCTCGCGCCCTCCGGCGACCCCGAGGGCTGCTTCGACCGCGCCGACGACGAGCGCGGCACCCGCGTGATCGCGCTCGATCGCCTGGTACGTCGCGTCACGGACGAGCTCGGCGGATGAGCATGGACCTCACCCGCTACCGCAGCCTGTTCGCGTCG
This sequence comes from Deltaproteobacteria bacterium, assembly GCA_016875435.1. Lineage (GTDB taxonomy): Bacteria > Myxococcota_A > UBA796 > UBA796 > SXON01 > SXON01. The sequence continues at coordinate 11,204 of VGRE01000099.1, read as the reverse complement.
GAGGCGTCGCGCCACCTCGACGCCATCGACCGGCACGTGGCGAGCATCGACCAGGCGCGGCGCGACCAGAACACGATCTACCGTTCCTTCCACACCGTGAAGGGGATCAGCGCCACGATGAACGTGCCCGCGATGGTGCTGGTGGCACACGCGGTGGAGGAGGTGGTCCATCGGGTGGTGGCCGGCGAGTTCCCGGTCAACGACGAGCTGTTGCTCGTGCTCGCGGAGGGCAGCCAGCGACTACGCGCCCAGCTCGCCGCGTTCATGGCCGGGAGCGAGCCCCTCAGCGACGGCGCCTTCGAAGACCGCGTGCGCGACTTCGCGCGGAGCGGGGGCACCTATGCCTTCACCCTCGCGCAGCCCATCGAGGAATACGCCCCGCCCCCCGCGATCGCTACGCCGAGAGCCAGCCTGGAGCACGCGCAGGGCTCGATCGCCGAGGTGCTCAGCGCGCTCGGCCGCGTCCGCGCCCACCTGGGCGGCAACGCGGGGGGCAACGCGGCCGACGAGGCGCGCGGCGAGATCGACCGCGCCGAGGCCGCCGTCCGGCACCTCCACGAGCAGCTAGTGGTCCTGCGCACGGTGCCGATCGCCAGCATCGTGCCCGGCTTGCGACGTCAGGTGCAGGCCGTGGCGCACCGGCACGGCAAGGCCGTTGCCCTGGTGGTCCAGGGCGAGGATCTGGAGGTGGACGGCGAGCTGCTATCGCGACTCCATGGGGCGCTGGTCGCCCTCTTGAGTAACGCCGTCGTCCACGGCATAGAGAACCCAGATATCAGGCTAGAAAGAGGTAAGCAGCGTGCTGGTGAGCTGATCCTTGCCGTGGAGCGGGTGGGTCGCGCGCTCGTGTTCCGGGTCGAGGACGACGGCCGGGGCTTCGACGTGGCCCAGCTGGGCCGCGACGGGACCGATCCCGTGCAGGCCGCCTTCCGCGACGGGGTAACGACGGCCGCCCAGGTCTCGGAGGACGCCGGGCGCGGCGTGGGGCTCCCGGCCGTGCGCGAACTGGTCGACAGCGTGGGTGGCGCGCTCGGCGTCACCTCGAGACCAGGCGAGGGCACGAGGGTGCGTATCGTCGCGCCGGTGCTTGCCGACCTCGTGCGGCTGGTGCTGGTGGAGAAGCAGGGCGAGACGGTGGCCTACCGCGCCGCATCCATCGTGCACCGCGACGCGACGCAGCTCTGCCTCGTCGATGGCAGCGAGGTGACCTACGACCGCGTGGCCGACGAGGCAGACTACCTCGTGTCGGCACCGCCGTTTCCCCTCCACCGGCTGCGGCAGTTGCTCGGGACGACGGTGGCGCCGGACGGGAGGATCTGCCTGGTGTTGGTGTAGCGGTCGGGCGGTAGGCTATAGGCCGTAGGCCTGGGCCTCGGTGGCACGGGACCCGGCGCCGCCACCCCGACAGCCTTACCCCTAGAGCCTAAAGCCTCCCCCGATGAAAGCCCTGATGATGCGCGCCGAGTGGGATCCCCGGCCCGGCTACGTGCCCGACGCCAGCGAGCTGGCCTCGGGGAAGGCGCGGATGGCGTCGCAAGTGTGGCGTCACCCCACGTTCCACTGGGAAACGCTGCCCGACCCGGTTCCCGGTCGCGACGAGGTGCTGCTCCGGATCCGCCGTTGCGGCGTGTGCGGCAGCGACACCCACTGCTACGAGACCGACGCCGATGGCTACATCCTCTTCTCCGGGCCCACCCGCCTCCCCTGCGTGGTCGGCCACGAGTACACCGCCGAGGTGGTGGAGGTGGGCCCGGACGTGAGGCACCTGCGCGTGGGCGACCTCGTGTGCGCCGAGGGCATGCTCTCGTGTGGCGCCTGTGAAACCTGCCGCGTCGGCCGCCCCAACCAGTGCCCGGCCCTCGAGATGGTCGGCTTCTCCTCGCCCGGCGCCTACGCCGAGCTGATCGTCGCCAAGGAACGTTTCCTGTGGCGCCTCGACGGCCTCGCCGATCGGCTGGGAAGCGCTGAATCGGCGCTGGAGTTGGCGGCCCTGGTCGAGCCGATCGGCTGCGCGTACAATGGGATGTTCGTGTCGGCGGGCGGCCTGATCCCAGGCTCCTGGGTGGCGGTTTTCGGCTGCGGCCCGATCGGGCTCGGCGCCATCGCCCTGGCCCGCGCGGCCGGCGCCGCCGGGATCGTTGGCTTCGACGTGGTGCCCGAGCGGGTGGAGCTGGCACGCAAACTCGGCGCCGACGAGGCCTACGACCCGCGCCTTGTCGATGTTGTCGACGTGATTCGCACGCTCACGCGGGGACAGGGCGCCGACATGATGGTGGAAGCCGCCGGTGCGGCTCACCTCACGATGCCCGCGATCGAGCGCTCTTTCGCCGCGGGGGGGCGCATGGTGTACCTCGGGCGCACCGGGCTGCGCGCCCCGGTGATGCTCGACGTACTGGTTACCCAGGCAGCGGGGATCGTGGGCGCGCGCGGGCACAGCGGCCAGGGCTGTTTTCCCCGCATTCTGCGCCTGATGGAGCGAGGACGGCTGGATGTCGCGGCGATGGTGACCAGCCGCTATGGCTTCGACCAGGCCCTCGACGCCCTCCACAAGAGCACCGATCGGCGCGACGGGAAGGTGATGCTGGCGATGGACGGCCGTTTGACCGGGTCGACGTGAACGTGGTAAGGCCTGCCCGCTCTAAGCTGGATGAGTAGCTCGCATGGGTAAGGCCATCGGCATCGACCTCGGCACGACGAACTCTTGCGCCGCCATCGTCGAGGGAGGCAAGCCCCGGGTCATCACCTACAAGGGGGGGCAGAGCACCATCCCGTCGGTATTCGCAATCAACGAGAAAGGCGAGCGCCTCGTCGGTCACGACGCAAAGAGGCAAGCGCAGCTCAACCCGACGAACACGGTGGCGGCGGCCAAGCGGCTGATTGGCCGCAACTACCACAGCAAGACCATCGAGAAGGTGAAGCAGGTCTTCACCTACGAGCTGGTGGAAGGCGAGTCCAACGAGGTGCTGATCAAGGTTCGCGACCAGCTCTTCACTCTGGAGCAGATCAGCGCCGCCATCCTCCGCAAGATCAAGGAAGTCGCCGAGGAGGCGCTGTCCAGCGAGGTCGACCAGGCGGTGATCACCGTCCCCGCCTACTTCAACGACCGCCAACGCCAGGCGGTTCGTGCCGCGGGCAAGCTCGCGAACCTCAAGGTGCCGCGGGTGCTCAACGAGCCCACCGCCGCCGCGCTGGCCTATGGCCTGGGCAAGAACCTCAACCAGCGCGTCGCGGTGTACGACCTCGGCGGCGGCACCTTCGACATCTCCGTGATCGACATCAAGGAGCGCATCTTCGAGGTCATCGCCACCGGCGGCGATACCTTCCTCGGCGGCGTCGACTTCGACGACCGGATCATGCAGTGGGTGCTCGAGGGTTTCCAGAAGGCCCACGGCATCGACCTCAGCTACGATCGCGTGGCCATCCAGCGCATCCGCGACGCGGCGGAGACCGCGAAGATCGAGCTGTCGAGCGTGATGCGCACCCGGCTCCACATCCCCTACATCGCCAAGGGCGAGGAGGGGCCGATGCTCGACGTCGACGTGGAGCTCACCCGCGAGAAGCTGGAAGAACTCTCCGCCGACCTCGTCGACCGCACCGTGCAGACGGTCGAGCGCATCTTCCGCGAGGCCGGCACCACCAAGCAGCAGGTGGACGAGGTCTTGCTGGTGGGCGGCCAGTCCCGCATGCCGCTGGTGCAGCGGCGCGTCACCGAGTTCATGGGAAGGCCCCCCAGCAAGGGCGTACACCCCGACGAGGCGGTGGGCATCGGCGCCAGCATCATGGCGCACTCGCTCGCGGCGGCCGCCACCAACGACGACGTCACCCTTCTCGACGTGCTGCCGATGCCCATCGGCATCAACAAGGTCGACGGGTCGATGCACGTGCTCTTCCATAAGAACGAGCGGCTCCCCGACTACAAGACACGCACGCTCACCACCTCGAAAGACAATCAGCGCAGCATCATGCTGAAGATCTATCAGGGCGAGCAGAACATCTGTGCCGACAACGAGCTGCTCGGCACCTTCGTCTTCAGCAACATCCGGCCCGCGCCCAAGAGCAAGGTGCAGCTCGAGGTCACCTTCCACATCGACAGCGAGGGCATCCTCAACCTCACCGCGCGCGACAAGCAAACCGGCCAGACGGTGGAGAGCACGCTGAAGCTCGGCAAGGTCGGCGAGGAGAAGAAGAAGGAACCGGAGAAGAAGCCGGAGGCCGCGCCCCCGGTCGCACCGCCCATGCCCTTCACCATGCCTCAGTCCACGCTGGCGGCCACGACCGGCAAGGCCGAGCCGAAGGCTGAGCCCGAGCTCACCAAGACCGTCTCCCGCGCCGAGAGCACCCTCACCGAGCGCGCCGAGGCGAAGCCCACCGAGGAGCAGGCAGCGGAGGATGCCTGGCCCCTGGCGGAAACGACGGCCGCCCCGACGGCCGAGGCCAGCCTCTGGGACAAGGTCACTGGCTGGTTCAAGGGCCTCTTTGGGTAGCGACCACGCGCGGCAGGTGCTGCGCGAGGGCGTGGTCGTCGTCCTGGTTCGCCCCCTGCAATCGGGCAACGTGGGCGCCGCGGCGCGCGCGATGAAGAACATGGGGATGCGGCGCCTCGTGGTCGTCGCCCCGCAGGCCTTCGACATCGACCGCGCCCGCTGGATGGCCCCGGGCGCCGACGACGTCATCGACCGCGCCCGCTTCGTGCCCGACGTCGCGACCGCGGTTGATGACTGCCACGTGGTGATCGCTTCCACCGCCCGGCAGCGTCACAGCCCCTGGCCCGCGCTCGAACCCGAGGGCCTCGCCGCGCGCTGCTTTGACGGCGACGGGCCGGTGGCGATCCTGTTCGGCCCTGAAGACCACGGGCTCTCCAACGAGGAGTTGGCCCACGCGCACGCGCTCGTCCACATCCCCACCGACGCGCACGCGTCGATCAACGTGGCCCAGGCCGTGTTGTTGCTCGCGGCGCGCATCTACGCGGAGGCACGCGCGCGGGGCTACGTGCCGGTGGCCGAGGGCGAGGGTCGCCGCGGCGGGCCGAGGCGCGGGGCCGCCCCCGGGGCCTCCCGCGAGCACCGTCCCGCCGCGCTGGGGCTCCTCGAACCGCTCGTGGGCGACTGGATGCAGACCGTGGAGATGGGCGGCTACCTCGTGGGCCACGAGCCCCTGCTGGTGTCGTCGACCTTGCGACGCATCCTCCAGCGCGCGGCGCTCGACGAGGGCGAGATCGCCATCCTGCGCGGCCAACTACGCAAGATCCGCTGGAAGATGGGGAAGTAGGCCGCGTGAGCCCCCTCCCGGGGGGAATGGCGCGGCAGGGGGGAACCCGCCGCGCGGGAGCCCCCCTACTCTGCCTTATAGTGCAGCATCATGCCCCGGTTGCCGCCGGCCCAGAAGTTGGAGCCCGACACGCCGTGGAGGCTGTAGAGCGCGTTGTCGACGCCGGTGGGCAGGTCGGTCCAAGCGCCATTCTCGTAGCGGAGCGCCACGCCGTTGCTGCCGACCACCACCGCCAATCCCTGCTCGGGCACGAACACCGCCCAGAGGGTCTCGGTCGTGGGCGACTCCAGATCGCGCCAGGTGCTGCCGTCCCAGTGGAGCACGAGGCCACCTGCGCCCACCACATAGACGTCGTCGGCCGAGGTGCCCGACACGCCGTTGAGATCGGACTCGGTACCGGTCTCGCAGGCGCTCCAGGCGCCGTCACGTCGCCGCGCGCAGTCACCGGCGTCACCGACGGCGATGGCGCTGCTGCCCTCGGCGTACACGTCGTTGAGGCGCTCGTTGCCCGGGAGGCTCTCGTAGGTCCACGTGGCGCCGTCGTAGTACCAGGCCCGGCCGAAGCCGACGGCGTAGAGCGCCGAGCTGCTCGAACCGCCCACCGCCTCGAGCGCGGAGGTATCGTCGAGCGACCCCGTGGTCCAGGTGCCGCCCGCGTACTGGGCTACCTTGCCGTCGTTCGTGCTCGCGGCGAGGATGGTGTCGTCGTTCTGGCCCTGCCCCCAGAGGTCGGTGAGGTTCGCGTCGTCGACGTCGATGCTCATGTAGGCCCAATCGTCGTCGGCGCCGCCCGACCAGGCGTAGCCGCCGTCGCCCACCACGTAGACGCCGGCGCCGGACGCGTAGACGCCGTAGAGCGTGCTCGAGGTCTCGATGCGGTGTTGTTCCCACACCGGGATCACCTCGGCGTCCTCGGCGCTGTCGGCGGTGTCGCTGCCGCCGCTGTCGGTCTGCTCGTCGTCGTTGCCGGTGCAGGCGAGGATCGCAAGGGCGAAGAACATGGCGTCTCCGAGGGGGGCGCTAGTCTATCCGCTCCCGCCCGCGATCACGCTGTCGATGGCGTAGAGCCCGGGGGGCTTGCCCCGAAGCCAACGCGCGCAGCGCACGGCGCCGGCGGCGAACAGGCCCCGGTGGGTGGCCACGTGGCCGAGCTGCAGGCGCTCGCCGGGCCCGCACAGGTAGGCGTGGTGCTCGCCGACGATATCGCCGCCCCGCACCGCGTGGAGTCCCACCTCGCCGGCCAGGCGGGGACCGTCGCGACCGGTGGTGGTGGGGCCGAGCCCTTCCACCAGCCGCAGCGCCGTGCCCGAGGGGGCATCGCGCTTCTGGTTGTGGTGCAGTTCCACCAGCTCGAGGTCCCACCCCGGGAGCGCTCCGCGCGCCTCGCGCAAGAGCCGCGCCAGCACCGCCACACCCAGCGAGAAGTTGGCGGCGTGCAAGAGGGCCACCGGGGGGTGCGCAGGCGGCACCAGGCCGGTGGTGCCCGAGACAACAGGGCATCGGGCCACCGACAGCAGTCGCGACAATCCGTCGGGCACGGAGAAGTCGATGATCACGTCGGCATCGATGTTGACAGGCAAGTCGCGGGTGGCGGTCCATGCCAGCGACAGGTCGTCGTGACGTCCCACCTCCTCCACCACGAGCCGACCCATTCGTCCCGTGGAACCGTGGACGCCGATCCTCACACGAGGTCCTTGTTGAGGTCCCAGTCAGGCACGGCGCCGGGCCACAGGGGCAGGCGCACCTCGTTGTGGCAGAGTCCCATGTCCGCCATGAGCGCCTTCGCCGGCACCGGGTTCACCTCGGCGAAGAGGTAGGTGATGACGGGGTAGAGCGACGCGTGCTCCCTCGCGGCCGTGGCGAGTTCGCCCCGGCAGAAGGCGTCGTAGATGGCCACGCAGCGGCGCGGCGCCACGTTGGACAGCACGCTGATGACGCCCTTGCCGCCCACGGCGAGCAACGGGAGCCAGGTGAAGTCGTCGCCCGAGAGCACCGGGCACTTCGACCGCTGCATGAAGTCCTGGCCGTAGATCAGGTCGCCGGTGGCTTCCTTGACCGCGACCACGCCCTCGGTGTCGCAGAGCCCGGCGAGGTCGGCCGGGGACAGCCGCTGCGCGGTGCGGCTGGGCACGTGGTACACCACCAGCGGCAAACCCGGCCGGGCCGCCTCGCGCACATGCGCGCGCAGACCCTCGCGGTTGGGCTTGTTGTAGTACGGCAACACCAGGAGCCCGGCATCGGCGCCGAGGGCCTGGGCACGGTCCACGTTGGCCACGGTGGTGCGGGTGTTGTTGGTGCCGACGCCCATCGTGACCGCGCACTTGCCCCTCGCGGTCGCGCCCCTCGCGATCTCGACCGCGTCGCGCAGCAGCACGTCGCGCTCCTCGCCCGAGAGCGTGGGCGACTCGCCGGTGGTGCCCGCCACCACGACGCCGTGGACCCCGGCACGCACTTGACGGGCGACGGTGCCCTCCCAGGCGGGCAGATCGAGGGCGCCCTCGACGAAGGGGGTCACGAGCGCGGTGTGAACGCCGTGCCAGCTCATCGCTAGAACTCCACGGCCCCGAGGATGCGCACGCCCAAGGCCGGCTGGTCGAACCCGCCACCGAGATCCTCGTCGTCGTACTCGGTGTAGAGCGGCCCCGGCAGGAGCACGCCCACCGTGCCCTGGAGCCACACGTGGGGGTGGGGGTCCACGCGGAGCGAGAAGTCGAGCTCGTTGCCGTAGCCCTCGGCGCTCTCGCTGTTGCCCTCGCTGTCGGCGCGCCCGGCCACCAGCCACGCGGCCTCGGCCTCGAGCTGGGGGATGAGCTTGTAGCGAACTGCGGGGCGGAAGTAGATGGCGTTGCTGATGCCCTCGCCCGACTGCGCGGCGTCGGTGGTGCGGCCGGCGTTGCTGTCGTTCATCACGCTGGTTTGCAGCGTGGGCAGGGGCTCCTCGAAGAGCAAGATGCCCACGTTGTGATCGCGGTCGAAGGCGAAGCTGGTGAGCTTCTCGTCGGTGGGGTCGTCGTCGCCCGTGGCGACGCCGAACTCCGCGCTGAACCCGAGCTTTTCGCCCTGGTAGTCGGCCTTGGCCATCAGCCCGAAGGCCATCACCGAGATGTCGTTGGCGCCGGTGTCGAAGTCGCCACCGCCAAACACGCCCACGCCCTCGATCTCCGCCTTGACCGGGCCCATCTCGGCCAGGGCCCAGAGGCTGCCGGTGTAGGCCTGGTAGGCGTAGGGCTCCTCGGGGCGGAAACGGAAGTTGTTGAGCATCCCGAGGCCCGCGGTCTCGGTGCGGTAGCCAACGGCCAGCGACACCGCCTGCATGTCGTCGGGCGCGCCGAGGAAGCCCTCGTACTGCACGTCGTAGGCGCCCATCACGAAGACGGGACCCACTTTGGTCGTTACCTGGAAGCGGTCGGCGGTGTCGCCGAACTCGTCCTGGACGTTGTTGCCGTCGTTCCACAGGATGCCCGCGCCCCACTGCATCGGCATGCGTCCGAGGCTGAACCGGCCCCAGCTGGTGTAGGCCTCGCCCCAGCCGCGCACCGCCTGGAGACCGGCGCCGTCCGTCGTCACCCCGTCGGCCTGCGCCAACGCGATCACCTCGCCGGTGACCGGATCGGTGTAGGTGTCGACCGTGTCGCCCCAGGGGGTGAGCTTGAACACGTCGATCTGGGCGTGGATGGCCGCGTGGTCGGAAATCATCCAGCTTGGGCGTAGCAAGAGCCGGTGGTCGAAGCTGTTGGAGGTACCCTCGGCGTTGGGGTTGCTGTCGGACAGCGACAGCGAGTCGTAGAGCAGCCCGCGGCCCCGGTAGAAGCCCTCCCAGGTGAGCTCGCCGGCATGGGCGGGGGCGGACAGGAACAAGAGGGCGATCACGAAGACCCCGGGCGAAAAGGCCGACACCGGTAGCATCCTGGCCCGGGCTTCGCAATCGGGGGTTGACGGCGCGGCAGCTGCGGCGCAGGATTGCGCCGTGCTCGAACTCTTCAAGACGATGTGGGACCGCTGGCAGGGCGTGGCCAAGGGCATCATGGCGGCGCAGAACGCGGTGCTGATGGGCTTCGCCTACTACGTGGGCCTGGGACCGGTCGCGTTGGGCTTCCGGATCACCGGCAAGCAGCTCATCGACCGCGCGCCAGCGCCGCCACAGGCCAAGAGCTTCTGGCTACCGCGCAGCGGCAAGCCGTTGACGATGGACGAGGCGAATCGGCAGTTCTAGAGCGTATAGATAAATGGCAAGACGGGCGCGGCTTCGGCGAGCAGGATGAAGCCCACCATCGCCACGAGGACGACGATGATCGGGGTCATCCACCAGGCCTTCTCGTGCAGGATGAAGTCGATGAACTCCGAGACAAGCCCACGGGGGGCCTGGGGGAGCTGGGGGCTGGACTCGCTGGGCTGGGGCTCGCTGGCGTCAGACATGGCGCCGATAATACCGCGGTTGGGGTCTCCCGCCTGTGGATAACTCTGCGGAAAAGCAGCTGAGCATCTCGTGCCCAGGGTTGGGAAAGGCCCTGCTCAGCGCGCAGCTGCACACGTTCTTGGCACGCTATTCGAGGATGGTTCCCCGAAGCAAAAATATCAATAGACCGGCGAGACCGGCGAGCGAGAGCCCCGTTCCCAGCGCGGGACGGAGCGCGCCCGACGTGGCGCCGGTGCCCGCGGCGGAGAGGAGCACCAGCGGCAGGAAGTAGTGAGTAGGCCGGTGGTCGATGGTGCAGAGGAGCAGCGAGTAGACCAGCGCCGTCCCGAGGGCCACGCGGGTGCCGCGGGGCCAGGCCGCGGCAGCAAGGGCGAGGCCGCCTCCGCTGTACAGCAACCAGGCCCAGTAAAAGCCCGGCGCGCGCCCGAGGAGCAAGGCAGGGTCGGTCTCGCCGTGCCAGTGCTCGGGTCCGGTCTCCCAGGCCACGGTTCGGAGCCAGCCATCCAGGGCGCCAGTGGCGAGCCCCGCCAGGCCGAAGGCCGCCGCTGCGAGAAAGATCACCGTCGCGACCCGCAGCGCGGCGCGCCAGCGCCCGGCGAGGAGGGCGGCCACGACGGTCACGCCGGTGGCAGGGTACCGGAGCAACTGTGCCGCGAGGCCGAGCAACTCGAAGCGGCCACCGCGGAAGGGCTCGTCGCCGAGCGCGGCCAGGGCGCCGAGCAGCGCCACCGCGTAGAGCGTGTCGGGCATGCCGGCGCTCCCGGCGGTGACCACCAGCTTTCCCACCACCACGGCCGCCGCGCCCGGCAGGCACCACGCCGGGAGCGGCGCCTCGGCCGCGAAGTTCCGCAGGAACAGGAGCCCAGCCAGCACCGCCGCCAGCAACACCGCCGCGTGGAGCACGTTGGCGGTGGGCAGGTCGCCGCCGGTGATCGCCAGCGCCGCGCCGTAGATGGGCGTCCAGAACGGCGGCTGCACGTCGGTGACCCAGCGATCGCGGGCCCAGTCCACCTGCTCCACCATGTTGAGGATCTGGTAGTAGTGGGCGACGCGCAGTTCCCCGGAGCCGTCGAGAGTCCACAGCGCGTCTTGCGACGGCAGGGCGAAGGCGAGCGGCGCCGTCACCTCGGTGGGGCCCTCGATCCACGCGGTGACGACGCCGAGCTTCCCGGGCAGGTAGCGCCGAACCGGGCCCTCGGCGCGGTCTTCGACGGGCGTGGCCCGCACCTCCAGCGACTCCTCGCCCACGCTCACCGCGCTGCCCACGGGCGCCTGGAGCACCAGCAGCAGGGGTGCCTCCGGGGTGATCGTCCCCGTGCCGCGCAGGCGCAGGAGCCCGGCGTCGCTCACCGGCGTGGCCTCGGAGAAGCCGCTCGTGGCGGGCGCGGCCCCCTGCGGCGGCAGCCGCTCGGCGGCGCCGTCTCCCGGCCACCAGTAGCGCTCCAGCGGCCGCGCGATGTCGCCCCGCTGGCCGTGGAACCACGCCCCGAGGAGCACGCAGCCCGCCGCGAGGCCGATG
>VGRE01000098.1 GCA_016875435.1 Deltaproteobacteria bacterium | reverse complement strand
TGGCGACGGCCGCGTACATCGCCAGGAGCGTCGACGCGGTGGCGTTGATGGTCATCGACGTCGACACCTCGCCGAGGGGCAAGCCGCCGAGGAGGGTCGCCATGTCGTCGACGGTGTCGATGGCCACGCCCACCTTGCCCACCTCGCCCTGGGCCATCGCGTGGTCGCTGTCGTAGCCCATCTGCGTGGGCAGGTCGAAAGCGCAGGAGAGGCCCGTCTGTCCCTTGGCGAGCAGGTACTTGAAGCGCTCGTTGGTGCTCGCGGCGCTGCCGAAACCCGCGTACTGGCGCATGGTCCAGAGGCGCCCCTTGTACATGGTGGGGTGAAGCCCGCGAGTGAAGGGGAACTCTCCTGGTTTCTCCATGCTCAGCCCTCGATCCGGGCGAGCTTGGCGCCCGCCTCGATCACCTGTCCCTCGCTCACGAACACCTCGGCCAGCACCCCGTCGACCGGCGCTTTCATCTCGTTCTCCATCTTCATCGCCTCCACCACCAGCACCGGCTGGCCCTTCTTCACTGGTGCGCCCGGGGCGACGAGGATGCGTACGATGCGGCCGGGCATCTGGGTAGACAGGGTCCCGCCGCCCTGCGCGCCCGAGAGCCGCAGCGACTTGCGTCGCGGGTCGACCACGCCCACCGCGGTGGACAGGCCCATCACGTCGACCATCCAGCCGCCCTCCACGCGCACCGCCCCGGCTTCCCAGCTCTCGCCGTCGATGAGCATCTGGAAGGCCTCGGGCGTGGGGCGCGCGAGGTCGACCACGCGGGTGACGCCGTCGAACGACACGTTGAACCGTCCGTCTTTCCGGGCCTCGACGTCGACGAGGCGGACGCGGTCGCCCGTGGTGATCTCGTATTTCACGGGGCACCCCCGAAACCGGGCCGGCCGCTGCGCTTCCAGGCGCTCTCCCCCTGCGGCGCCGTCGCCACGCGGTCGGGACGGGTATCGATCTCGAACTGCGCCAGCGCCGCCGCGATCGTGGCGATGTCGTCGTTATGGGCCGCCGCGCAGAGGCTCTCCAGCCGCCCGGCGGAGAGGAAGCCGGTGTCGTAGTTCCCCTCGACGAAGTCGGGGTCGCGGAGGAGCGCGTTGAAGAATGGGATGGAGGTGCGGATGCCGCGCACCCGGTACTCCCGCAGCGCCCGGATGGTCCGCGAGATCGCTTCCTCTCGCGTTGAACCCCAGCAAATCAGCTTGCTGACCATGGGATCGTAGTGGATGGGCACCTCGTAGCCCGCGTACACGCCGCTATCGACGCGCACCCAGGGCCCACCCGGCTCGCGAAGGCCGGAGATCTTCCCGGGAGCCGGCGCGAAGTTGTTGGCGGGGTCCTCGGCATACACGCGGCACTCGATGGCATGGCCGGACTGGCGGACGTCGTCCTGCCCGAACCAGAGCTTCTCGCCGGCGGCCACGCGGACCTGGGCGCGGGCGAGGTCGATCCCGGTGACCATCTCGGTGATGGGGTGCTCCACCTGGAGCCGCGTGTTCATCTCCAGGAAGTAGAACTCGCCGCTCGACTGCGAGTAGAGGAACTCGCAGGTGCCGGCGCCCTCGTAGTCCACGGCGGCGGCCGCCTGGACCGCCACCTGCGCCATGCGACGCCGCGTGGCCTCGGGCAACACCGGGCAGGGCGTCTCCTCGACCACCTTCTGGTTGCGACGCTGGACCGAGCAGTCGCGCTCGAAGAGGTGAAGGTGGGTGCCGTGCTTGTCGCTCAGCACCTGGATCTCGACGTGCTTGGGATTCTCGACGAACTTCTCGATGTAGACGGCATCGTCCTTGAAGGACTTGGCGGCCTCGGAGCGCACCGCCCTCCAGGCGGAGGGGAAGTCCTCGTCGAGGTCGACGCGGCGCATGCCCTTGCCGCCGCCGCCGGCCGCCGCCTTGAGCATCACCGGGTAGCCGAAGCGACGGGCGATCTCCTGAGCTTCCTCGGCGGTGGCAATGGGCTCGGCCGTCCCTGGGACGACGGGTACGCCGGCCGCGATCATGCGCTGGCGTGCGCCGGTCTTGCTGCCCATCGCCTCGATCGCCGAGGGTGGCGGGCCGATCCACGCCAGGCCCGCGTCGATCACCATCTGCGCAAACTTGGCGTTCTCGGAAAGAAATCCGTAGCCAGGGTGAATGGCCTCGGCGCCCGAGCGCCTCGCCACCTCGATGATCCTTTCGCCGCAGAGGTAGCTCTCCACCGATGGCGCGGGGCCGATGTTGTAGGCCTCGCCGGCGTTTCGCACGTGCAAGGCCAGGCGGTCGACGTCGGAGTAGACGGCCACGGTGCGGCAGCCGAGCTCGTGGCAGGCGCGGATCACGCGGACCGCGATCTCGCCGCGGTTGGCGACGAGCACCTTCGTGAAGGGAGGGGGGCGCATGGTGGGCGCGGCTATCTCGGAGCGCCCCATGGCGCGGCACCGCCTGCCGATGCGGCTCAACTCTCGCGGCACCAGTTCCGATCTCCGGCGCGAGGAGGCGTCCATGCCGCACCGGCTGAGCATCGCCGAGATAGTCGTCTCTCTCGCCGCGGTCGTGTCTGAGGCCATCCCGGACGTCACGGAGTGGCTCGAGGACGACGAAGGCTCGTACCCCGGCAGCCCAGGCCCCTCGGCTCGCGCGTGACCTCGGCCGCGACCGGCCCGAAGGAGGTGTGCCCCCGCGACCCGTCTCCTCCCTTAGCTCTCCTCCATCCAAGAGATCCCAAATGCGCGCCCAACATCGTTACCAGATCATGCTCGCCATGGCCTCGCGGGGCCGCAAGCCGCTCCACGAGACGGTGACGCAGCCCGGCGACTACGACGAGCCGGGGCGGCCTCAGGCCGAGGACTCGACCGGCGAGGCCGAGCCGGTGCCGACCGACTGTGACGTCGGCACCATGGAGTGCTCCCACGGCGACTGCGGCGACCTCCCGGAGCTCGACGCGAGCGCGCTACGCGCGCTGGAACCGAGCGAAGCGGAGCCTGCGTTCTCCCCCGCGCCGACGGAAATCACCTTCGACGGCATGGCGATTTAGACTCCGTCTAGATATGGGGCTCGTGCAGGGCGTTCATCCCGCCTGCATCACCACACGGAGAGCCCCATGCCAGCACTCAAGGGTACGAAGACCCACGACAATCTCAAGGCCGCCTTCGCGGGCGAGTCCCAGGCCAACCGCCGCTACCTCTACTTCGCCAAGGTGGCCGACGTCGAGGGTCACCCCGACATCGCCGGTCTCTTCCGCGACACCGCCGAGGGCGAGACGGGCCACGCGCACGGCCACCTCGACTACCTGAAGCAGGCAGGCGACCCGGCGACCGGCCTGCCGATCGGCGACACCGAGCAGAACCTCAGGGCGGCCGTCGCGGGCGAGACCTACGAGTACACCGACATGTACCCCTCGATGGCGGCCACCGCGCGCCAGGAAGGCTTCGACAACGTCGCCAACTGGTTCGAGACCCTCGCCAAGGCCGAGAAGTCGCATGCCGGCCGCTTCCAGAAGGGCCTGGACAGCATGTAGGAAGCGCAGGGGAGGCAAGCCGGTGGCCATCACCATCCCCACGCCGCGCGACCCCGTCTACTGGTCGCGCGAGGCCCTGGACGCCGAGGAGAAGCGGGTCTTCGAGATCTGCAACGGCTGCCGGCTCTGCCTCAACCTCTGCCCGAGCTTCCCCGCGCTGTTCGACGCGGTCGACAAGCTCGACACCAGCGAGCCGATCGCCGCCCCCGCCACGCCCGGCGCGCTCGACGCGCTGGGCAACCACGCCGCCGCCACCGAGGGCTCGCACGCGGCGGCGCCCCGCGCCGACCTGATGGGCCAGGCCGAGGCGCTGGAGAAACTAACCCCGGTCGACCGGAAGAAAGTGGTCGACCTTTGCTACCAGTGCAAGCTCTGCGACCCCATCTGCCCCTACACGCCCCCCCACGAGTTCGCCGTCGACTTCCCCCGCCTGATGCTGCGCCACAAGGCGGTCGATGCTCGCGAACACGGCGTCTCGATGCAAGACCGCTTCCTCGGCGACCCCGACCTCGTGGGACGCATCGGCACCCTGGTGCCCTCGATCGCCAACTGGGCCAACGAGTTCGCGCCCAACCGGGTGTTGATGGAGCTCGGGCTCGGCGTCCATCGCGACCGGCAGCTACCTAACTTCGCCGGGCAAACTTTCCAGGATTGGTACCGCTCGACCCACCCGGTGAGCCCGCCGCTCCACGCGCCCGGCCCCAAGGTGGTGCTGTTCTACACCTGCTCGGTGCAGTGGAACGACCCCATCGTGGGGCGCGCCGCCGTGGAGGTGCTCGAGCACAACGGATTCACCGTCTACGCGCCGGAGATGAAGTGCTGCGGCATGCCGGCCCTCGACGGCGGCGACGTGGCCCGCGCCACCGCCTGGGCGAGCCACGACGTCGACCTCCTCGCGCCCTACGTCGAGGCCGGCTGCGCGATCGTGGCCCCGGGACCTACCTGCTCCTACATGATGAAGAAGGAGTGGCACGACTACATCGGCACCGACAAGTCGGCGGCCGTGTCGCGACAGGCACACGACCTGATGGAGTTCCTCTTCAAGCTTCGCAAGGAAGGCCGCCTCCGGGAGGACTACACGGCGGAGCCAGGTCGCGTCGGGTATCACCTGCCCTGTCACCTGAAAGTGCAGAAGATTGGCTTTCGTAGCAGAGACATCCTGAAGAAGATTCCTGGGGCGGAAGTTACTCTGGTCGACCAGTGCTCGTGCATGGACGGCACATGGGGCATGAAAAAAGAGTATTACGAGTTGAGTAAGAAAGGAGCAAGGAATCTGCTCGACGGCCTTGCCGCCTCAGGCGCCGAGACATTCAGCTCCGACTGCCTCATCGCCAAGCTTCAGATCGAGGAAGGAAGCGGCAAGAAGGTCGTCCACCCCATCGAGATCATGTGGCGCGCCTACGGCGGCAGCGAGAGCAACCCGCTCCCGAGGCTCCCGGCCGTTGGCCCACCCGAGGAGCCCGCGTGAACCGCCCCGCCAACGCCTTCACCCTCGCCGACGTGCCCGGCCTGACCGCCATCGCCGCCGGGCGGCCTCGCATGGAGCGCGAGGTGATCGAGGCCAAGCGGGCCCGGCGGGTGGCCCTTGGCCCGAGCATGACGCTCCTCTTCGAGAACCGCACCACGCTGTTGTGGCAGGTGCTCGAGATGTGCCGCGTGGAGCACATCACGCGGCCGGCGGCCATCCAGCACGAGATCGACACCTACGGGGCGATGTTGCCGGGCCCGCGTGAACTGAGCGCCACCTTGCTCATCGAGTACGCCGACGAGGCGGCACGGTCGCGACAGCTCCGGGCGCTCGTGGGCTTCGAGCGGCACGTCGAACTCCGGCTCGAGGGCTGCGCGCCGTCGCGCGGGCGCTTCGACGAATCGCAGGCCAACGGCGAGCGCGTGTCCTCGGTGCAGTTCGTGCGCTTCCCCCTGGGCGAGGCGCAGCTCGGCGTGCTCGGCAACCTCTCCCTGGCGGCCTCCGTCGCGTGTACTCACCCGGCCTACGTGGCCGAGGTCACGCTGTCGCCCACTACCCGCGCCGCGCTCGTCGAGGATCTACGCGCGGCGGGATAGCGCCGCCGCTACCCTTCACCCCCGGAGTACCGATGTCTTTGCTCGGCCAGAACGCCCCCGACTTCACACTGCCCAACACCAAGAAGGAGCCGGTCGCGCTCTCCTCCTACCGCGGCAAGAAGCTGGTGATCGCCTTCTACCCGGCCGCTTTCACCGGCGTCTGCCAGAAGGAGATGTGTACCTTCCGCGACACCCTGGGCACGCTCAACGAGGCGGGCGCCGACGTGGTGGGCATCAGCGTCGACATGCCCTTCAGCAACGGCGCCTTCGCCAGCGCAAACGGCGTGAGCTTCCCGCTCCTGTCCGACGTGCACCGCGCCGCCGTGCGCGCCTACGGCGTGAGCTGGCCCAACTTCGCCGGCATCGCCGGCCTCGAGGTGGCCAACCGCGCGGTGTTCGTGGTGGATGCGGCCGGGAAGGTGGTCTACGAGTGGATCGCGGCCAACCCCGGCGTGGAGCCCGACTACGAGGCGGTGAAGGCCGCCGCGGCGGGATGACGGAACCGGGCGCGAGCGCCGTCACCTGGGAGGCGCAACTGCGCGCCCGGGGCCTCAAGCTCACGCCCCAGCGCCGCGCCATCCTCTGCTACCTCGACGGCAACGGCTCGCACCCGACGGCCGCCGAGGTGTTCGCTGCCGTTACCCGGGACTTTCCCATGGCGAGCCGCGCAACGGTTTACAACACCCTTTCGCTCCTCGTCGAGATCGGGGCGGTGCGTTCCGTGCCGGGCCTCCCGGGCGGCGACACGCGCTTCGACCCGAAGGTGTCCCATCACCACCACGTGATGTGCCCGCGCTGCGGCGCCATCGCCGATCTCGACGCCGCCCACGTGCAGGTCACCGTGGGAGGCGTCGCGCCGCAGCTCCGCGGGCTCACCGCGCACGTCCGCTTCGAGCAGACCTGCGCGACCTGCGCCTCGCCGACCAGTCGCTAGGCGTGCGCCTCGCCGGAGGCCGGGCTCTCCCCCGCGCCCTCAGACTTGGCGGCACGGCGCGCGATCTCGGCCTGCATCGTGGCCTTCCGGGCGGCCAACGCGTCCTGTCCGAGAGCGTGGTCGAGCGCCTCTTCCATGCGCGAGCAGAAGTGGAAGGTCATCTCGTCGCGGATTTCCTTGGGAACCTCGACGATGTCCTTCTTGTTGCGCTCCGGCAAGAGCACGGTGCGGATCCCGGCCCGGTGTGCCGCGAGCACCTTCTCCTTGATGCCGCCCACTGGCAGCACCGCGCCGCGCAGCGTCGCCTCCCCGGTCATCGCGAGGTCGTGGCGCACACATAGGCCAGTGAGCAGCGACACCATCGCGGTGAGCATGGTGACGCCAGCGCTCGGGCCGTCCTTGGGGATCGCGCCGCTCGGCACGTGCACGTGGATGTCGGTGTTTTCGAAGGTATCGGGGTCGATGCCCAGGTCGACCGCCGCCGCCCGGATGTAGCTCCGGGCCACGCCCACCGACTCCTTCATCACGTCGCCGAGGGAGCCGGAGAGCTGGATCCCACCCTTGCCGCGCATCTTGGTGGCCTCGATGAAGAGGATGTCGCCGCCGGCCGCGGTCCATGCAAGCCCGGTCGCGACACCGGGGACAGCGGTACGCTCGGCCACCTCGGCGAAGAAGTGCACCGGCCCGCGGATCTCCTCGATCTTCTCCGGCGTCATGGCGACGGACCCGGCGAGCCTTCCGCTCGCCACCTCCTTGGCCACCCAGCGCGCCACCGCCGCCACCTCGCGCTTGAGGTTGCGCACGCCGGCCTCCCGCGTGTAGCTGGTGACGAGGAACTTCAGCGCCTCGTCGGGGAAGTCGATGCGGTCTTTCTCGAGGCCGTGCTCGTCGATGACCTCAGGCAACAGGTAGTTCCTGGCAATCTTGAGCTTCTCTTCCATGGTGTAGCCGGGGATCTCCAGCACCTCCATGCGGTCGCGCAGCGGGCCGGGGATCGGGTCGGACAGGTTGGCCGTGGCGATGAAGAGCACCTTCGAGAGGTCGAAGGGCACGTCGAGGTAGTGATCCATGAAGGTGTCGTTCTGCTCGGGATCGAGCACCTCCAGCAACGCCGACGAGGGATCGCCGCGGTAGTCCATGCCGAGCTTGTCGATCTCGTCGAGCACGAACACCGGGTTGTTGGTGCCCGACTTCTTGATGCTCTTGATGATCTTGCCGGGGAGTGAGCCGATGTAGGTGCGCCGGTGGCCGCGGATCTCGGC
Organism: Deltaproteobacteria bacterium; assembly: GCA_016875435.1. Classification (GTDB taxonomy): domain Bacteria; phylum Myxococcota_A; class UBA796; order UBA796; family SXON01; genus SXON01. Next base: position 7,038 of record VGRE01000098.1, on the reverse strand, counting down.
CTCGTCGCGCACGCCACCGAGCGACACGCGCTGCATCTTGCGACCGAGGGCGCGCGCCACCGACTTGGCGAGCGAGGTCTTGCCGACGCCGGGGGGCCCGACGAGACAGAGGATCGGCCCCTTCATGTCCTTCTTCAGCTTGCGGACGGCGAGGTACTCGAGGATGCGTTGCTTCACCTTCTCGAGGCCGTAGTGGTCTTCGTCGAGGATGCGGGCAGCCTCGTTGACGTCCATGACGTCCTCGGTCTGCACCGCCCATGGCAGCTCGATGAGCCAGTCGAGGTAGGTGCGCGAGACGGTGTACTCGGCGGCGCCGGGGCTCATGCGACTCATGCGCTTGAGCTCCTTGAAAGCTACCTTCTCGACATCCTTCGGCATGCGGGCCTTCTTGATGCCCTTCTTGAGCTCCTCGAACTCCTCCTGGCGGTCGTCAGTCTCGCCGAGCTCCTTCTGGATGGCCTTGAGCTGCTCGCGCAGGAAGTACTCCCGCTGCGCCTTGTCCATCTCGCCCTTGACCTCGGTCTGGATCTTGTTGGACAGCTCCAGGACCTGGATCTCCTTGTTGAGCAGCGCGATCACCTTCGTCATGCGCTCGCGCGTGTCGAAGGTGTCGAGCAGCTCCTGCTTCTCCTCCACGCCGATCGAGAGGTTGCTCGCCACGATGTCGGCCAGCGACCCCGGGTTCTCGATGGAACGCACGAGGTAGCTGGCCTCGGCCGGGATGTGCGGCGAGAGATCGATGATCTTCTGGGCCAGCTCGCGCATCGTGGCCATCAGGCTCTCGAGCTCGGGCGTGGTGTCCTGGGGCTCGGGGAACACGCGCACGCGGGCGTTGAGCGTGGGCGAGGTAGCCGTCCACCGCTCCACCTTGATGCGCGACAAGCCCTGGATGATCACGTTGAGCTTGTTGCCTGGCATCTTCACCGACTTCAGGATCTTGACGACAGTGCCGGTGAGGTAGAGCTCGCTGGTGTCGGGGTCCTCGTTCTTGGCATCTTGCTGGGCGACGATCCCCAGCAGCTTGTCGCCCGCCAGCGCGCGCTCGACGGCCTCGAGAGACTTGTCGCGACCCACGTTGATGGGGAAGGCGAGGACGGGGAAAATGACCGTGTTTCGAATAGCAAGGATGGGGAGGTCAAGTTCGGGGGGCAAGTTTGGCGGGGCGCCCGTTTCGTAGCTGGGCGGGTCGAAGGCCATGGGTCTCCTGAGTGTCCTGCCGTCGAAGGTATCCCCGGGAGGAGTCCGGGCAAGCGGCGATGCTCATCGCGGGGCTTCGAGACCTACACGCCGCTCGCTCAGGGCACCCGGCGACCGAGGCGACCAAGCTCGGTGAGTCCGAGTTCCCAGGCCGGCTGCGCCGCGAATTCCCAGTCGTCTTTCTCGAGCCCACTGGCGACGAAGTCGGCCGGCGGCGACCACAGGTCGGCCAGGTCCCACGCCACTAGCGGTCCGCCTGTCGCGACTGGATCATTGGAGAGAACGAGGGCCACCCGCGCCACCGCCTCGCTCGGGACCGGCACCTGCGACATTCGGCCGTGCTCCTGGGCCTGGAGGTCGCGACGAAGGATCACCCAGCGGTAGCCGAGCTCGACGAGGGGCGCGGTATCGGCCCCGGGACGCACGGGATCAGGGCGCTCCACCGCGGTGCGCAGCGCGCGGGCCGCCGGGATGGAGAGCTGTCCCCTGTAGCCCCTGGGCCAGAGCACCGGTGCGCTCTCTCCCATCCCCCCGAAGGTTGGTCGCCGGAAGACGGTCTGCCAGATGATCCCCTCGTGTTGGATGCGGAAGGGAAGGAACATGATGGCGCCGCCCTCGCGGGCCACGGCCTCCAGGAGCGGCGGGCAGCGGACGTCGTGCCAGGCGAAGGGGAAGATCCGACCGCGCGTCTGCTCCGCGAGGCCCAGGACCGCCAGGAGCAGCGCCGACGCGCGCACCCAGCGAGCCGGGAGCGCGGCCGCGATGAGGAGCGCGGCCGCGACGAAGGCCGCCGAGGCGAAGCGGTAGGGGAACCAGAGGCGATTGAAAAAGGGCAGGTACTTGTACAGCACCATGTAGGGCACGCTCACCGTGGGCAGCTCGCCGGGCGGCGCGGCTTCTCCGCCGGCCAGCTCGGGACCGATGGCGAGGTAGGCGCAGAGCCCGAGACCGACCCACCACCGCCAGCGGCGCCAGGTGAGCGCGAGCGCGCCAAGGAGCGGCAACCCCCAGGCGAGGTTGGTGAAGAGCGGCGCGCCGTGAAACTCCATGAGCAAGAGCCCGTGGAGCGAGGAACCGACGCTGTTCCCGATGGCGCCGGGCAGGACGAAGATGGACTGCGCCGGCGCGGGCGCCCCGCCCGGAGTGGCCCCGCTCCCCCACAGGCGAGCCATGGGGATCGCCGCAGGGGCGACGATGGCGAAGGCAACAGCGGCAGCAAGCAGAAGCCCACGCCAGGGCACGGGCCGGCGGAGCAACAATGGGAGGCAGAGCGTCGCGACAAAGAAACTCGAGAACCAGTAGGACCACCCGGCGAGCGCGGCGGCGACGCCGAGTTTCACAGCCTCGAATCCGCCTCGTTCCAGGCGAAGCAGGTAGTAGGGCACCGCCGGCACGAACCAGAGGAAGGCCTGGGTGGGGCGCCCCGCCGTGATCTCGAAGAGCGTGTAGGGGTTCACCATCCACAGCAAGGAGGCGGCGAAGGACCTGTCCTCGTCGCCGAGCACCGCGCGCGCCAGCGGGCGGAACGTGAGCGCGTTGCCCACGAGGATCGCCCAGGTCCACGGTGCGCTGTAATGCTGCCCGAAAATCCACTGCAAGGGCACGGAGAGCACGGCGTCGACGAAGTTGTTGCCGGTGTGGGCGAATATCTCCTTGCCCAGCGGCCAGAAGAAGGCGCGGGTGAAGGACGGGTCGCCGCCGTGCTCGATGGCCAGGCGAATCCAGTCGTAGAACCACCAGGTGCCGAAGGCATCGACACCGTCGCCCACCATTGCGGCGGGCTGCAACGCGGCAGGGAGCACGCCCAGGAGCGCGATCCCCCCCAGCACCAAGAACTCGACAGCCCCGCGTTGCACCGCTGGCCGCTTATCCAGATAGACTCCGGCCCCCACGGGGTGTCACGTGTTGCTCGCGCTCCTGCTTGCATGCCCGCCAGACCACACCGAGCCACCGGGCCCGCCGTACGGGATGATCCTCAGGGAAGACGGAATCGTGTACGCGGGGGCGGCGCGGGTCGACATCACGCCCACCATCACCGAGACCTACGAGGATCTCAACGGCAACAACGAGTTCGACGGTTGCTACACCGATCCGTCGGGCGCTCGTGGCGGTTGCGACGAACCCTACGACGACGCCAACGGCGACAACCACTTCGATGGCATCTGGATCGCGGGCTTCCAGAGCAAGCGCGCCGCGCAGGGCGTCCACGATCCCCTGACCGTCACCGCCGTGGTGATGTCGCTCGACGGCGAGTACGTGGCCATCGCCGGGGTCGACGTCATCGGCGTGCTGGAGAACCGCGTGCGCGACGCGCGCGACCTGCTCGAGGCCGACGGCTTCGACCGCGATCGGCTGCTGGTTTCCTCGTCCCACGTCCACTCCTCGGCCGACAGCGTCGGCATCTGGGGCATGGACGAAGACCTGATCTCGGGCGCCCACGAGGAGTTCACGTCCTCGATCACCGCCGCGATCCACGAGACGGTGTCGGCGGCGGCCTCCGAGATGGTGGCCGTGTCGCCCACCGTCGGCATCAGCCGCTTCGACGACCCCGAGTTCAACGGCGCCCCCTTCGGCGGGATCAACCCTGACGCCAGCGTGGTGCAGGGCATCAACGACATCCGCGACCCGCTGATCCCGGCCGGCGAGGTGCTGGCCATCGCCCTCGACGGCGACGAGGGGCGCGTGGCCACGATCGTCAACGCCTCGGGGCACCCCGAGGTGTCGGGGTCAGATCACAGCCTGCTCAGCGCCGACTACCCCGGCGTGGTGCGTGACTACATCGACGGCAGCGCCGGCGGCACCACCCTGTTCGTGAGCGGCGCCCTCGGCGGCATGCAGTCGGCGCTCGGCGCCCCCATCCCAGCCGTCGATGGCAACGGTGCCCGCGTGCTCGACGAGAACGGCGATCCCACCTGGCTCACGGAGTCGAACTTCGACTTCGTGTACGCCTGGGGCGTACACATCGCCCAGGCAGCGGAGCGTGCGCTCACCGACACCCAGGCCTGGGACCAGATCTCGGTGAGGCACAGCGAGTACCTGATCCCGGTCGACAACACCAGCTTCAAGCTCGCCTTCCAGATCGGTCTGCTCGACACGCCCGACGAGTACGTCAACCAGACCTCCGACTGCCCCGGCTACGGGACCAACCCCGACAACTTCGGCTGCGTCCCCGGGGCCTCGTCGGTGCTCCGACTGGGACCGGTCACCTTCGGCGCGGTGCCCGGCGAACTCTTCCCCGAGCTGTTCTACGGCGTGCCCGACGAGGCGGCCATGACCGACAGCACCCTCCGCCAGGGCGACAAGCGCTGGGTGCAGGGCGACCCTGACTGCGCCGGCATCGACTGGGGCAGCGAGTGCGTGGAGACCGACGAGGTCGACGGCAACGGCTGCACCGATTCCGGTTGCGACGGCAAGTGCGACTGCTTGAACCACCACGCCGAGCCCTACCGCGCCAGCGACGAGCACCCCCGGACCATCGCGGAGATGCTCCCCGGCACCTACAAGGCGCCCCTCGGCATCACCAATGCCTACTGCGGCTACATCGTGCCCACGCCCGACTTCTCCACCTACGTGTCGGTTCTGACCGACGACGGCGACCACTACGAGGAGACGAACTCCTGCTCGCAGAGCTTCGGCGACCTCGTGCTCGGTGGCTTCGCCGACCTCGCGGAGTAAGCTTCGCGAGGCCGCACGCCGATGCTCGAACGTTCCCCCTGGCTCCCGCTCGCCCTCGTCGCGACGGCCTGCGCCCTGTTCCAGGTCGCCGGGGTCTTGCAGGCGCCCGCGTCGCTGGTCGCGGGTTCCGACCTCACCGAGGCGCCTGCCCACCTCTGGGCGCTGTGGAACGCGGCACACGACCTGTTCGAGCACGGGCCGCTCATTCGCGAGGCGGACATCAACTACCCCGACGGCTTCCGGCTCCACCTCATGGACCCGATCAACCTCGTGGTCTTCGCGCCGGTGTACTGGCTCGCCGGGGGAGGTCCCGCCGGGGCCGCGCTCGGGTGGAACACGCTGCACGGGGTGGCCCCGCTGGTGGGCGCGATCGGCCTATGGGCGTTGTTGAAGCGAGTTCTCGGTCCTTCCCCCTGCCTCGCGTGGGCCGCCGGGCTCGCCGCCGCGATCTACCTCGCATGTCCCTTCTTCCTTCTCTACCACCGCATGGGGCGCACCGAGTACCTGCCGGCGCTGCTCTACCCCCTCCACCTGGCCTACTTCCACCGCTGGATGCGACGCCCTCCGGGGATCGACGGCGCGGGGATCGACGCCCCGCCGCCGGCCTGGGTTGGCGTGGCAGCGGCGCTGAGCCTCTCAGCGGTGGCGCTGGGCGGCACCTACCTCGCGTTGTTCTGCTTGCTCGGCAACGGGGTGCTCGGTCTGGCGTGGAGCCGGGGGCTGGGCTGGCGCGAGGCCACCTGGCGGCTCGCCGCCGTGGCGACACTGGCCGTCCTCCCGGTCCTGCCTGCCACATGGGCGCTCTTCGAAGCCTGGCCTACGGGCAAGCAGACGGAGCTCGCGGGCGGAATGTGGGAGTTCGACGACAGCGAGGCGAACGCGGGAACCGCGCTGCTCACCGCGCTCCGCCTCGCGCCGCCACGGATGCGCAGCGACCTCGACTACGTGCCTTACGTCGGCACCGTCGCCGTCCTCCTCGCGGCGGCCGCGGCATGGGTGCGCCCGCGGCGAGCCCTGCCCTGGCTGGTGCTGGTGTTGCTCACCTTCCTCATGGGCTCTGGCTTCAGACTCTACCTCGGCGCCATCACCGACGACTTCGACGGCCTCACCATGCCGCCGCTCGCCCTCACCCGGCTCCTCCCGCCCCTGCAGCACATCCGCAGCTGGTCGCGAATAATGGTGTTGGGCTCGCTCGCCGCGGCAGTGGGCGCCGCCGTCTTCCTCGCGTGGTGCTGGCCACGGCTGGGCGCACGTGGGCCGCGGCTCGCGCAGGCGCTGATGGCGGTGTGCCTGCTCGACCAGCTCAACTGGCCCTACCCGCCCGCCTGGCCGCCGCGCAACTTCTCGGCGTCGCCGCCGCCCGCGATGGAGGCGGCGGTGGCCACGCTCCCGCCCGGCGCGGTGGTGGCGCTGCCCATGGACCTGCCGATGCTGCTTCCCTGGGGAGCCGAGGAGCAGGGTTTGTGGCCCACGTGGCAGCTGGGCATCGGGCGGCCCACCTCCAACAACTTCCAGGGCGAGTACGACCACTTCGTGGGCACGCTCTTCGGGCAGGCCGTCGTGTCGCGACAGCGCCTGTGTCACCAGACCCTCGCCTCCCGCTGCACGGCGCGCGATCTCGATGGGCGGGAGCAAACGCTCCTCGCGGCGATCGACGAGGATCTCGAGGAGAACCCCCTCGACGACACCACGATCAAGGCGGAGATAGCCTCGTTCTGGTGGGACGGGTACGGCGGCATCGTGCTGGCCGAGGAGGTGGAAGGCGCCGGCGGCCTCCGCGAGCTGTTGACCGACCTGATCGGCGAGCCCACCTTCGACCGCGGCGGCGTCGTAGCTTGGAACACTCGCGAGCTCGCGGAGTGGGACGACGCGACCGAGTCGCGACTGCGAGAGGCCCCGATCGGCGACGACGCCGAGCTTGCCGACGGCAAGGCGGGTGCCGGTCCCGAGGTGCAGGAGAGCGAGGAGGGCGGCGTCCTCGCGCCCGGGGGCGTCGAGTCGAGCGAGCAGCCCCCGTGAAGGCGCCCTGGGGGCCCGCGCTCGCCGGCGGCGCGGCGGTGGCGCTGTGGCGGTGCGGCGCGGTGCTCCCCGACCCCTCTACGCCGTCGCGAGCAGGGCGCGGCGCTACGCGAGGGGCTGGTGTCGGTGCTCGGCCCCCCCCCACCT
>VGRE01000097.1 GCA_016875435.1 Deltaproteobacteria bacterium | reverse complement strand
CGGCAAGGCCGCCGCACTGCGACGGCTGCTCGACAAGGGCCTTCCCGTCCCCGAGTCGTGGGTGCTCCCGGTCGAGGCGTTCGAGACGGTACTCGCCGCGAACAACCTTCGTCCCGATGATGCCGACCTCGCCGCTCGCCTCGCGGTCGCGACGATCCCCTTCCCGCTGGTCGCGCCGGCGGCGGTGATGGCCGTGCGCTCCAGCGCGCTGGGCGAGGATGGCAAGGAACATAGCTTCGCCGGCCACTACACCAGTGTGCTCGGGGTGCTGCCCGGTGGGCTCGCCGCCGCGGTGCGCGCCGTCTGGGCGAGCGCGGTGGGCGTGCAGGCCTACCGCGGCAGCGCGCGGGTCGCCTCGATGGCGGTCCTGGTGCAGGGGATGGTCGACGCGCGATGTGCTGGCGTCATGTTCACCATCGACCCGGTGTCGGGCTCCTGGCGCGAGATGGTGGTCGAGGCGGCCTGGGGCCTCGGCGAGGGCCTCGTGAGCGGGACGATCGTGCCCGACCGCTACCGCTTGCGACGGCCGCGGCAGACCCCCCGCCACGTGCAGCGCGTGCTCGCGCGCGTGCGCCTGGAGCGGCTCCACGAGGACATCGCCACCCAGGAAGAAGAGACCGGCGTTGGCGCCGGGGGACTGGTCCGCCGCCCGGTGGAGGCACCCCACGCGCGCAAGCTCGCCGAGCCCGACCTACTCGCGCTCGCGCGCCTCGGCCTGCGCGCCGAGAGCCTGCTCGGCGGCCCGCAAGACGTGGAGTGGGCCTTCGACCGCGGCGGGCGCTTCGTGGTGCTCCAGTCGCGACCGATCACCACGGCCGCGCGCCTGCCTCGCGGCGGCGCCACCCTCTGGACCCGGCGCTTCCTGGGCGAGCGCTTTCCGCGCGGCACTACGCCCCTCGGCTGGAGCGTGCTCGAGCCGGTGCTGCGCCACTTCATCGACTACCCGGAGACGAGCGCACGCTTCCTCGGCGGAGATCCCCCGCTCCGGGTGGTGCGCGGGCACCCCTACCTCAACGCCACGGTGTTCCGTCACCTCGCCTTCAAGTGGCCCGGTTTCCCGCCGCCGCGTTTCATGCTGGAGTTCTTCCCGCCCGACGAGGTGGAGGCGTGGGTCAAGCGGGCCGCCGCCCCGGCCGACCTCCGCGTGTACCGCTCGATCCTCGCCACCACTTTCCGCGAGAAGCGGTGGCAGCGCTTCCGGTGGAACCCCTTCACCAACCACCTCGCGTGGCGCGATTTCGCCGGCGGGCTGCCAGCCCGGCTCGCGGTTCTAGACAGCGCGCCCCCGGCCGACGCCATCGCCACGGCCGACCCGATCCTGCGCGACTATGTCAAGGTCCACATCACCTCGCTGCTCTTCGCCAACCTGTGGTGGCAGTGGACCGAGGGACACCTCGACGAGGCCGACCGCAACCTGCTCCTGGCCCCCCCGGGGCGGAGCGTCACCTCGCGCATCAACGCCGAGCTGGCCACGCTCACGCCCGGGACTCTGGGATCGTTCTTGTCGCGACATGGGCACCGCTCGGATGCGAGCTGGGAGCTCTTCTCGGCGCGCTGGGTCGAGAATCCCGGCGCGGTGCTGCAGCTCGCCGAGCTGGCGCGCGCGCGCCCCCTGGCCGAGGCCGACGATCGCGCCGCCGAGGCGCGAATGCAATCGCTGGGGCCCGCGCTTCGCCCCGCCGTGGGGCTGGCCCGCGCCTACATCGCGCTGCGCGAGGAGCAACGCTACGAGCTGGATCGCATCCTGTGGTCGCTGAAGCGACGGCTGTTGCTGCTGGGCGAGGCCATCTTCCCCGGCGACCCCCCGCGCATCCGCTTTCTCGAGCGGGGCGAGCTTGGGCTGCCTCGCGACGAGCTCCGCGCCACGGCTCGCGCGCGCGAGGCCGACCCGGCCGACCTTGGCCCCCCCGACTTCCTGCGGGGCGACGAGGCCGTCCCGGTGCCGCGCGCGGGGGCCCGCCTCGACGGGCTGGGCGTGTCGCCGGGTGTCGCGCGGGGGCGGGTGCGAGTGCTGCGCGACCCAGCCCAGGGTCGCGCCCTCCTCGCGGGGGAGATCCTCGTGGCGCCGTCGACCGACCCGCAGTGGACTCCGCTTTTCGCGCGCGCCGCGGGCCTCGTCGTGGAGCTCGGCAGCATGCTGTCCCACGGCGCGGTCGTCGCGCGAGAATACCGTCTCCCGGCGGTCGCGAACGTGCGGGGCGCCACCAAGATCCTTCGCGATGGCATGGAGGTGACCCTCGACGGTCGGGCGGGGGCGGTGTGGGTGCACGACCGGGGCGAAGCGCCGCCCCAGCTGAGGTAGCATCCGCCCGATGTCGATCGTTCCCCTCCTTCTTGGCGGCTGTGGCTGGCGGGAAGCCCGCAAGGCCTGCGAGGCCTCCCGCGAGGCCGTCGAGCGCCGCCGCGAGGTGCTGCCAGAACGGCCCGACCAGTTCTCGAGGGTCATCGAGGGCGCCGACCCGCCGGCGGAACTCGCCCGCGATGCCGCGCTCCAGGCAAGCAAGAAGGTCGCGGAGCTGTGCCAGTAGGCCCGCAGGTCGCCGCGGTCATCGTCACGCACGCGGGTGGGCAGCTCCTCGGGGAGTGCCTCGCCTCCCTGTCGCGACAACGACGGCGTCCCGACGAGACGCTGGTGGTGGTGAGCAACCGGCGTTTGCCCGTGACCGGGGCGCCGGCGCTGCAGCTGCACACCAACGTGGGCTACGCGCGAGCCGCCAACGCCGGGGCGCGGGAAACGTCTGGCGAAATACTGTTGTTGAACGATGACACGCGGCTGGACCCCGGCTGTATCGAGGCCCTGGTCGCGGCCTGGGACGGTCCCGGCGTGTACCAGCCGCGGATCCGGCTCGCCGACGGCAGCGGTCGCCTCGACAACATCGGCCACGGCTTCTTCCTCGACGGCGCCGTCTGGGCCCGCGGACGCAACGGTCCCGACGCCGCCGCGCTCCCCGGCGAGCCCGGAGGGTTCTCCGGCGCGGCGGTGCTCATCGCGCGTTCCACGTGGAACGCCCTCGGCGGCTTCGACGAGCGCTACGGCAGCTTCGGCGAGGACGTGGACCTCTCGCTCCGGCTCCTTCGGCGCGGCGTGGAGGTGCGCCCGGTGCCCGGCGCGCTGGTGGAGCACCACCTGGGCGCCACCTGGGGACGCGTGTCGCCCGAGAAGCTCCGCCTCATCGAGCGCAACCGGGTGCGGGCCGCCGTGCGCTCGCTTCCGCTGTCGGCGCTGGCGGCGATGCCGCTGGCCACGGCAGCGCGCTACGCCACCTTCGCGGGGCTGGCGGCGATGGGGCGGGGACCGGGTGAGAAGGTGAGCCTGGTGGCGCAGCTCAGCGCGCTGCGCGGCATGGTGGAGGGCGCCCTCGACGCGCCCACCTACTGGCGCGAGCGCCGGGCCGACGCCGGGGACTGGACCCTCGGGGAGTGGGCGATGCTGCGGCGCCTGTGGACGGCGCGCGCGCGCTGGCGCGACGTGTCCCGGTGAACGCGCTGGTGCTCCCGACGCTCGACACCCAGCCGGCCCTCGACCGGGTGCTGTCGGAGATCCCGGCGGGCTTCCTGGTGGTCGTGGTCGACGACGGGAGCGACCCGGCGCTCCGCTTGCCCTACGGGGTGCGCGGGATCCGTCACCCGGAGAACCGGGGCTACGGCGCGGCCCAGAAGGCAGGCTACGCGGCGGCGCTCGACGCGGGCGCCGATCGCGTCGCCCTGCTCCACGGCGATGGCCAGTACGCCACCGCCGATGTCCTCGCGCTGCTCGACGCGCTTGACGAGGCCCCGGCCGTCCTCGGCTCGCGCTTCCTCGCCGACCCCTCCGTCATCCCCGGCTGGCGACGTCTCGGCAACCGCGCGCTCACCGGGCTTGCCAACTGGCGCTTCGGCTCGGCGCACACCGACCTGCACACCGGCGCCCGGGCCTTTCGCGCGGAGCTCTTGCGCGCGATGCCACTCGCCGAGTTCTCCGACGACTTCGTGTTCGACCAGCAAGTCCTCGCCTGGCTCCTGCGCGGCGGCGTGCGGGTGGCGGAGCGGCCGGCGCGTACCCGCTACGACGAGGCGACGCGGTCGATCTCGCCGTGGCGGAGCGTGGTGTACGGGGTGGGGTGCCTGAGGGCGATCCTGGGGTAGGCGCGCGGCGCGCGGCTACGCCGCCAGCGTGAGCGCCAGGGCGATGATCGCCGGGACCGCCTGGACGAGCAGGATGTTCCTCGCGGCGGTGGCCGCGCCGTAGAGGCCGGCGACGATCACGCAGCCGAGGAAGAAACAGGTCACCTCGCGGGCGTGGGCCGCGCCCTGGAAGGACAGCAGGATGCCCCAGGCGAGGCCCGCGGCGAGGAAGCCGTTGTACAGCCCCTGGTTCTTGGCGAGCACCGCCGTGATCGCCGCGTTCTCGGCTGACTGGCGAAACACCTTCAGGCCCGTCGGCGTTTGCCAGAGGAACATCTCCAGCACGAGGAACTGCACGTGGAGCAGGGCCACGATCCCCACGGCCAGCCGGGCGGCGATGAGCATTCGCCCGCTCTATCTGCCAGCGGCCCACTGGCCGAGCAGCTCCCCCAGGGCGCCAGGCATGTCGCGACCAAGCGTGGAAGGGAGGGCGCGGAGGAGCGAGCCGGCGTCGGGCACGCCCGGCGCCTCCCCGGCACGGATGCGCTCGCGGTGGATGTCGCGGGTGCGCGCGTACGTGTCTCGAAAGCGTCGGGGGTGGCTGTGCGCGATCGGCGCGCCGGGCGCGTAGCCCAGGCGGTGGCGTCGGCCCCAGAGCCAGTCCTCGGCGATGGGCACGGCGTCGAAGGGATCGCGCAACAGGGCGTCCCGGCGGTAGAGGGCGCAGACGTTGTCGAGCGGGCCGGTGCGCCCGGCGGCCGGGGTCCACGCCCTCAGGCGCAGGCGGGTGACGGTGTCGGCGGTGGGCCAGGGCACCTGCCGGGCGCTCACCGCGTCGGCGCCGCTCTCCTCGAGTGCCTCCACCATCGCCCGGAGGAAGCCGGCGCCCAGCGGCAGCGCGTCGTCCACGCTGAAACACACGAATGGGAAGCGCGCCAGCGCCAGTCCCTGGTTGCGAGTGGCGCCGTGGCCTTCCCAGCGCACGCGCACGCCCTCGTCGTAGTCGCCGTTGGCGAGCACGATCACCTCGGTCTCCACGTCTTGCAGGCCGAAGGCGTCGAGTCCCAGTGGGCGACGCCGATGGGTGGGGATGACCACGCTTACCGACACGCTGCTCCCGCGGGCCTCGGGGGCGAGAAACGGTCGGAGCGCCGGATCGTCGACCGCGTGGAAGTAGGGCACCAGCTCGTCGATTCGCAGGCCAAGTGCACGCGTTGCTCGCGATACGACTTCCATCGGCATCGACAGCCGCATGGGCTCGCCCGTCCTCGCCGCCGCCTCGATGCGGGCCAGCATGGGGCGGTCGAGGGCGGTGACGATCACGACGGCAAGCTATCCTGAGCCCATGCTGATCCTGGTCGCCCTCGCCACCGCCGGGCCCCTGGTGAGCCCCTCCGAGGCGGCGCGCCTGGTGGCCGAGGGCGCGCGCGTGCTCGATACCCGCGGCGCCTTTGCCTACATGACCGAGGGGCACATTCCCGGGGCTCCGCGCGTGAACTGGAAAGACGCCACCACCGGCGGGCTGTTCAGCGGCAAGCTGGCGGACCCTGCGCGCGTGGCCCAGTTCTACGCGGAGAACGGCGTCGACGCGTCGCGTCCGGTGCTGGTGGTGGGCGCGTGGGAGCAGGGCTGGGGCGAGGAGGGGCGCGTCTGGTGGGACCTCAGCTACCTTGGACACGACCAGGTGCACGTGTTGCGCGGCGGCATGCAGAAGTGGACGGGCGCGCGGGAGTTGATGCCGGCCACGGCGCCGCTCGGCCAGTTCGATCCCGAGCCCAGCGCGGGGATGCGCGCCACCAGCGACAACCTCTACGACACCGGTGGCATCTTGCTCGACGTCCGCGAGCCCGAGGAGTTCGCCGGGGCGCGGAAGTACGGGGAGGCCCGGGGCGGGCACATCCCGGGCGCGCTCAACCGGCCGTGGAAGACTTTCCTCGGCGTGGCCATCGTTCGCGGCCCGCAGACACCCATCGCCCCCGACCCCGAAACGCCCATCACCATCTACTGCACCGGCGGCGTGCGCTCGGCGATGGTGGCGTTGATGCTCGCCGACGAGGGCTACACGGCCGTGCGCAACTACGACGGGAGTTTCTGGGAGTGGGCGGCGAGCGGCAAGGACGTGTCCACGAAGTAGCGAGCGCGAAACCTCGCCGTCACGCGACCAGCTATACAGTGGCGGCCCTACAGGTGACACGTGCTCGTTTCCTTGTTCGCCCACCTGGCGCTTGCCGACGACAAGCCGAAACCCGAGGTGGAGGTCGGCGCCACGATCTACACCCACTATGGCTACGATCTCACCGAGGGCAGCGACGGCTACAACGAGTTCGCCATCGACCGCGCCTACTTCTTCGCCAAGGCGAAGATGACCAGGCGCCTCGCCGCCCGCGTGACCCTCGACGTGGGCCGCTTCGACGCCCTGGTGGACAGCACGGGCACCGAGTACACCATCGACACCAAGTACCGGCCCTTTCTCAAGCACGCTTACCTCGAGTGGAAGGACTGGGCGCCCGGCATGAGCGTGCGCGCGGGCATGATCGACACGCCGTGGGTGCCCTACCAGGAGAAGTTCCTCGGCACGCGCTGGATCGGCAAGGTGTTCACCGACAGCCAGAAGCTGCTCGGCAGCGCCGACCTCGGCGTCAACCTCGCCGGCGAGCACGCCGGGGGCGTGGTTTCCTGGGGCGCGGCGGTGATGAACGGCGAGGGCTACGACAAGCCGGAAACCAACAGCGGCAAGTCGATCCAGGCGCGCGTGTCGGTGGATCCCCTGGCCAAGAAGGACAAGTCGAAGTTGCCCATCACCGCGTTCGTGAACTACAACGGCCAGGGTCCCGACACCGACGCGATCCTCACCTACGTGGGGGCGCTGGGCTACCGCATGCCCTACCTCACGGTGATGGGGGAGTACGTGGGCCGCGGCCAGGGCGACATCTCGGGCAGTGGTTACTCCGCCACGCTCATGCCGGGCATGCCGAAGTATGGCTACTTGTTGTTCCGCTACGACCACTTCGATCCGGACGGCGCCACCGAGAACGACGCCAACGACGCGATCAGCGGGGGCGTGGCGCACGACTTCACCGACAAGGTGTCGCTCGGTGGCTTCTACGAGCGCAAGACCGTCGAGGCGCTACCGGACGACCCCGCGCACGGGGTGTTCGTACGGCTGAACGCGGGGTTCTAGCCTCGCGCGACGTCGGACCGGGGTCGGCATCGTCACCCGCGCGCGGGAGGGTCCACCCGCCGCACGTCCAGTCGTGGGAACGCGCTCCGGAGTGCGATCTCCATCGGCGCCCACTGGGGCGGCCCGATGAGCGCCACCGTGGTCACGCCGAGCCCGGCGAGCACGTGGAGGATGGCGCCGAGGTCGAGCGGGTCGCCGCCCACGCGCAGGCCCACGTGGACGGGGCGTCCGGCCAGGTGGCGCAGCAGCCGGAGCTGGTCGACGGCGATGCGCGCCGCGTTGAGCTCCAGCGCGAGGTGGGTGAAGGGCAGCGCCTCGTCGCCGGGCTGGAGCCGGTCGGTCCAGAGCCAGACGGTGGGCGTGGTGCCCGTCACCGGCTCGTTGTACGGGCCGAGGCGGCGTGCCACCGACTGGTCGGGCCCGCTTCCCTCCCAGGGCTCGACCAGTATCGACGGGGCGTGGATCCCCGTGCCGCCCCGCTCTTCCCAGTAGGCACGCCACGCGCCGCCGCAGACGGGACGGAAGGTGCAGCGCTTGCACGGCGGGCCGTGGATCTTGTCGCCGGTGTTCTCGATGCCGGGGGTCGATCGCCAGCCCCCCTGCCGGGCCTCGATGGCCTCCACCGACCGGTCGAGGTGGTCGTCCCAGCCCACGCAGGCGGGGAGCCCGCAGTAGGGGTTGAGCACGCGGAGGCCGTGGGCGTCGGCCACGTCGAGCGCCTCGCGCACCCTGGGCCCGAGCAGGTCGTAGTCGGGGAGCAGCTCCGCGTCGCGCGCGGCCCGGCCGTGGGGCTGCACGGCGGAGAGGCTGATGCTCTGCACCCGGGGCAGTCGCCGGGCCACGAAGCGCACGTAGCCGGCGAGCAACAGCTGGGTGCGGCGCGCCACCACCACGTTGAGCGTCACCTCGATGCCGGCGTCGAGCATGGCGTCGATGCCGTGCAGGCACTTGTCGAAGGCGCCGTCGAGCCCGGCGAGGGCGTCGTGGTGGGCCGCCACGTGCGACAACAACGACACGAAGGCCGAGGTGACGCCTGCCTCGCGCAGCTCCCGCGCGTAGGCCTCGTCCACCAGCACTGCGTTGGTCTGGATCTCCACGTTGGGGATGCCCCGCTCGCGTGCCGCCCGCACCACGCGCAGCAGCCGCTTGCGCAACAGCGTGGGCTCGCCGCCTGAAATGGTGAGCGTTTGCTCGCCGGCCTCCACGAAGGCGTCGAGCTCGCGCATGGTGGCCTCTTCCTGGGGCGTGGGCTCGGCATAGTCTTCCACCGGCACGTTGCAGAAGGGGCAGCGCTCGTTGCAGGCCATGGTCAGCCTGAGGATGCCCTTGGTCCGGTGGGACGACTCCATCGCGGGGAGCGTATCCGGGACCTCAGTGCCCGCCCCGGCCGGTCACGATTTGTCGCGACCGCCCCCGTGCCCTGGCCTGGCGCTTGCGGAACGACGCTAACTCCCAGCTCGAGAATGCTCTACTACGCTCGGGGTGACGTCACGGCTGTCTGGAGCGGGTCGGTGGAGTTTGACACATCCAGTGCCTCCGGTACGTCAGGTGGCCCGTACAATTGCCCTACGGGCGATTGCGACGAGGGACACGACCTCACGGCCGTACACGGGGGTTCCACACTTCCGTATTCCTATGGGGCGAAGGCCTCTAGCTTTCGAGACTGGGTGGTTGGCTATGCCTTCAACTACACCTGAACCGGGAGGAATGGCGGGACTCGCGGTAGGAGGCGAGAGCTGCGCCGCATGCGTCCGCGCGGCCGCCGGGCGGGCAGGTGAGGTTGCAGTGTTTGTTGTCGTGATTGCGAGCTTACCCGCATGCGACGTTCCATGCGGGGAGGTTGGCTGCAACGGCCAGCTCGTCATCGCCGCGACCGACGCCTCGGGGAAGCCGGCATCCGGCTTGACCGGAACGATCGTTGTCGATGGAATGCCAGTTGGCGTGGGCTGTGACTCTGGCGCCGACTCGAGCGGGGACGTCCTCTGCGGAGAGTCTGGCGTCACGCTACGCCTGACTGAGGGACGCGGGGGCGGTAGCGTTGATGTCGACCTGTCCTCGGATGGCGGCCGCACGGTGTCCGACGTGCTGGATGCTAGCTGGGAGCAAGGCTTTCCGAACGGGGGGAGTTGTCCTGCGTGTTGGTTTGGCGAGCTGGCAATCGTGTTGGAGTAGCTAGGGTGCTTCGCTTCCCCCTGCCCGCCATTGCGACGAGGCTGGCCCTGCTCCACATTTAGCCCTACTCGATGCTACCAGCCACCCGACATCGAGTAGGGTTCCGTGCCGGGTGTCCCCCGCGCCCCGCCTCGCCCCGCCTCTTGCCCCGTCAAGTCGCACGAGGGAAGTCGAGCCGTGACTGGGGGTTACAAAGAATGTGCTCGCATCCGTGCTGCGGATGGTGCATGCTCAGGAAAGCCGCTCTTTGCCTCGCCGCTGATGGTCGCCCGGGGCAACGGCTTGGCCGCGCCTCGGTCGACGCCCCACCCCTTGGAGGAACTGCATGTCGACCCCTTCGGCCCCTTCCGGAATCCTGGGCATGATCGCCCAGCTCCAGGACATCGAGCGTTTCCGCGAGCAGAACTGGGAAGGGAGCTTCGCGGAGTACCTCGACATCGTGCGGCAGAAGCCCGAGGTCACGCGCAACGCCTACCAGCGGCTCTACGACCTGATCATGTTCTTCGGCACGGAAACCTACACCGAGTACCGCAAGCCGATCGTGCGCTACAAGTTCTTCGACGACCCCTTCGAGAACGGCAAGGACGCCGTCTTCGGCATCGACGTGCACCTGATGAAGCTGCTCAACGTGCTGAAGTCGGCCGCCCTGCAGCTCGGCCCCGAGAAGCGCGTGATCCTGCTGCACGGCCCGGTCGGCAGCGCGAAGTCCACGATCGTGCGCCTCTTCAAGAAGGGCCTGGAGTGGTACAGCCGCCAGAACGACGGCGCGCTCTACACCTTCGAGTGGCGCCTGCCCGACGGGTCGGTGGTGCCCTCGCCGATGCACGAGGAGCCCCTGCGCCTGGTGCCCCCCGAGCTGCGCAGCCAGGTGGTCGACGAGCTGAACAAGCAGGTGAAAGGCCGGGCGAAGTACCGCATCGAGGTCGACGGCGACCTCGACCCGGTGTCGCGCTACCTCTTCCGCGACGGCATGAAGCAGGTGGGCGGCGACTGGACCCAGCTCATCGAGCGAATCCGCGTGAAACGCCTGTTGTTGTCGGAGCGCGACCGCGTGGGCATCGGCACCTTCCAGCCGAAGGACGAGAAGAACCAGGACAGCACCGAGCTCACCGGCGACATCAACTACCGCAAGATCGCCGAGTTCGGCAGCGACTCCGACCCGCGCGCCTTCAACTTCGACGGCGAGTTCTGCGTGGCCAACCGCGGCATCATCGAGTTCGTCGAGATGCTCAAGCTCGACGTGGCCTTCCTCTACGACCTGCTCGGCGCCTCGCAGGAGCACGTGATCAAGCCCAAGAAGTTCGCGCAGACCCACATCGACGAGATCGTGCTCGGGCACACCAACGAGCCGGAGTATCGGAAGCTGCAAAGCAACGAGTTCATGGAAGCCCTGCGCGACCGCACCATCAAGATCGACGTGCCCTACATCACCCGCTGGTCGCAGGAGGCGCGCATCTACGCCCGCGACTTCTCGGTCAAGCGCGTGCACAAGCACATCGCGCCCCACACGCTGGAGATGGCGGCGATGTGGGCGGTGCTCACCCGGCTCGAAGACCCGAAGAAGCCGAACCTCACCGTCTTGCAGAAGATGAAGCTCTACGACGGGCGCACGCTCCCCGGGTTTACCGAGGACAACGTCAAGGAGCTGCGCAAGACGGCGGTGCGCGAGGGCATGGAGGGCATTTCGCCCCGCTACGTCCAGGACAAGATCAGCAACGCCATGGTGCGCGACAGCGACGCGCCCTCGCTCAACGCCTTCATGGTGCTCAACGAGCTGGAGAGCGGGCTGAAGAACCACTCGCTCATCAACGACGAGGACAAGAAGAAGCGCTACCGCGACCTGCTCGGCCTGGTGAAGAAGGAGTACGAGGACATCGTCAAGAACGAGGTGCAGAAGGCGATCGCCGCCGACGAGACCGCCATCCAGCGACTGTGCGGAAACTACATCGACAACGTGAAGGCCTACACGCAGAAGGAACGGGTGCGCAACCCCTTCACCGGCGCCTACGACGACCCCGACGAGCGCCTGATGCGCTCGGTGGAGGAGAAGATCGACATCGCCGCCGCCCGGAAGGACGACTTCCGCCGCGAGCTGATGAACTACATCGGCGCCCTGGCCCTCGACGGCAAGCAGTTCAACTACAAGATGAACGAGCGGCTCTACCGCGCGCTGGAGCTCAAGCTCTTCGAAGACCAGAAAGACACCATCAAGCTCAGTAGCCTCGTGTCGCAGGTGGTCGACCCCGACACCCAGGCCAAGATCGACATCGTCAAGCAGCGCCTCATCGACCAGTACGGCTACGACGAGCACAGCGCCACCGACGTGCTCAACTTCGTGGCCAGCATCTTCGCCCGGGGTGACGCCAAGGAGAGCGGGTGATCCTCAACATCGAGAACGATCTCAACCGCTTTCGACAGATCGTGCGCGGGAAGGTGCGCAAGGACCTGAAGCGCTACATGTCGAGCGGCGAGATGATCGGCAAGCAAGGCGACAAGGTCGTCAGCATTCCGATCCCCGAGATCAACATCCCGCGCATGCGCTACGGCAAGAACCAGACGGGCGGGGTGGGACAGGGCGAGGGCGAGGATGGCGACAGCGTCGACGGCGCGGGCGAGGGACAGGCGGGCGACCAGCCCGGCGAGCACCTGCTCGAAGCCGAGATCAGCCTGGAAGAGCTGGCGGAGATCCTCGGCGAGGAGCTGGCGCTGCCGCGAATCGAGCCCAAGGGCAAGAAGAACGTCACCAGCACGCGCGACCGCTACACCGGCATCTCGCGCGTGGGCCCGCACGCGCTGCGGCACGTCCGCCGGACTTACCGCGAGGCGCTCAAGCGACAGGTCGTCACCGGCAACTACGACCCGTCCAACCCGGTGCTCATCCCCATCAAGGACGACTTCCGCTTCCGCTCCTGGAACAGCAAGACCGAGCCGCAGTCGGCGGCGGCCATCGTTTACGTGATGGACGTGTCGGGATCGATGGGCAAGGAACAGAAGGAGATCGTGCGGCTGGAAGCCTTCTGGATCGACACCTGGCTCCGGGCCAACTACAAGCAGCTCGAAACGCGCTTCGTCATCCACGACGCCGCCGCGCGCGAGGTAGACCGCGACACCTTCTTCCGCACCCGCGAATCGGGCGGCACGCTGATTTCCAGCGCCTACAACCTGGTGCTGAAGCTCATCGACGACAACTACCCGCCCGACGAGTGGAACATCTACGTGTTCCAGTTCAGCGATGGCGACAACTGGTCGGCCGCCGACACCCGCAACTGCATGGAGATGCTGAAGCAGCGCATCCTGCCGAGTGTCAACCTCTTCTGCTACGGGCAGGTGGAGAGCGAGTACGGCTCGGGACAGTTTCTCAACGACCTAAAGTCTGACTTCGAGTCCGACGAGCGCGTGGTGATGTCGCGCATCCCCGACCGCGACGCCATCATGCAGTCGATCAAGGAATTTCTCGGGAAGGGCCGCTAGATGGTAGAGAGTTACTTCAAGCGCGCGCCCCGGAGTCTGCCGCCGGAGCTGGAGGCGGAGCGCCAGCGGATCGCCGAGGTGGCGCGCCGGCACGGCCTCGACTTCTTCGAGACTGTCTTCGAGATGTGCGACTACGACGAGATCAACATGCTCGCCGCTTACGGTGGCTTCCCCACGCGCTACCCGCACTGGCGCTGGGGCATGGAGTACCTCTCCATGCAGAGGGGCTACGAGTACGGCCTCCAGAAGATCTACGAGATGGTGATCAACACCAACCCCAGCTACGCCTACCTGCTCGACAACAACATGTTCGTCGACCAGAAGCTGGTGATGGCCCACGTGTTCGGTCACGTCGACTTCTTCAAGAACAACGCCTGGTTCGGCCCCACCAATCGCAAGATGCTCGACGCGATGGCCAACCACGCTTCCCGCGTGCGACGCATCATCGACAGCGTGGGGGAAACCGACACCGAGGCTTGGCTCGACACCTGTCTCGCGTGTGACAACCTCATCGACCCCTTCCTGCACCACATCCGCCGCAGTCGTAAGCCCGGCCAGGAGCAGGAGAGCGACGGGATCCACAAGCTCCCCGCCAAGTCCTACATGGACAGCTACATCAACCCGCCCGGCTACATGGAGGAACAAGCCAAGAAGGCGGCCGAGGTGGCGCGCGCCGCGCAACGCTTCCCGGAAGACCCCGTCCGCGACGTGCTCGGCTTCGTGCTGGAGCAAGGGCGTCTTTCGCGCTGGCAGCGCGACTGCCTGGAGATCGTCCGCGACGAGGCGTACTACTTCGCGCCGCAGGCGCAGACGAAGGTGGCCAACGAGGGATGGGCGAGTTTCTGGCATACGAAGCTGATGACCACCGAGTTGCTCACCGACTCCGAGGTGATCGACTACTGCGACCATCACTCGGGGACGGTGGCGATG
This sequence comes from Deltaproteobacteria bacterium, assembly GCA_016875435.1. Classification (GTDB taxonomy): domain Bacteria; phylum Myxococcota_A; class UBA796; order UBA796; family SXON01; genus SXON01. Next base: position 1,192 of record VGRE01000097.1, on the reverse strand, counting down.
CGCCCGGGGCAATTCAACCCCTACAAGATTGGCATCGAGATCTGGCGCGACATCGAGCGGCGCTGGAACCGCGGCCAGTTCGGCAAGGAGTGGATCGACTGCGAAGATCACCGGGCCAAGCTCGAGTGGGACACCGGCGCGATGCTCGGCAAGCAGAAGTTGTTCGAGGTGCGGCGGACCCACAACGACGTGACGCTGATCGACGAGTTCTTCACCGAAGACCTGTGCCGTCGCGTCGGCCTCTTCACCTACGAGTTCGACCGCAAGTCGGGCGAGTTCCTCATCGAGAGCCGCGACTTCGAGGAGATCAAGAAGAAGCTCCTGTTCATGCTGAGCAACCACGGCACGCCGCGAGTGTACGTGACCGACGCCAACCACGCCAACCGGGGCGAACTGGAGCTCACCCACGAGCACGAGGGGACGGACATCCAGCTGGAGTGGGCCACCCACGCGCTCGGTTCGCTGTCGCGCATGTGGGGGCGGCCGGTACACCTCGTCACCCGGGTGGAGGGGAAACAGGCACTCCTCCACCACGATGGCCAGGAGTTTCGCTACGACGGGCCGAAGATCACGGGTAAGCGATGACCCTCGGCCAGGACCTCGACACCCGCCTCAAGAACGGCATCGTGAGCGCCGAGAAAGACGGGCGCGCCGCGGAGGCTGACGTCGACGACGCCGACCGGCTGGGCGTGACGCTGGGTCGCCTCCGCGTGACGACGCCCGGCGGCGAGTTCGACCGCGCCGTGGGGGTCATACCGGCGGCCGCGTCGCGCGCGCTGGGCGACCGGATCGTGCCGGTCGAGGTCGACGCGGGGCTCGGCGGCGCCGTGTTCCGCTCGGCGCCCGATGAGATCCGGGACCGGGAGTTCTACGAGGTGCGCACTACCGGGTCGGAGACGACCGTGGAGCGCTTCCGCAACGAGGAGGAGGGCCGCGTGCGCGTGCCCTTCATTCTCACTCGCAAGGCCCTCGGGCGGCTGGTGGACGAGGTCGCCGGGGAGTAGCTACGGCCTGCTGCCCAGTTCATCGCGGAGGGCTTCCAGCGCCCCGACGTAGCGGTGCGTCCGCACGTCCAGCGAGGGATCGGGACGGGTCGCCGCTGCGAGCGTACGGGTGACGAGATCCAGCGCCTCGGCGCGCTTTCCACCCGCGAGCAGCACGCGCCCCAGCCGCTCGGCGGCGCGGAGCACCT
>VGRE01000096.1 GCA_016875435.1 Deltaproteobacteria bacterium | reverse complement strand
GCGGGATTCGGTGACTTGCGCCTCGGGACGACGGTGCGCCTCGCCTCGGTGGGCCCGGTGACGGGCTTCCTCGGCTGGGAAGGCAAGATGCCGAATGCCGCCGACGCCGGCGAGCTCGGCACCGACGAGACCGACTTCCTCTTCGGCGTGGGGCTGCTGGCGCGGCATGGCCACCTCTCGGCGAGCGGCCACGCGGGTCTCGGCATCCTCGGCAACCCGCTGCGCTTCGCCAACCAGGACGACGTGCCCCTGTTGCGTGGCGACCTCGCTTACGCGCCCGGCCCCTGGCGGGCCCGAGCCTTCGTGTCGGCCGACCTCGCCACCTCGCGCAACCCGGCGCGGGTGGAGGCCGGGGGCGCCGCTCGCCTCGGCCGCGCCTGGTTCGCCGAGGTGGAGGGCGCGGGGGGCCTGAGCCCGGCGGCGGCCGACGCTCGCGCGTGCCTTCGTCTCGGCCTCGCCGCGGCCCTCCCCGGCACGGCTCCCGGTGAATAGCGTTCGCCCCCCCCCGAGGCATCGCGTGGCCTGGTACGACATCTTCACCGGAAACTCCATCACCAAGCATGGTCGCCGCGTGGCCGACCGCGACGCCAACCAGGACGATCGTCTCGCCTCGATGCGCTGGCTGGCCGACCAGGGCACGTTCGAGGCGCTCGCGGCCTTGTGCAAGCGCTTCGAGTTGCAGCTCGACCACCAGATCAAGGACCGCAACGAGAAGGACGAGTGCATCGACCTCCTGGTGGAGAAGGCCGGGCTGGGCACCGAGGCCGCTCGCGACTTCGCGCGCCGGAGCCCCGCCTTCCAGAACGTGATCCGGCTGATCGAGCGGGTGGAGGGTGCAAGCGCCGCCAACGCGTTCTTGCTCGAGTTGCTCGCCGGCGAGTCGGTCGACAACGAGTTCAAGCCCGAGAAGAAGCGCAACTTGCTGGTCACGCTGGCGGAGCGCCGCGATGCCCGGATCGTCGAGGCGGCCGCACCCTTCTTGCTCGACTTCGACGAGGGCGTGCGTCACGGCGCGGTGGAGGCCATCGCCGCGCAGGAGGGCGACGCCGGGCGCCAGCCGCTGGGGCAGGCCCTGGCCCAGCCGCGGGAGGAGTCCACGCGCATCCGGGGGCGCGTGGCGGAGATCTTCGCGACTCGCCGCTGGCCCGTGCCCGCCGACGAGTGGCTCCGCGGCCACCTGCCGGTGGGCTGGGCGCTCGCCGGCGACTACGTCGTCGTCAGTCGCTGACGCCGAGGCGTCGCAAGGCGGCGCGAGCTCGAGCCTCGTTCGCCCCACCGGGATCCACCCGCAGGTAGGCGCGGAGATGCGTGGCCGCCTTCTCGGGCGTGCCGGCGCCGGCCCACACCATGCCGAGGTTGAAGTGCGCCATCGGGTCGTCGGCGCAGGTGCGGAGGGTGGCCTCGTAGCCGGCGATGGCGCCCTGCACGTCGCCCGAGCGCAGCCGCAGGGCGGCGAGGTTGTTGAGTGCCGGGCAGTGCCCCGGCTTGCGACGTAGCGCCTCCTCCCAGGCCTCCCGCGCGCCCGGGATGTCGCCCCCCTCGGCGCGGGCGATGCCGGCGTTGACGAGCGCGTCGACCCGCGCTGGGTCGAGCTCGAGGGACTTGGCGTAGGCGCTCTCGGCCTCGCCTCTCAGCTTCTCGGCGCGGAGCGCGTCGCCGTAGGCGTACCAGGCGTCGGCGTTGCCCGGCCAGCGTTTCACCGCGCTCTCCCAGGTGGCCACCTCCGAGGTCCAGGACTGGTTGCGCACGACGGTCGCGACGAGCAAGATCGCGGGGAGCGCCCACGCCACCCGCCGTTCCGGCAGCTTCCATGCCACCAGCGCGGCCACGGCGAGGCCCGCGGCGTAGGCCCGGTGCTCGGCCATGGTCTCCTTGAGCACGAAGGCGCTGGAAATGGCGAGCGGCAGAGCCCACCACCCGGCAAGAAGCGCCCAGATCCCTCGCTTGTAGACGGCCAGTCCCGCGGCGACCAGCCATGCCAGCAGGCAGAGTCCCCCGAGGCGGCTGACCTCGGCCGGCACCGGCTGGAGGATGGACTGGCCGAGCGGCAAGATCCACAGCTGCAGGTAGCGTGCCCACACCTCGGCCTGGGTGAGCACGTGGGCGAGGAGGGTGCGGGGCACCTCGGGCACCGGCCAGCCGCCGAGCCAGAGCCGGGCGGCCACGCCGGCGGCAACGGCCAGCGCGACAGGCAGGTAACGGCGCGGGTCGAGCAGGCGCCGATTCCATCCCGCCACGAGCGCCAGTTCGGCCAGGAGGGCGAGCACCGGGGTGACGACGGCGGTTTCCTTGGTGAAGAAGCCGGCCAGCATCGCCGCGTAGGCCAGGGCACGATGCCGCCGCGAGGGGGACCGCGCGTCGACCACCCAGGCGTGGAGCGCCAGCAGCGCGAACAGGGTGACGAGCGCGTCGGAGCGCCCGCTGATGTAGCTCACGCCCTCGGTGGCCATCGGGTGGAGCGCCCAGAGCGCCGCCCCCAGGCGCGCCCTCCCGGGAGACAGGACGAGGTCGAAAAATCGCCACGCCAGCACCGCGTTCGCCGCGTGGATCGCAATGTTCAGCGCGTGGTAGCCGAGGGGATCGAGGTGACCGAGCGTCCAGTTCAGCGCGTAGGTGAACAGCAGCAAGGCGCGCGCTGGGTTGTAGGCCCAGATGGTGTCGAGTCGCGACACGTCGTGGACTGCGGGGTTGGCGACGATCTCGATGAGATCGTCGTAAACGAAGGGCCCGCGCAGGGTGTTCGCCCAGGCGGCGATCACCGCCACGACGAGAAACCAGGGGTAGGCTCGAGTCATCGGCGGCAGGCGTCCTCGTACAGCGCGGCGTAGGCGGCCGCCACGCGGGCGGGCGCGAGGTGCTGGGCCGCGTAACGCTGGCCGCGCTCGACCATCGCCGTGGCCGCGGCCCGATCGTCCAGCAGCCGCCTGATCGCGCCGCGCAGGCCCTCCACGTCGCCGTGTCGCGAAAGCAGGCCGGCGCCAGCTTCCACGATCAGCTCCCCGCAGCCGCAGTCGTCGCCCACCACCACCGGAGCGCCGGCGAGCAGGCCCTCGAAGGGCGCCAGGCCGAAGACCTCGTCGCTCGACGGGTAGGCCACTACGTCGGCGGAGGCGAGGAGCGCGAGGCGCTCGCGTCCCTCCAGGGTGCCGGTGAACACCACGCCGGGCGCGCTCGGGACGGTCATGCCGCGCGCGGCGCCCGCCACCACCAGGGTGGCGGGGGCCAGCGCGCCGCCGACAAAGGCCGCCACGAGGTGATCGACGCCTTTCCGCGGGCTCACCTGTCCCAGGTAGGCGACGATCGGCCCGCCGCCGAGGCCTCGCGCCGCCCGGAACTCGCCTCGCGGCGGCAGGCTCTCGAACTCCCCGAGGTCCACGGGGTTGGGCACCCGGGCGACGCGCTCCGCCGGCACGCCGGCTGCCAGCAGGTGCCGCACCTCGGCCTTGCTCACCGCCACCACCCGGTCGGCGCGGCGGGGCACGTCGCCGTCGAAGAGGGTGTCCCACAGCACCTTGAGACCCTGCTTCCTCTCGATGCGGGGGAGGGTGCCGTTCGGCGTGTGGACGACGGGGCGACCGGCGGCCCCGCGGAAGGCGAGCCAGTTCAGCAGGTGGCGATGCGCGTGGAGGTGGACCAGGTCGATGCCGTCGAGCGGGGGTCGCGACGTGGGCAGGTAGAGCTGGTGCCGCCAGGCCAGCCGGTTGCTCCCGAGCCGGGTGACGATCACCTCGATGCCGTCGAGCTCGTAGCGGGGTGGTTGCCCCGAGCGCCGCTCGGCGTCGAAGGCGTCGGTCGTCCACACCCGCACCTGCATCCCGGCGGCGACCTGGGCGCGGGCCAGGGCGTAGACCACCCGGGGCACGCCGCCGTAGGCCCAGGTGGGCGGGAAGCAGGGGGTGACGTGGAGGACGCGCATTGACCAGAGGCCGTCTCCCGACTACCCTCTCCGGCCTTCGGAGACCGCATGATGCTCCTCGTCCTCGCCACGCTCGCGTCGCTCGTCGGGTGCGGCCCGAACTGCCGGTCGAGCTGCGAGCGTCTCTACGGGTCTTCCGATGGCCAGTGCGACATCAACGTGATGGGCGCCGAGGGCGACGAGGGCGCGGCCGAGCTGATCGACGAGTGCAATGCAACTTGCGACGAGGCCATGCGAACTGCGGGCACGGTGGGCACCTACAACCCCAACTCCAACGCCGACGAAGACGCGACCATCGCCAACGAGAAGCAGGCCGCGCTGTGGATGGACTGCGTCGAGGCCACGAGCTGCGAGAACCTCACCAAGGGCTACTGCCAGCCCCACTACTAGACCATGTTCCTCGTCCTAGTCCTACTGTCGGCGTGTACGCCGAGCTGCGAGCAGGTGTGCGAGAAGCTCGTCGCCTGTGACAATGACGGCACCGAGCGCATGCCCGAGGCCGAGTGTACCGAGGCCTGCCAGGAGCAGCAGGCGCTGTACGACGACTGGACCGACGTGCAGAAGCGCGACGCGCTCGACGCGGAGTTGAGCTGCCTCTACAATGCCACTTGCGACGAAGTGGCGAGCGGCAGCTGCTACGACGAGGACATCTGGGCCTTCTGACGGTACCGCGCGACCGCCGCCGTCACGCCGTCGCGGGCCTGCCAGATGCCGCCGAGCACCGCCACGCCCACCGCCCCGGCATCGCGACAGGTGACCAACCGGGGCGGCGCGACCCCTCCGAGCGCGATGAGCCCGTGCAGGCCGGAAGTGCCGATGGGCTCGCGCCCGTGGCGCGCCTCGAAGATCGGCGAGAGGATCACGTCGTCGGCGCCCAGCGCCAGCTTGCGGTGCGCCTCCTCCACCGAGTGGGCGCTGGCGCTCAGGCGACCGTCGAAGGCCCGCCGCCAGTCGGCCACGTCCATGTCGCTGGAGAGATGCAGCGCCCAGGCCTGGTCCAGGGCCCCCGGCATGCGCGCGTGCAGCACCACGCGGTCGTAGGGAATGCCCACGGGCAGCGTTGTCTCGCGCACGAGCACCTCGGCACCGGCGGCGAGCGCAGCGTGGACCTTCTCCTCCAACCCCGGCCCGCCCGCAGTGATGGCAATAATGCGCAACCTAGCTGCCGATCACGCCGTCGAGGGGGCTGCTGGCGGAGGCGTAGAGCTTCCGGGGGATGCGACCGGCCTCGAAGGCGGCGCGGCCACCCTCCACGCCGAGGCGCATCGCGGCGGCCATCCTCACCGGGTCTTTCGCGCTCGCGACGGCGGTGTTGAGCAGGACTGCGTCGACCCCGAGCTCCATGGCCAGGGCCACGTCGCTCGCCGTGCCCACCCCGGCATCGACGATCACCGGCACCCTGGCCTGCTCCAGGATGATGCGGAGGTTGTAGGGGTTGCGGATGCCGAGCCCGGAGCCGATGGGCGCCGCCAGCGGCATCACCGCCGCGCAGCCGATCTCGGCGAGGCGCTTGCACGCCACGGGATCGTCGCCGATGTAGGGCAACACCACGAAGCCCTCGCGCACCAGCGTGCGCGCCGCGTCGAGGGTGCCCTCGGTGCAAGGGAACAGCGTGTCGGGGTCGCCGATGACCTCGAGCTTCACCCAGTTGGTGCCCAGCAGTTCCCGGGCGAGCTTGGCGGTGAGGACGGCGTCCTCGGCGGTGTAGCAGCCGGCGGTGTTCGGCAGCACGTGGATCTGGGCGCGGTCGATGAAGTCCATGATGTTCTGGCCCCGCGGGGCCGACAGGTCCACCCGCCGGATGGCGAGGGTGACCATCTGCGTGCCGGAAGCGAGGTGACAGGCCCGCATCGTGGCGAAGTCGGGGTACTTGCCCGTGCCGAGCACCAGTCGCGACGCGAACTCCCTGTCAGCGATCTTGAACATCGATCCTCTCCATGTGCAGGTAGGCCGTTCCCGCCTCGTACGCGAGGGTGCCGTGCATCGGTCGATCGGCGAACCACCGGGGTTCCGTGGGTACGAGGTCGATGTGCACGTCGTCGCCCTGCCAGCGCACCTCCACCCCTCCAGTCCCGTGACCGCGCTGGCCGTTGACATCGACGGCGAAGGTGCTGCGGGCGGTACCCTCGAAGCGCCGGCGCACGTCGGGCAGGCGCGGCGAGAACACCACCTCGGTGACGACGACCCCCTGCTGGGTAACCAGCGCCCGGTCGAGCTCCCCCTCCACGAAGTGGTAGAGCAGGGTCGACACCGGGCTCTCCCGCTTCAACCACCCGTGTTCCACCACCTGCCAGGTCTCGTGCGCGTGGGTGGGCCAGGAGATGTCGCGACCGGGGCGCGTGAGCGAGAAGCCCGTCTCGTCGCCCTCCATCGACGCGTCGACGACGGCGAAGCCGCCCTGCACCTGCGCCAGCGCGTACACCTGCGGGGCGAGCCCGAGCAAGGGGACGATCTTGCGGCCTTGCCCGTCGATCTCCACCGCGATCCGTCCCCCCGGGCGGAAGAGGAAGAGGTCGAGCAGGGCCGCCACCGCCCGGCGGCTGTGCCCCATGGTGTTGCCGTTGCGCGGCCGCGAGGCCTGAGTCGGCACCGGGCCCTGGTAGTCGATCCGGGTGGGCGAGCCTAGGCAATTCGTGTACGCCACCGAGAGGTCGATCTCGGCGTCGGTCGACCGATCGTCGACCGTCATCGCCGACGCCACGCGGCGTACCGGCACCTCGGCCGCCCAGGCGAACAGGTCGGGAATGTCGGTGGCCACGCACTGCTCGCGGTCGACGGTGGAGTCCTTGGCGATCCAGCGGGTGCCCTCGCTGGTCGTGATGCGAGCAAGCTCGTGCATGACGAAGTCGGGATGGTCGGACACCGCGACGATGTCGAGGTCGTAGCGGAGCCCGAACACCTGGAGCGCGGGCACGGGAAAGCGCACCCGGGGCGGCGTGAGGTAGGCAACGGGCTGGCCATCGACCAGGGCCGCGCCGATCCCCGGCTCGAGCGCGTCGCGGGCACCGGCGTCGAGCACCGGGCCCCCCGGCATCACGTCGCGCAGGCCGCAGGCGAGCAGGAAGCCAAGCACGGCGGGCGCCTATCCCGCCCAGCCCGGGCGGACGCGCGGCGTCTCGGCGGGTATAGTGCCGCCGCCCAGGGCCCCGATGTTCCTCGTGATCTTCACTTTCCCAGCCTTTGCCGAAGAGACTTTCAGTAGCAAGTCCTTCTACTTCGGCGACATCCATAGCCACACGGGCGCCTCGGGCGACGGCGGCGCCTCCGACCTTGGCAGTTGCAGCTCGGGCGCCTGCGGCGCGGTGGCCGACTACATCGGCACGGCGATCGCCAACCAGCTCGACTTCGTCGCCAGCGTCGATCACATCAACAACTCCGGGGCCGGGGCCCCCGACGCCGCCGCCTTCGACGGCGTGTTCCAGATGGTCAACGCCGCCGACCAGTCGGGACTGGTCACGCTCCCTGGCGCCGAGATCTTCTTCGAGGTGGGCGGCGCGCAGCTCGGCCACAAGTCGCTGTTGATGTTCGGCGACCAGGCCACCCTCGCGGCGGCCGGCTACAGCGATCTCCTCGGTTCCGACCCGCAGACCAACGAGGTGGCCGACTGCGCCGCCATCACCTCGTTCATGGACGGCCTCCAGGCCCGCTTCGGCCCGGCGTTGCTCATCCCGCACCATCCGGGCGTGAAGAAGCCGATGCCCACCGACTGGGCCTGCCACGATCTCGCCTGGGGGCCCGCGGTGGAGGCGTGGTCGGAACACGGCAGTTCCATGGACGCCTCCTGGACCTGGGACCCGCCCTGGTCGGGCTGGGCCGACGGCGGATCGGTGCTCAGCGCGCTCGAGTCGGGCCTGGCGCTCGGCGTGGCCGGCGGCACCGACAACCACGACACCCGCCCCGGGCAGGTGTGCGGGATGGACAGCATCCGCACCGAGCACTGGTACTCGGGGGCGCTCACCGCCGTGGTGCTCGACGAGGGCGCGAGCTTCGACCGCAACGCCATCTACGAGGCCTTCGTCAACCGCAAGACCTACCTGACGACCGGTCCCCAGCTCCCGGTGCGCGCGCAGTTCGACGTCGCGAGCGGCGCCTCGCTCAACATGGGCGACGCGCTCGATGCCTACACGGCAGCCGACGGCGACATTCTCGTCACCATCACCTTCCCTGCCGAGCGCGACGCCGAGGTGATCGAGGTGATCATCCACGGCGCGGCCGAGGCCTACTGGGAGGCCACGCGCGTGGCCGCGGGCGAGTACGCGGTGACGGTGCCCGCCGCCGAGGTCAACGGCTTCCTCGTGCCCCACCTGGTGCTCGACGGCTCCCGCTGGTGGGGCGAGGCCGGTTGCGACGACGGCTACGAGAACTACGGCGCGGGCGGCAGCGAGGACGGCCTCGAGCACGTGGTGCTGAGCCCCAGTTTCTTCGGCACCGTCACCCCGCCGGCCGACAAGGACGGCGACGGCTTCAGCCAGGAAGAGGGCGACTGCAACGACGACAACCCGGCGGTGTACCCGGGCGCGCCGGAGGACTGCGAGAGCCCGAAGGACGAGGACTGCGACGGCCTCGTCGAGGCCGATCCCGACTGCCTCGACACCGGCGACGGCGACGCCGATACCGACAGCGACAGCGACACGGACGCCGACAGCGACGGGGACACCGACACCGACACCGATACCGACGCCGACGGCGACACGGCCGACACCGGCGAGACGCCCGGCGACGACTGTGGTTGCGACGAGGGAGCCGGCCTGCTCTTGCCCGCGGTCGGCCTGCTCGCCTTCCGGCGCCGGGGTCGCCGATGATCCTCGCGCTCCTCGGCTGCGACCCTGCGGGCGACAGCGGCCCCGGCGGAGCCGGCGACGCGCTCGAGGTGCGGATCGTCGCCCCGGTCGCGGGCGAGCTCACCGACGAGTGCGCCGACGTGTGCTTCACCATCGAGGTGACCGAGAACGGCGCCCCGGCCACCGGCGCCGAGGTCGACGTGGAGCTTCGCGACTGGGGTTTCGCCTTCTTCGACATGCTCACGCGCGACGATGGCCTCGCGAGCTTCTGCACCTACGGCATCCCGGCCGGCACCCACGAGTTCGTGGCGGTGGCCACCCACGAGAAGCTGCCCGGCGAGGTGTTCACCGCCGAGGGCTCGCTGACGGTGGCGCCCTTCGGCCACGCCATGGGCTTCGACCGCTCCACCGGGATCATCGAGGAGCTGCCCTACGTCCCCAAGTTCCAGGACTACCCCGGCAACCCCGTGCTCCCGCCCACTGGCGACGAGGCCGACTTCGACGCCGTGGGCACCATCCTCCCCACGGTGGCCACCGACGGCACCGCCTACTTCATGTGGTATGCCGGCCAGCAGATCCTCGGCGAGGACTACCTCATCGGAGCGGCGGCGAGTGACGACGGCTTTGCCTGGGACCGCCTCGGCCTCGGCGAGCCCGGCGTCCCCAGCGGCATCGAGGGCGACTGGAAGTACCTCTCCACCAACTCGCCCTTCCTGATGCTCGATGGCGACGAGTGGCGGCTCTACTACACCGGTCGCCGCGAGGAGTCGGGCAACCTGAGCATCGGCCTCGCCACGTCCACCGAGTACGCGGCGCAGCACGGTTCCCAGGGCAGCGCCTACAAGCTCTCCGACCTGCCGCCCATCGAGAAGGGCGGCGAGAACCCGGTGCTCGACCACATCGACGCCGAGGAGCTCTGGGGTGGCGACGCGGTGGCGCACCCCTCGGTGGTGAAAAACCCTCAGGGATTCTACGAGATGTGGTACTCCACCGGGCGGCACCGCGTGGGCTACGCGCTCTCGCCCGACGGCGCGGACTGGACTCACTACTGCAACAACCCGGTGCTGCTCGGCGAGAGCGAGGCGGGGAACTGGGAGCTTGGTCGCGTGAAGTCCACCGAGGTGGCGATGCTCGGCGACTACTACCTGATGGCCTACACCGGCGGCGACACCGGCTACTTCCAGGTGGGCTGGGCGATGAGCCTCGACGGCATCCACTGGACCAAGGCAGAGAACCCGGTGCTCGCCCCGGACGCCGAGTCGGCCTGGAAAAACCAGAGCACCATCGGCGCCAGCCTGATGGTCGACGAGGGGAAAGGCCTTCTTCGAACCTGGTACTCCGGCACCTACACCGGCGGGGGCAACGCCGGCAGCGCCGTCGGCTACGCCGAGGCCGAACTCCCCACGTCCCTCCCCTGAGATGCTGATGCTCACCTTTCTGCTCGGCTGCCCGGAAGAGGAAGCACCCGACCACACCGAGGCGCCCGGGGCCGTCCCCTACAGCATCGAGCAGGTGGCAGCGGGGAACATCCCAGATTTCGACCGGCCTTTCCGTTCCGAGGTGTCGTCGGCCGATGGCTACACCTACCTGATGGAAGCGCCCCCCGAGTCGGGCACTGGCTCGCTGAGCTGGCGCTACCTGCTCGACACCTACGTTTTCCCCGAGGGCACCTGGTGCGTGGATGGCACCATCGACGAAGACGGCATCTGCCGGGGCACCGAGTGGGCGAGCGGCCGCATCGACACCGACAAGCCCACCGCCAACTTCTGCGGCGACGACGACAACGGGCGGCTGTTCCTCGTGAAAGACCAGGGCGACCGCATCGAGGTGGTCGACACCGCGCTCGAGGGCGACATGCCCTACACCTTCAACGTCGCGGCGCAGACCATCGCGCTGCCGGCCGAGCTCACGGCGCGGGGCAAGCACATCGGCCCCTGCGTGTACACCAGCAATGGCGACGAGCTGTTGCTCACCGCGCGTGACGGCAGCGAGTCGAGCGGCCTCGCGGTGATCACCGCCTCGGAGCGCGACGCCGTCACCCTGCGGACCATGGACGTTGCCCTCGGGGTCACCGGGGCCTTCGCGATGGACGACGGCCTCACCGCCGTGTTGCTCGACGACACCGGCACGCTCGTCGGCGTCGACATCCCCCACCTCGAGGTGCGCTGGACGGCCACCGCCGAGAGCGCGATCGTGCACGCCGACGGCGACGTCGATCACGACCGGGTGTACGTGGCGCTCGGCAGCGGGGGCGCCGCCATCCTCGACACGACCGCCGCCGACCAGGGCCTCGACCCGGTGGAGATCGACGGCGACGTGCGCTGGGCCTACGCCGACCGCTTCCGCGGCACCGCGTGGTTCGTCGGCGAGGCCAGCGACGGCGCGTGGACGGCGTGGCTCTGGCAGGGCGGCAAGATCGTCGACAGCTACGCGATCGGGGGCACGGTGGTCGACGTGGCCCGCCCGGGGACGATGGGCGACCTCACCGTGTTCACCGAGGGCGAGTCGGGTCTCGACTACGTGGTGCTCGGCGAGCGGCCCGAGGCCAGGGAAGATCGCCCGCCCTTGCAGATCTTCCTCTTCACCACCATCGAGGAGCCCTCCGACGCGGCGCTCGAAGACCCCTGCGACGGCTCGGGCAGCAGCTTCGAGCACGAGCTGGCGCTGGTGAAGGCCAACGCCAGCGTGCTGCAGTCGCTCGGGGTGCCGGTGGCGATGGCCATCTCCGACAACTTCGCGGAGAAGTCGGAGACCTGCGGCGTGGCGGGCGAGATCTACCCGTGGCTGCAAGACGAGGTCGGCTTCGAGCTCGGCGTGATGCTGCACAATCGGCCTTGCTACCACTGCTCCTCTTCCGACGCGGGGCCGAACGACAGCGGGTTTACCAGCAACCCCGACTACTGCGGCGCCGACGACCCGAACTACATCGCGGCCGGCTCCTCGGCGGCCTGTTTCCCCGACGACCCGGAGTACTGCACGCTGGGCGACTGGGACTGCTACTACGCCTTCCTCCAGCCCCGCGCCGAGATCGCCGACCGCAACATTCCCGGCGGCGCGAACTTCATCGTGGGTGCCGACCGCCACGGCATGTGGGAGTACGACTGGCTCAAGTTCTACCAGGAGGTGGAGCGCGAGTCGCAGGGGCGCACCGGCTTCCCGATGACGCTGTTCGCGGGCACCTGGGCCTACAACAACATCGACTACGACGACCCCCGCGGCAAGAACCCCACGCCGTGGCGCGCCGAGGACCGAGCGGCCACGTGGCACCCCAACGACGTGGACGCCTGGGCCCAGGAGAGCGCCTACTCCTCGCTGCTCTACCTGCCCGGCATCAACAGCGCGGCGATCAAGATCGGCGAGCAGCAGGCCACCGGCACCTACATGGCCGACTTCTTCGACCTCGGCGTGCAGCAGCTCTACGACGACAGCGACTTCGAGGTGTTGTGGCAGATGCTGCGCCAGTCGGTGCGCTACCGCCAGGACGCGCGGCTGAACACCTGGTACTTCCACGTGCACGACAACGGGCTCATCAACCTCGCCGACGCCGAGGGCAACGACGTGCAGCTCGTCCGCGACGACGGCAGCACCTACACGCCCCGGATGCTGCTGGAAGACTTCATCGCGCGCATCAACGAGCGCTACGTGGAGTCCGGCGAGGTGGCCTGGGCCTACCCGAGCGAGATCCTCGCGCAAGACGGCGACTAGGCGCCGGGCCGACCCCGGCGAGATCCTCGGCTAGGACGCAGAGTGAGCGCGCGCGCCAGCGCCCCGGCCCCGACCAGCCAAGCGGCGCCGCTGCCGTCGCAACCACACGGTGGCTCCTCAGTGACGGGAGGCTCCGCGTCGAGCAAGCTGCCGTCGGCCTTGACCCTCGCGGTGGCGAGCGTGTGGTCGAGGGTGCCCCGAGCCTCGCCCCAGGCCAGCAGGAAGCCGCCGTCGATGGGGACGGCGGCCACGCGGTCGATGGCGGCGTTGTCGAAGGCCACGGTCTTCGCCTCGCCGAGCACCCCGCCATTGAACGGTGCCACCAGGAGACGGTGCGCCTCGCCGCTCACCTCCAACCAGGCGAGCGAGAGCGCGTCGCCGCTGGCGAGTAGCGTGGGCCGCCACGCCTCGGTGTCGCGGTCGAGGTAGGCGGGCGTGGTCCAGGTGTTGCCACTGTCGCCGCTCTGGGCGTAGGCGAGCCGCCAGCCGCCCTCCTCCAGGTTGGCGCCCTGGCGGCTGGCCCAGGCGAGGTGGAGCAGGCCATCGCCGGTGCGCACCAGCGAGGGCCAGTACGAGTAGTCGGCGTCGGCGCTCACCCGCGCGAAATGCGGCGCGTCGGACTGCCCGCCGAGCATCACCCAGATGTCGCGGTTGTCGTTGGCCTCGAAGTAGTCCTCGGCGGGGATGGCGGCGAAGGCGCCGACCACGTCGTCGGGGGTCGACAGCAGCTCCACCTCGGCCGGGAGGTGGAAGCTGCCGGGACCGGTCACCGGGGTCTGCACGCCGCTCGCGACGTGAATCCAGTCGGCGGGGGCGTCGGCGATGCCCACGAACTCGTCCCAGGACCAGAAGTGGGCCCGCCCGTCGGGGCCGTCCACCACCTCGGGGAGCGTGCTCGAGAACACGTCGCTGTCGATCACCGCGGGCACAGACCAGCTCTCCCCGTCGCCCTCGGAGGCCACCACCGTCCACGTGCCGAGCGCCTCGTCGTAGGCGCGCCAGCTCACGCGCAGGCCGGTGGGCGTGGCCAGCGCGCGGACCTCCTCGGGGGTGACGCCCTCGCCGAGCGGCACGTCGTCGGCATCGGTCCAGGTCTTGCCCTGGTCGTCGGAGTAGCGGTGGACGATGCCCTCGCCCTCGGCGGCGTCTTTGAGTCGCGACGCGAACAGGTGGACGCGCCCGTTGGCATCGACGGCGAGATCGGGGTCGACCACCGAGCTTGCGGGCGTGGGCGGCGGCTCGGCCAGGACCGGGACGATCGGCCGACCCCGGGCCAGAGGCAGTTCCGCGCCCATCACGTAGGCGATGGTGGCAGCGATGTCCTGGAGCTCCCAGCCGCCGTCGACCACCACGCCCTGGGCGATCCCTGGCCCCCAGGCGAGCAAGAAACTCTCGCGACAGCCGGCGCAGCTGTCGGTGTGGCCGCGCCAGCGATCGTCGAGGTGACGCCCGTGGTCGGCGAAGATGAACACCGCGTCGTTGGCGCCCATCGCCGCCCCGGCCACGTAGCGCACGAGCTGGTCTTCCAGCGCGATGCTGCCCACGTAGCCGTCCCAGCGCTCGTTGTGGCCGTTCTTGTCGGCCTCGTGCAGGTTCAGCAGGATCACCTGCGCGCCCTGGGCGGCCACCCGCGCGAGCGAGCGGTCGACGAGGGCCTCGTCGTCGACCGTCGACTCCGACTCGCTGGGGTATTCCCGCGCGCCCACGGTGCCGAGGCCCGGGTAGACCGAGCGCCCCTGGGAGTCCATGAACACGGTGTTGCCATCGACGTAGCCGCCGTCGAGATCGAGGCCGCGCGCCATGCCGATCGCCTCGAACACCGTGGGACGGAGCGCGCGCTGGAGCCGCCGGCCGTCGTACCAGGGCAGGCCCGGCTGGGGCTCCCGCCGGCCCGAGAGCGCGCCGCGGTGGGCACCATCGGTCTGCGTGGAGTCGCGGTTGAGCAGGTTGTAGACGATGGCCCCCTGCGGCGCCATCGTGCCCATCAGCCACTCGAGGTTCTCGGTGCCGGCATCGACGCCCTCGCTGGCCCGGTGGCCATCCATCACGAAGATCCAGGCCCGGTCGGGCGCGGCGGCGGCGAGGGCGGCGAGCAGCAACATCCGCCCGCGCGTATAGCCGGAGAAGCGTGCTATGCGCTGGATCAGGATGTCCCGCGTCGTGCTGCTGCTGCTGGCGTGCTGCACCGGGGTAGGCGACTCGAACCCTCCAGACACCTCCGGTCGCGACACTGCTGATCGCGACACGGGCGACACGGCCGACACCGCCGAGCCGGCGCACCTCACCGGGGAGCTGGCGGTGGAGCCGCTGGCCGCGGCGCTGCAGGGCGAGGCGATGTCCACGGGGCTCTTCGGGGCCAAGTTGGCGGCGCAGGGCGAGCGGCTGGTGGTGCTCGCCGAGGGCGAGGGCGCCGCGTACGTTTTCGAGCGCGGCGAGCGCCTCGCGCGCTTCGAGGAGGGCACCGACGCGCCCCGGGGCGACGCGCTCTGCGCCGGCCCCGACCTCGACGGCGACGGCGGCGACGACCTCGTGGTGGCCGACCGCGACGTACACTCGGCCGGCCTCGCCTGGGTGCTCCCGCTGGGCGCGCCCGACGGCACGCTCTACGACGACGGCACCGCCACCGTGGCGAGCACCACCCCGGGCGACGAGATGGGCGCGGCGCTG
>VGRE01000095.1 GCA_016875435.1 Deltaproteobacteria bacterium | reverse complement strand
AGCCCCCCCCCGGGCGGCTCTTCCGTCTTGTCGGTGTCGTCGGTGTCGCCCGTCTCCCCGTCGTTGTCGCTGCCGGGGTCGGCGTTGGGCTCGCCGGGGCTCGGGCTGTCGTAGGGGAAGAAGTTGGTGTGCTGGTCGGTGTCGGCCCCGTCGGGGAAGCGGCCAAAGCTCGATCCCGTCCCCGGGTCGTCGACCACGTCGGTGGCGCCGCCGTCGCCGGTGATGTCGTCGGCCAGCTCGTCGCCGTAGAGCACGGTGTCGAGCACCAGCCCCTCGCAGTCGAGCACGCGCACGCCATCGCCCTCGGTGCCATTGCCGAGGTCGAGGTCGTCGGCCGCGTAGTCCTGCTCGGGCACGTCGCCGCCGCCGATGACGAAGAACTCGCCGGGCGCCAGCGAGAGCTCGGCGGGGAAGGTAGCGTTGTTGTCCCACGAGGACTTCGCGGCCTCGAGCTGGAAACCCTCGAGCTGGATCGTCACCGAGCCGGCGTTGTACAGCTCCACCCACTCGTAGGTGTCGTCGTCGTCGCTCGGGTCGAATAGCACCTCGTTGACCTTCAACCCCTCGCCGCCGGTGGGATCGCAGTGTGGCACCTTGTTGGCCGCGCCCGGCGTGGGCTCCGAGGCGTAGACGAAGTCGTCCGCAGACAGGTTGGTGTCGCGACCGTCCTCGTAGCGCGCGAGCGCGGTGCCGTCGCTGGGCTTCGGGGCGAAGGAGGTGGCGAGGCTGCCGGTGTCGTCGGTCAGCTCGCCGGGGTCGTCGTCACCGTAGATCACGGTGTCGACCGGACTGCCGCCGCAGCTGATGCGCACGCCGTCGGCGCTGCTGCCGGCGTCGCCCATCGAGAAGCTCACCTCCACGCCGCCGTAGCCCACCACGAGGAAGCCACCGGCCTCCACCACGGTGCCCGTCTCGAACTCGAAGTCCGACGCGCCGTCCCAGGACGAGGTGTCCCACTCCACCAGCCAGCCGCCGAGATCGATGGGCTCGCTGCCGCTGTTGTAGAGCTCGATCCACTCCTCGTCGGAGCCCGAGCCGTCGGGGTTGGGCATCAGCTCGTTGATGGTCAGGTAGGGCGCGAGCGAGCAGTCGGCGAAGGACCCGCCGGTGTCGCCGGTGTCGCCCGTGTCGCCGCCCTCGGGCTCGGCGTTGGCGGCGCCCGGCGAGGGCGCGTCGTAGTCCACGAAGTCGGTACCCGACACGTCGGTGTCGGTGCAGTCGGGCCAGCGGCCGAGCGAGTGCCCCTCGGCCACGTCGGGCGCGGGGGTGGACTCGGTGCCGCCGAGATCGTCCACCAGGCCGTTGCTGTTGCCGCTGTCGTCGTAGAGCAGCGTGTCGACCACGGTGCCGTCGGGGGCCACCAGCCGCAGGCCGTCGGTCTCGCTGCCGCCGTTCTGCAGCTCGGGGGCGAAGCTGCCGGGGTGCGTGGTGGAGCTGCCCCCGAGCACCACGTACTCGCCGGGGGCGATGCTGCCGGCGGTGATGTCGAAACAAGAACCGAACTCGGTGCCGCCCGACTCCACCCAGTAGCCCGCGAGATCCACGGTTTCCGTGCCGTTGTTGCACAGCTCGATCCACTCGTCGGCGCCCGTCTCCGAGCCGGTGGGGTCGTACATCACCTCGTTGACCAGGAGGCCAGAGAGGGCGGGAAACGCGAGGGCAAGGAACATCCGTCCTCCGGACCAGTCGGGCTAACCCGGCGGGCGCAGGTGCCGCCGGGCGAGGCCCAGCATCGCACCGGCGAGGCCCAGGGGGAAGGCCAACGGCGATCCGGCGGCGCACGTACACTCGTCGCCGCCCGGCGGCTCCGTGCGGTCGGGACGGCCGCTGTCCACGGTCCCGGTGTCGCGACCGAGGGCGGGGTTTTCCTCCCCGGGGGTGGGGTAGGCATACACCACGAAGTCGTCGATCGACACGTTTGTGTCGAGACAGTCGGGGTATCGCCCCAGGGAAGCGCCGCTGTCGGCCGGCGTGTCGGGACCCTCGGCGTACTCCCCGCGGTCGTCGGCCACGTCGCCGCGGTTGGGCGCGCCGTAGAGCACGGTGTCGACCACGTGGCCGCCCGAGTCGACCAGCCTCAGCCCGGCGGTGCCCTCGTCGCCGTTCCACATGCCGTCGGTGAAGACGGTGACGAGGAGAGGCTCGCCGGGCGTCACGTCCATGCCATCCAGGGTGCCGAGCTGGCGCCAGTCGCGACCGAAATACTCCAAGTTCCAGCCGTCGAGATCCACCGTCACGCTCTCGGGGTCGGCGGCGGGGACGCAGATCTCGACGAACTCGTGGCCGCCGTCGCGCTCCGGCCAGTCATATAGGAACTCGTTGACGACGGGAACGGCCACTTACTCCTCGAAGTCAGGGGGATTCTCGTTGCCGGGTGGGCCGCCGTCGGGCATACCATCCATCGGCCGCCCCGGGCCCATGTCGTTGTCGGGGTACTCGAAGTCGTCGGGCGGTCCCATGTCGTCGCCGTAGCCGCCGCCGTCGTCGTCACGGGGGCCGCGGCCGTCGCCGAGGTCGTCCATCGGTCCGCCCATCATGTCGCCCTCGCCGTCGCCCACGACCGCCCCGTCGCCCCGCGTCTGGGCGGCTTCCTCGCGGCGCTTCTTGAGGCGCTCGCGCCGCTCCTTGATGCGCTCCTCGCGGCGCTTGCGACGCTCCTCGCGCGCGGCCTCGGGATCGTCCTCGCTGACGCCGCCCTCCTCGCCCGACAACAGCCGCGGCTTCGACGGCGACTCCTCGCCGTCGCGGTCGCTCCGCGAGGACTTGCCGGTGCCTCGCCCGGGCCGGAAGGTGGGGGAGAGCACCGTGCCACCGATGCTGAAGTGGAAGCCGCCCTCCTCGTCACGCGAGCGTTTCAACGGCGGCGCGATGGAGGCGAGCTTGTCGAGGTCTTCCGGCAGCGTCACCACCAGTTCCAGCCGGTTGCGGCTGCGCTCGAGCTTCTTGTTGAGCGAGATGTCGCCGGAGAGCTCCATGTCGATGAGGTCGCCGTCGAACTTGCCCTCGATCACCTCGAGCTTGCCTTGCTGCACCTCGAGCTTCACGCCCGCCGTGCTGAAGCTGACGGCCGGCAGCTCGATGCCCATCACCTTGCTGCCCGCGCCGAGCTTGAGCCCGTCGAAGCTCAGCTCGAGGCCGCCGGTGGAGGCCTTCACGTCCTCGGTGTCGAGCACCAGGTCGGCCTTGCCCGAGAGGGTGCCGAGCAGGCTCACCGAGAGGTCGTCCTTCTCGATGGGCGCGGCGCCGAGGTCGAGCTCGTCGATCTCGAACTCGAGTTCCATCGCCGTGTCGGAGCGCGCGAAGGCGCCGTCGATGCTGCCACCCAGCAACTCCGCCTGGTAGCTGACCGCAGTCTTGCCGAGGAGAAGGGGCAAGAGCTGCGCCCGCACCGCGAGCCTGTCGAGCTGGAGGACCTGCACCCGCTCGAGCGTGGGGCCTTCCTGGTCCTTCTTGCGACGCGCCTTCTTGACGGTGTAGAAGGTCACATCGTCGGCCGCGACACCGGGCAGCCACCACGGGTGAACGCCGCCCACCTCGAGGGCGTAGTCGTCGTTGGCGCTGTGTACGCGCCACTCGGCATACTCGGCGGCCTTCTCGGAGGGGAAGGCCATGTAGAGCCCGGCGGCGGTGCCGATGCCGCCGGTGAGGACGCAGCCAGCGCCCAGCGCGAGCCAACGCAACATCACTCACCTCCCTGGGGGGCGACGGGCGCCTCCTCTTGCAGGCGATAGGCGCTCACCTCCAGCGAGGCGCTCAGCAGGCGGCTGCCCGCCGAGCCACTGGTCTTGATGCGGCTCTGGTCGATGCGCAGCGGGTAGCCCCCGGCCTCGACCTCGTACAGGAAATCGGTGAGTTGCTGCAGCGTCACCTTGTCGACGTCCACCGCGTAGGTCTTCACTTGCAGGGTGCCCTCCTGTGTCATGCCCTTCTCGCGCACGGCGCGCAGGTTCTGGGTCACGCCGGTCTTCTGCGCGGCCTTCTCCACGTAGGCCTGGAAGTCCTGATTGGCGTTCTGCCGCAAGATGTTCTCGATCTCGTCCACCTTGGCGGCGTCGGCCACGTACTGCGCCTCGAGGGTGCGGAGACGACCGAGCGCCGTCTCGCGCACCTCCACCCGCGAGCGCGCGTCGGCCACCAGCGAGCCGCCGAGCCACAGGCAGAACCCCAGCGCGCCCAGGTAGGCGGCCACGATGAGGCCAAGGAACAGCTTCCGGTCGCGGGGGCTCATGTCGGCCACCATGGCGCCGAAGCCAGTCTTCACCGGCTCGAGAAATTTCACAGCCATCTAGCCCTCCTTTCCTTCCGGGGCATCGCCCCGCTCCGGCACCGGGGCGCCAGCGGGTTCCGCCTCGACCTCGACCTCGCCCCCGGCGGCGCCCAGGGGGATGCTCATGTTGAAGGTGAGACCGCCGGAGGACTTCTTCTCCTCCGACTTCCTCGCCTGCGCGAAACGCTCCGAGTTCTTCAGCGTTTCCTCGATGTTGGCGGCGCTCTCGTAGCTGTCGGTCTCGGCCTTGAAGCTCACTGCGTCGGCCGAGATGTTGAGCTCGCGCACGTCGATGCGCGCCTGCTGGTTGGGCGGGAGCGCGGTGGAAAGTGCCTTGAGCATCGTGAGCGTTGGCGGCTCGCCCGACACCGCCGGGCCGAGCGCGGCCACGCGCGCCGCTGCCTCCGCCGCTTTCTCGGTGAAGATGCTGAGCGCCACCGAGGAGTCGGCCAGGCGGGCCTCGTCCACCTCGGGGAAATTGCGGGTGACAGTGTCGACCACGTCGGTGTCGACCTCGGCACCATCGGCCCAGGTGCCGCTGAGGCGGTAGACGCTCACGGCGAGCGCCAGGAGGATGGCAACGGTGGTGGCGAGCGCACCCCAGCTCGCCGCCGTCCACATCACGTCGGCGTGGCCCCGGTAGGTGTACTCGCCCACGCGCAGATCGAGGGGCTTGACGTCGTCGGCGGCCACGCGGGCGTAGGCCACGGCGAGGGCGCAGGAGGCGGGGTGCCCGCCCGGAACCAGGACGGCCCGGACCGGGACGCCCGTGGCCAGCGACAGGCGCGCCGGGAAACCGTCCAGGAGACTCCCGCCGCCGGCGAGGAGCATCTCGTCGATGCCGAGGGACAGCTCGTCTTCCAGCGCGATGAGCCGCGCCCGCAGCTCCACGATCAGCTCGTCGACCACGCCGAGCAGCGCCGCCTCGGCCGCCGCGTGGCCGACCGGGCCCCTGCGCCCGGCGTCGGTGGGCTCGGCGTCGGACCAGCCGTCGGGGCTCGCGGTGCCCACCGGGAGGGTGGCGCCGTGCTTGAACAGCTCCGCCTCGGCCTCGGACACGCTGAGCGCCTCGGCGATGGCAAGCGTCATGGCGTGGCCGCCGATGGGCACCAGGCGCGCCGCCACGAGCTGGCCGCCCTGCGCGAGCGCCAGGATGGTGCGGCCGTGACCCACGTCGATCACCGCCTGGACCCCCCGGTCAGCGAAGCTGGCGAGGGCCTCGGCGTCGAGCACCAGCGCCTTGGGCTCGGCGCCCGCCGCGCGGAGCAGCTCGAGGGTGACCTCCAGCGCCGCCTTGGGGGCGATCACCGCGCGGGTGCGCGACTTGCCCTTGTCGGTGTCGACCAGCTGCGTGGCGAGCACCATGTCCTCGAGGTCGTAGGGCACGCTCGACTCCACCTCGGCGGGCAGCGCCTTGGCCACCGTGGCCCGGTCGGTGAAGGGGAGCGTCACCAGCCGCATCGCGCCCTTGTCGAGCGGGAAACCGCTGGCCTTGTCGGCCTGCGCCCAGCCCGGCTCCTGGGCACGGATGGCCTCGAGCGCCTGCGCCGTGCCCACGCTGCTCTCCATCTCGGTCACGTCGCGCAGCACGAAACGACGGAAGCTGCCCTCCATCGTGGCCACGCGCACGCGCCAGCTGCCCACGTCGATGCCTTGTACGATCGCCATCTCGACTCCTTACTCCACCCGCCAGTACTTCACGCGGCCGGCGTCGGACGATGACTGGTCGATCACGGCGGTGATCGTGACCATCACGTCGCCCACGCTGCCGGTGGACTTCACGGTGTAGACGGTGTTCTTGCTCGTGCAGTAGGTGCTGAAGTCCTCATCCATGGTGATGCCGGCCTTCTCCTGGACTGCGTTCTTGAAGTCGTTGCAGGTGGAGATCACGTTGCCGTCGGCCTTCCATTGCTCCAGCCCCTGGAGCACGTACTCGGCCTCGGCGTCGGTGGAGATGCCACCCCAGGCCCGGAGCATCATCTTGATGACCTCCTGGTCGGTGCAGGCGATGTTGATCTTCTTGCTGCCGTAGATGGTGATCTTGTCGCCCCAGCGTTCGAACACCGCGTCTTGCCAGCCCTCGACGAGGCGGATCTCGTCCATGCTGTCGAAGGGGGCGTTCTTCGCCATGTACGGGCTGTCGAGGCGATTGTAGTAGTTGTCCTCGTAGCTCCCGGCCCCGCTGGCCACGGTGCTGTCGCTGTCGACCCAGTCGGCGAGGTTGCCCACCAGCTCCTCGGGACGGAGGTTGCGCTCGCGCAACCACATCTCGTTCTCCTCGCCCGACATCAGGGCCTCGAGCATCTCGTAGATCGGGTCCTCGGTGATGGGATCCTCGTGATTGGCGAGGCCGGAGATGTTGATCTTGCAGTCCTCGCCGTTGGCCTCGGCGGAGAAGTCGCCCTCGAAGTCGAGGAAGTTGCGGTTCTTGAACTTGGAGCTGCCCCCCTGGCGCGACTCCTGCACCGTCTCCTCGCTCAGCTCGCCGGTCTGGGCGTACTCGGTCACCTCGTCTTCATCGAGGTCGCCGCCGCCCACGAACATCATCCGCAAGAGGCCGGTGTTGATGAACGGGAGGTACGTCAGCAAGAGATCGTTGGTGGGCAGACCGGACTCGGCGAAGTAGGTCTTGAGCGTGCTGTTGGACTTCACGTAGTCGTTGAGCTGCTTGTTGCCCATGAGCACCAGCCGCATCAGGCTCATGCCAGAGTTGGCAATCCAGTAGGCCTGAGTGGAGTCTCGGTTGTGCGTGGCGGCGATGAAGCGGACGCGGGTGCCGAAGTCGATGTCGACCACCAGCGTGGTGAGGATCATCAGCGCGGCGGTGACCACGATGAGGGCGATGCCTCCGCGGCTGCGACGGTTACGAGCCCGCGCGCCGCGCATCAGTTGTTCTCCTCGCCGGTGCCGCCGTCGCCGTCGCTCGACTTCTGGGTGAGCTTGTCGGCGTAGTGCAGGATGACGGTGGTGGCGAAGGGACGCTCCACCAACCGGGTGTCGTCGTCGGGATCGGGGACGAGGAACACCAGCAACACTTGCACGGCCCGCGGCAGCATGGCGGAGGTTTCCGAGCCGTTGGTGTCCCACTCGTCCTTCCACTCGTTGGTCTTCGGGTTGATGTAGCGAAACTCGACTTCCTTCAGGTGGTAGGCGAGCGGCGCGATCAGGCCGCCCTTCTCGGGCTCGTTGTCGATGCGCGGGGCCTCGCGACGAAGCAAGACGTACGCGCCGGGCATGGTGGGATCGGACTCGGTCCAGTACGTCACCTCGGTTTGGTCGCACTCGCGACTGTCGACATACATGCGGCGGTGCGAGAGCGTGGTGAAGAACAGGGCGTCGGGGTCGCCATTCTGTCCCACGAACTGGGTGGCATAGGTGTTGATCGCACTCACGTTCTTGGTGAGGTATGCCAGGCGCAGGTCGCGGGTGAGACGGTCGAGCGCCACCCGAGCCGACTGGTTGGCGGAATCTTCTTCCTCCAGCGCGTCGCGGGTGATCGCGGCGCTGGCGATGGTGGAGAAGGTAATCGTGCCGATGAGCGCGAGGATGCCGATCCCCACGACCACTTCCACCAGGGTGAAGGCGCGCCGGAGCTTCATTCTTCCTCCTCGCTGCCGCCGCCGCCGTTGCCGGAGGCCACCACCGTCCCCGAGGGATTGAACACGTGTGTCACCAGCTCCACGCAGTTGTCACACAGCTCCTCGCTCTCGAGGTCGCCGGGGTCCTCACCCCACCACACCACCACCCGCACCTCGCGCATCCACGGCGACAACATCTCGTTGAGCGCGTCGCCGCCCAGCATGTTGCCCATCATCGACTGCGTCAGGTCGCTCTCGCCGAGCGACTCCTCGAGGTTGCCGTCGGTGGTGTTGTCGTCGTCGGACATGCCCTGGAGGTCGGAGATGGCGCTGCTCACGTCGCCCATCTGCATGTCGACCTCGCGCACCGTCCACGCCCAGCCGTAGTCGTCGTACTCGCCCTCGAAGTCGATGGCCTCGCCGAAGAGCCCGTCGGCGCCGAAGTCGCGGAAGTCGCCCTCCTCGCCCTTGTCGGTGTCGGAGAAGCCATCCACCTCGAGTTGCAGGAGCACCTCGGCCAGCTTCTGGTTGGCGAGCGCGTTGCCGGTGAGCACCCGCTGGCTCTCGATGGTGAGGGTCACGCTGCCGGCCTCCGACTCCACCAGCACGGCGAGCGAGAAGCCAAGGATCGCCAGCGCGATCACGATCTCCACGAGGGTGAACGCGCGCCTCATCGGCTGGTCGGCGCCTCCGACGGGATCCAGCGCTGGTTGGCGCCCACCTCGGTGGCCTCGGTGTCGAGCGTCACCTGCCCGCTGAAGGGCTCCACCTCCACCGTGTAGCCGTCGGCCGGGTCGTAGATGTCGACCAGCCGCACCACCGTGTACTCCATCGTCCCGTCGGGGAAGACGTGGCTGTACACGATGCGCTCGTCCTCGGCGTCGTCTGGCAGTTCCTCGCTCGGCTCCACGGGATCGCCGTACTGGGGCGTGTAGACGAAGGCGAAGGCGGTGTCGCCGGGCAGCTCGTGCCTGGTCTCGAAGAAGGGGGTGTCGAGCCCAGTGAACTTCCCGCTGCCGTCGTCGACGATGTCGTCGGCCTCGCCCTTGGCGATCTCCTTCTGGGTGAAGTGCTTGAGCTTGCGCTGCCGCTCCTTCTCGGCCTCCTCGCGGGCACGAGGATCGGAGAAGATGAGCGCGCTCGGCTCGCCCACCTCCACCCACCAGGTGCGACGGTCGAGGTTGTAGGCGATGCGGAAGCTCACGTTGCGGAGCATGGCCTCGGTTTGCAAGAGCCGGTAGCTGTCGACCAGTTGCTTGGCCGCGCCCCGCTGCTCCAGGTCGAACACCGCCGCCATCGAGGGAATCGCCACGGCGGTGACGAGCACGATCACCGCGAGGGCGACCATGATCTCCACCAGCGTGATGCCGCGGCGAGCCTTCATCGACTACTCGTCCATGTTCCAGGACTGGATGTCGGCGTTGGCGTCTTCGCCGCCCTCCTTGCCGTCCTTGCCGAGTGACACGATCTCGTAGGGGTGGTCGCCGTGCGAACCCGGTGAGGAGTAGAGAAAGGCGTTCCCCCACTGGTCGACCGGCACCTCGCCCTTATCCCCGAAGTATTTCTTGGCCGCGTCGAGCCCCTCGGAGCCGCTGGGAAACTTGCCCTTGTGCTTGGCGGCGTAGGCAATGAGCCCCTTCTCCATGTTGCGGATCTGGATCTTGGTGCCATCCACGGCGGCGTCGTCGAGGAAGGAGAACACGTTGACGGCGATGACGCTGCCGACGATGCCAATGATGGCGATGACCACCATGATCTCGGTGAGGCTCATGCCCCGGCGCGACCGCGTGCTGTTGGCGAGCAGACGAGACTTATTCACTGTAAAACTCCCTTAGCGGAGGGTTGAAGCCATCTGGGACATGGGGAGCAGCACCGCCAGGGCGATGATGCCCACCACCACACCCATGAACACCACGAGAATGGGCGCGAGGAGAGAGGTGAAAGAATTGACGGTATTCTCCACTTCCAGATCGTAGGCGTCGGCCACCTTCGACAACATCGCCTCGAGCTCGCCCGTCTTCTCGCCGATGGCGATCATGTGCGTGACAATCGGCGGGAACTGTCCGCTCGCCTTGAGCGGGACGGCAATCGACTGGCCCTCGCTGATGTTTTTCGAGGCCTGCTCCACCGCCACGGCGATCACGTCGTTGCCGACCACCGCGCGGGCGATGTTGAGCGCGGTGAGGATGGGCACCCCCGACACCAGCAACGTGGCCAGCGTGCGACAGAAGCGCGACACCGCCACCAGCCGGTTCAGAGGACCGAACACGGGCATCCGCAGCGACGTCCGGTGCCACCACGCGCGACCACGGGCGGACTTGAACCAGCGCCGGGCGCCGTAGGCCGCGAGCGGGATCGCCACGATGAGATACCACTTGTAGTCGATGACAAAGCTCGACATCCCGAAGATGACTCGCGTGAGCAGCGGCAGTTCCTTGCCGGAGGTCTCGAAGATGCGCTGGATGCGCGGGATGACGAAGGTGAACAGGCCCAGCACCAGCGCGCCGCTGATGATGGTCATGATGATCGGGTAGGTGACCGCCGCGATGAGCTTGCCCCGGAGCGCGACGCTCGCCTCGGTGTAGGCGGCCAAGCGGGAGAACACCACGTCGAGGGCACCGGACTGCTCGCCGGCGTCGACCATGTTCACGTAGAGATCGTCGAACACGCTCGGGTGGGCTCGCATCGCCTTGGCGAGGCTGTGGCCCTCGTTGACCTTCTCGCGGATGTCGGTGAACACCGCCTTGAGCTTGGGATTCTCCGTCTGTTCCAGGAGTGCCGACAAGGCCTCGACCATGGGGATGTTCGCGCCGACCAGCGTGCTCATCTGCTGGGTGACGGTGGACAGTTCCTGCGGGGTGACCCGCTGGAGGTACTTCGAGAAGTCCACCTGGAGCGCGAGACCCTGTCCCCGGACGCCGCCCTGCTGCTGCTCGTGCACGTCGGTGGGAAACAGCCCCTGCTTGCGCAGGCGCGCGCGCGCACTCTTGGCGTTGTCGGCGTCAATCACGCCCTTGATCGACTTGCCGGCCCCGTCGAAGCCAACGTACTCGTAGACCGCCATCAGGCCTCCGAGACGTCCTCTTGGGTAACGCGCATGACCTCGTCGAGCGAGGTTCCCCCTTCCATGACCACGCGGATGCCGTCGTCACGGAGGGATCGCATCCCCAGTTCACGCGCCTTGCGGGACACGGCGACCGCGCTCGCGCCCGACAGCACCAGCGTGCGCACCTCGTCGTCGACCAGGAGCAGCTCGTAGATGCCGCTCCGGCCCTTGTAGCCGGTGGACAGGCAGGCAGGACAACCCCTCGCCTTGTAGAGCGTGTGCCCGGCGATGCGGGCGCGGGTGATGCCGGCCTCCTTGAGTTCGGCGTCGGTGGGCACGTACGGAGCCTTGCAGTTGGGGCAGAGCTTGCGCACGAGGCGCTGGGCGAGCACCGCGATGAGCGAGGAGGTGACGAGGAATGGCTCCACGCCCATGTCGATGAGCCGCGTGAAGGCGGTGGCGGCGTCGTTGGTGTGCAGGGTGGAAAAGACCAGGTGGCCGGTGAGCGAGGCCTGCACCGCGTTGTCGGCAGTTTCCCGGTCGCGGATCTCGCCCACGAGGATGACGTCGGGATCTTGCCGCAGGTGCGCGCGCAAGGCGGACGCGAAGGTGAGTTCGATCTTGGGGTTGACCTGCGTCTGGCCGATGCCGCGCAGCTCGTACTCGATGGGGTCTTCGATGGTGAGGATGTTGAGATCGGGGGCGTTGATCTCGGCCAGCGCCGAGTAGAGCGTGGTGGTCTTGCCGGAGCCGGTGGGCCCGGTGACGAGCAGGATGCCGTGGGGACGCTGGATGAGGTGGCGGAAGTGGGCGATGGTGTCCTTGCCCATGCCCACGCCATCGAGCGAGAAGACCGTCCCCTTCTCGAGGATACGCATCACCACGCGCTCGCCGTGGCGGACGGGCAAGGTGCTCACGCGCAGGTCGATCTCGCGTCCCGCGAAGCGCGTCCGGATGCGGCCGTCCTGGGGGATGCGCTTCTCGGCGATGTTGAGTCCCGCCATGATCTTCACGCGCGAAACGATCGACGCCTGCAAACGAGGCGGCGGCTTGACGATCTCGTAGAGCACCCCGTCGACCCGGAAGCGGACGACGAGTTCCTTCTCGAAGGGCTCGATGTGGATGTCGCTCGCCCGGTCCTTCACCGCCTGGGACAGGAGCGAGTTGACGAACTTGATGATCGGCGCCTGGTTGGGGTCGTCGACGATGTCGGCGTCGAGGTTGAGGTCGCCGGCGCCCTCGTCGATACCGTCCTCGACGATCTCGTCCATCACCGCGCTGGCGGAGCGCGAGGCACGGTCGTAGGCCTTGTTGGTGGCGTCGCGCAGCACGTCGGAGGGCACGACGAAGGGCCGGACGGGGGCCCCGTAGAGCAGTCGCAGGTCTTCCAGGATGCCGAGGGCACGCTCCTCGGCGATGGCGAGGCGCACGAAGGCACCCTCGCGCCAGAGCGGGAGGAAGCCCTCTTCTCGCGCCATCGCCAGCGAGATCAGGCGCACGAGGTCGACCTCCACGCGGTCGATCTCGATGCTGTCGCGGAAGGGGAGGCCGAGCATCTGGGCGAGCGAACGCGCGACCACGGCCGGCGCCGCGGCGTGGACACGCTCGATGCCCTCGAGCAGGGAAATTCCGCCGCGCTCGGACTCGCGCCGCGCGTCGCGAAGCTTCTGTGGATCGGCGCCCGACTCGACGAGCAGGTCTTCGAGGCCGACCCTCCGGATGGCCATTACTCGTCGCCCTCGGCGGGCTCGCCGGGGATGGGCACGTCTGCCCCCGGGTCGGCCTCGGTGCTGGGCTTGGCGGTGCCACCGGCCGTGCCGTCGGGCGGCAGGATCGTAGTGGTGGAGGAGGAGCCTCCGAGGTCGATGGTGGTGTTCTTCTCCACCGGCGCCATCTTCGTCCGGTACTGCGAGGGCTGGTCGATGATGTTCATCGAGCCGGCGAGGATCGCCTGGATCTCCTTCTGCTGGTCGTCGCGAGACTTGCCGTAGAAGCGGCGGATGAACTCCTGGCGCTGCGCCCACTTCACGCGGTACACTTCCTGCAGGTCTTCCGCCTCGTTGATGACGTGGGGCGTGAGGAAGATGAGCAGGTTGGTCTTGCGCTCGGTGTCGCGCTGGCCGCGGAAGAGGGCGCCGATGAGCGGGATGTCGCCGAGGATGGGGATCTTGGTCTCCACCTGGGTGGCGGTGCTGCCGATGAGCCCGCCGATCACGATGGTCTGGTTGTCTTGCACCACGACCACGTTCTCCATCTCGCGCTCCGACGTGATGAAGCCGGCCTGGGTCACGTCGAGGCCGCTGCTGTCTTCCTCGACCTCCGCCACGGTGAGCGCCAGCTCCATCGTCACGTAGTTGGCCTCGTTGATCTGCGGCGTGACGGTGAGCTCGATGCCCACGTCTTCGCGGTCGTAGGACACGACGGACTGGCCGTTGTTGTACGTGCCGCTCGACACCGGCATCGGCACGTTGCGTCCCACGTTGATCTTGGCTTCCTCGTTGTCGACGATGAGCAACGAGGGGTTGGAGATGATGTCGACCCCCGCGTTGGAGGCGAGCGCGTTGATGGCGATGCCGAAGGCGGGCACCGACACCACGCCGGTCGTGCCGCTGGTCGGGTCGGTGTAGCTCACGTCGAAGCTCTCGCCGAACACGCCCATGGCAAGGCCGGAGAGCGAGTCAGCGAGGCCCAGGCCGTCGACCACGCCGAGCGAGGAGCCGTTGAGGCCCACCGCGCCGACCGACAGGGTGCCGTCGGTGTCGGGGACGCCCAGGTGGTAGCCGATGCCGAAGTCGAACTCGTCCTCCGAGCCGATCTCCAGCACCACCGCCTCGACGAACACCTGACGGCGCATGATGTCGAGCTTCTCAATCACCGTGTTGATGATGCGGAAGTCCTCGTTCGACGCGATGATCACCAGCGAGTTGGTGTTGTCGTCGGCGGTGATGCGCATCCCGCTGTCGAAGGCCGCCGTCACGCCCGTGCTGCTGCCGCCCCCCACCGGGCCGCCGAAGCCACCGCCCCCACCCGGGGGCCCGGCCTGCTGGCCGCCGGGCATGCCGCCGCGACTGCTGCCGCCGCCGAAGCCGCTAGAACCCGACCCGCCGCGCGAGGAGGATCCCGACGAGCGGCTGCCGCTCGAGTTGCTCCGCGACGACGACGACCTGCTCGACGACGAAGACGAGGAGCGCGAGGTGGTGCTGGTGCTGCTGGACGACTGCGACAGGTTCTGCAACACGCTCGCCACGTCTTCCGCCTGGGCGTTCTCCAGGTAGACGACGTGAATCTGCGAGCGGCTCGATGGATCGACATCGACGTCGATCTTCGCGACGAGGCTCTTGAGGTCGGCCATCGCCTCCTCGTTGGCCATGACGATGATCGAGTTGGTGCGCTCATCGCTGATGATCTTGCCGATGTACGCACCCTCGCTGCCCACGCTGGTGGCGGAGCCCCCCGAGGAGGCCGCGGCGGTCTCCTTGTTGCGGCCGCGGCTGCGCGAGTTGGTGTTCGAGGACGACGAGGAAGATGAGGAAGACGAGGACGTGGCCGCGACGGCGTAGACCTCCTCGAGGATCTTCTCCACGTCGGCCGCCGTGGCGTACTTCAGCGTCATCACCTCGATCTTCTGCTTCGGCGCGGCCACGTCGAGCTGCGATATGATCTTGTAGACACGACGGATGTTGTAGGCGGAGTCGGTGACGATGAGGGTGTTGGTGGGAGCGTAGGCCACCACCCGCACCTTGGCGCCGGCCAGCTCCTTCACCACCGACGCCATCTCCGACACCGGCACGTTCTCGAGCTGGATGATCTGGGTGACGAAGTTGTCGGTGGAGGGGAGCTCGTCGTCGGTCTGGTAGACCTTGAGCGGGGCGTTGGCCGCCTCGGAGGTCGACACTACCTTGGTGGCCTTGCCCACCGTCACCGTGGTGTAGCCCGCGACCTCGAGCGCGCTCAGGAAGGCCTCGTAGGCCTCGGCCACCGACACCGCGGTGTGGCTGATGATGGTGATCTTGCCGCTGAGATCATCCTTGATGATGAAGTTCTTGCAGGTGATCTCGGCCATGTACTTCACCACGTCGCTCACCGGAGCGTCGACGTAGTCCATCGTGACCTTGCTCTTGCTCTCCACGCAGGGCGCGCGCTGGGCGCTCACCGTGGTGGTGCCGCCCGCTGGAGGCGGCGCGCCCATGCCGCCGCCGCCCTCGGGGCCGCCCTCCGGGCCCATTTTGCCGCCCATGCCCGGGCCGCCCATGCCGCCCCCGTCCGGACCACCTCCCCCTTCCTCTCCTTCCCCCGGGCCGCCGCCCGGGCCACCCTGCCGGCCGCCCGGGCCACCCTGCCGTC
>VGRE01000094.1 GCA_016875435.1 Deltaproteobacteria bacterium | reverse complement strand
TGGCACGAACGGGGCACCGCCTCGCCCGGGCGGCGCGGATTCCCTGGCCCCCGGCGCCGCCGCTCCGCGAGGCGACGCCGCGGCGGCTTCGCATGGCGCGGTCGGGATCGGGCAGCCGTCCCTTGTGGGCGAGCCCCGCCGGGCCGGTCCCGGTGGAGGCGGCGGTGGTGGCCCACGTGGAGGCTGCCGGGCGGCGTTGCGTCCACGCCGAGAACTGGTTCTGGACGAGCTGTTTCGCGCTGGTGTTTCGCGAACTGTACTGGTTGCCCGTGCCGGGCCGGCTCCCGACCCCCCGGCGTCCCGGGCC
Organism: Deltaproteobacteria bacterium; assembly: GCA_016875435.1. Lineage (GTDB taxonomy): Bacteria > Myxococcota_A > UBA796 > UBA796 > SXON01 > SXON01. The sequence goes on along the minus strand of VGRE01000094.1, from coordinate 14,948 downwards.
CCTTGACCTGGGAACACCCGCGTTCTACGGCGCGCGTCAAGACGCCGCCGACCGCGCCCTAGGCAGGCTGCGCGTCGAGGGCATCTCGCCCTTTGCCAAGAGCTACGGCGGCGAGATCCTCGCGGGCCTCGTGAGGCCGGATCTTGCCCTGGATCTGGCCCTCGACCTGCCCGGAGATCTGCTTGCCAGCGTGCTCTCCGAGCTATTGCGCCGCGGTTTCGACGCGGCTCGTGGGCTTCCCGACCTGCTGGTCCTCGGGGGAAGATCGGCCAGCGTACCGGGCGCCTTGCCGTCTACGCTCCCCCAAGCGGCTTTTCTTGCCGAGGTCAAGGGTCCAGGAGACACGCTGCGCGACAGCCAGCGGGTGTGGATTGATAAGCTTGTAAACGAACACATTCACGTGGAATTATGGACAGTTAGCGAGTATAAAGTAACTCCAAATAGTTAATGTAGATTCGACTATCACTTTTGTGTTCGACGTGCATTGACACGTCAACGGGACGGTGTACACTGGGCATGCAGGGCGAAAAAGCCCTGGACTCACACTCAGGCAATTACCGAGGTCAAACCAATGCCGATCGCCACAGTCCGGAGTCGAGAGCGCGTCGCCCGCAACTTCATCAAGAGCTACGGGCGCACCAAGTTCCGCCGTCTACTCGAGGCCCTGGCCAACGCCGAGAGCGGCCAGACCCTCGCCGACGAGTTCGGTGTGAGCCGCGAGCGCATCCGCCAGTGGAAGAACACCTTCGGCACGGTCATCACCGTGTACCAGGTGCACCCCGAGGTGGAGCGACTGCTACGCGAACGCAGGGTTGCCGCCGGCTAGCCGCCGACGGCCGGGATAGGCGGGGCGCCTTTTCGGAGCCCTCATGTCCAGCCGTCGCGTCTTCCTCCTTGGTGGAGCCAACACCCAGTTCCTCGGCAAGGGGAACCCCGACTACATCTGGAAGAACCATCCCGACTTCGGCAAGCGGGAGAACCCGGGGATCGAGGAACTGCTCCGCGCCGCGGTGAACGAGACCTTCAGCAAACTCGGCGCCGATCCCGAGGCGGTGGAGCGCGGCTACGTCGGCAACTTCGTGGGCGAGCTGTTCTGCCAGCAGGGCCACCTCGGCGCTGCGCTGGCCGGGAGCCACCCCGCGCTGGTGAACAAGCCGATGACGCGCACCGAGGGCGCGTGCGCCTCCGGTGGGCTCGCGCTTGCTTGCGCTGTCGACGCCATCAAGGCCGGCTGCGACGTGGTCCTCGCCGCGGGCGTGGAGGTGCAGACCAACGAGAGCGCGCGCGTCGGGGCCGACTACCTCGCCCGCGCCTCGCACTACCGCCGGCAGCGCTCCATCGACGACTTCACCTTCCCGGCGCTGTTCGGCCGTCGAACCAAGGTGTACCGGGAGGCCTTCGGGGTGTCCGAGGAAGAGATCGGCCACGTGGCGGTGAAGGCCTACGCGAACGCCAATAAGAACCCGCTGGCCCACATGCGCGCCCGCCGGATGGATCTCGACACCGCCTCGGGTGCGAGCGAGAAGAACCCCACCTTCCTCCAGAATGCCGAGTTCGCGTCGTACATCAAGATGAGCGACTGCTCGCAGGTGAGCGACGGCGCCTCCGCCGCCATCATTGTGAGCGCAGATGGCTTGCGACGGCTGGGCAAGTCCGAGGCCGACGCCATCGAGATCCTCGCCATCGGTCACAGTACCGCGTCGCTCTACGACGACGGCGATCTCTCGCAACTCTGGACCACGCGCGACGCCGCGGGCAAGTGCTACGCCGCCGCTGGCATCGGCGCTCGCGACGTGCAGGTGGCCGAGGTCCATGACTGCTTCACCGTCACCGAGTTGCTCATGTACGAGGCCCTCGGCTTCTGCGAGCCGGGCCAGGGCGGCAAGCTCGCGGCCAGCGGCGCCACGCGGATCGACGGCCGCATCCCGGTCAACACCGGCGGCGGTCTCATCGGCTTCGGTCACCCGGTGGGTGCCACCGGCGTGAAGCAGGCGGTCGAGATCTGGCGGCAGATGAAGGGCAAGTGCGGCGACTACCAGGTGACGTCGCTGCCGAGCGTGGGGCTCACCGCCAACATGGGCGGCGACGACCGCACCGTGCTGGTGACCGCCTACCGCAACGCGGGCTGAGTGGGCGGGCGCGGCCCGATCCTGGTGGTGCTGGTGGCCCTCGTCGGGGGTGCCGTGGCGTGGTGGGTCGCGGCGGCGCCCGGGGCGACATCGACGTCGACATCGACGTTGACATCGCCCAGCGTCCCTCCTCCGCGGGCGGGGGAGGGCGGCCGGAGGCCGGGAGGGGGCCGCTCGACATCGCCGCCGCCGGGGGACGATCCCGCGCTGCGGGCGCGGCTCCACGTGCATGCCAAGGTCGCGGTGCCCGAGTGGCGCGCCTTCGCCCAGCACGTCGAGCCGCCCGGGCTACGTGCCGAGGCCGAGGCCATGGCGGAACGGCTGGCGCGCCTCGACGAGGACGCCGAGCTCCTCGCGCGCGCGGAGTACGACCTCACCCAGCGGCTGATCACCCACGGCGGGTGGAAATCCACGGCCTTGCGGCAGCTGCAGCGGCTCAACTCCGAGGCCGCCATGGTCATCCAGGGCGAGTAGAAGCCCCGTCCGGTTACTTTCGCAGCGATGCCTCGCCCGAACGCCCTGCTGCTCGCCCCACTGCTCCTCCCGCTCGCTGCGCACGCCGGTCCGAGCAACCCCATGTCCGAGGGTCGTCGTGTCGCGATCGTCGTGGGCGTCTCGAGCTACGAGAAACTCCCTGCCGACCTGCAACTCGACACGCCGCGCACCGAGGCGGCCCGCGTGGCGGCGGCGCTGGAGCAGTCGGTCGGCTTCAACGAGGTGCGGCTGCTCACCGACGCGAGCGCCACCACGGGCAACATCCAGGCCATCCTCGCCGAGGAGCTGAGCAAGGAGGTGCTCTGGAAGGACCTTTTCCTGTTCTACTTCGTGGGTCACGGCGTGGGTGGCGACTTCGGTGACCCCCGGCTCTTGCTCTACGACAGCGATCCCGAGGCGCTCGAAACCACCTCGCTCTCGGTCAGGGAGTTCGCAGCCAGCTTGCAGAAGTGGGTGCCAGCGAGCCGGTACGTCGTCGTCACCGACGCGGCGCACGAGCAGTCGCTCAACGGGCTGGTGCTCCTCGGCCCCACGGGCAACGACTGGCCGGTGATCGGCCAGCAGAGCTTCGTGATCTCCTCGGCGGCGCCGCGCCAGGCGGCACAGGCGGGCGTGTTTTCCAAGTCCTTCATCGAGGGGCTCAGCGGCCAGGCCGACGCCAATGGCGACGGCGTGATCACCGGCTCCGAGATCAACACATTCCTCGTCCTCGCGGTGCCCAACGCCACCGGTGGTCGCCAGCTGCCCACGGTGCACCCGAAGTACGACCCCGGCATCGAGATCGTCGACTGGCGCAAGCCCGACGTCAGCGTGGAGGAAGACCCGAAGCTGCCCACGCACCGGGTCGACAAGGCAAAGTTCATCCTCCCCGAAGGCTCGGGGCAGAAGGTGCAATGCCGGGAAACCCAGCCCTACGCCTGCGATCCCTCCTGCTACCTCTTCGACGTGCTCGCCGGCCCCTGCTCGGTATGGGCCACGGTCGATGGCAAGGACTACGAGGCCACGGTCAGCGTGCTCACGCGCGGGCTCTACCGCTGCGAGCTGAAAGACCAGGCGCTGGGCTGCATCTCGCCGGCGCCCTAGTGCTCGTCGCCGGCACCCTGCAAGTACCCCAGGCTCTCCAGCGCCTCGACGTCGCCCTCCGACACCGCGGCTTCTTGCTCGGACGCGTCAATGTTCTCGCTGGGGATGAGGAGCCAGCCCTTCTCGATCGCGTAGCGCGTCTCGCCCGCGAGGCGCCCGGGGTTGCTCATCGAGGCCTCGTGGCCCGACATCCGCAGGGTCCCGTCGGGACAGGGGACGGCCTCGCACTGGATCCACCAGGCGTTGGCCTGCGCTCTCTCGCCGGGCTCGAAGGTGACGGTCTTGCGGTCGGCCGAGAGGCTCACCTTTCCTACCTCGCTGGCGAGCACGGCGGGCCGCTCGCCCCACTCGAGGTTGGCGCGCACCTTGGCGTTCCACTCCGGGTCGAGGATGCCGGCGTCGGCGATCGGCGCCGTGAAGCTCACCGTGGTCGTGGCCACCGTGGTGGGGATGCGCATGCGCCAGCCCGGCCGCACCGGCACGCCCGTGGCCGTCGCGAGGAGCTCCCGGTAGTTGCCCACTTGCGACTTGTCACCCATGCGAAATAGGTCGTTCTGCTCGCCCGGGTCGGCGGCGAGGTCGAAGAACTCCTCGCGGCCACTGGCCGTGTGGAGGATGTACTTCTTGTCCTTGTAGACCACGCCCCAGCGATCCCGCTCGTAGCGCATGTGGCCGAGGGGGAGGGGGCGCTCCACCAGCGCCGTCTCGAGCGCAGCACGCTCGCCCGCGCGCGACTTGTCGACGAAGGGGCGCAGGGACATGCCGTCGGTGGCGGGTCGGCTCTCCGCGGCGACGCCGAGGAAGTCGAGCACCGTGGGGACAATGTCGGCCAGCGACACCGGCTGGCTCACGCGCGGCGCGCCCTGCCAGCCTCCGGGGGGACGAATCGCGAGCTCCGTTTGTACGAGCTCGTTGAACAGGCTGTGATTGTGCTCGAAGCCGCCGTGGTCCCAGAACTCCTCGCCGTGGTCGGTGTGCAAGACAGTGAGGGTCTGTCCCGGCATCTTCTCCACGGCCGCGAGGAGTCGCGACACCTGGTGGGTCGTGTAGGCCACCTCGGCGTCGTAGGCGTTGCGGATCCAGGCCTTGCCCTCGTCGCCCAGGTCGCGCTCCTTCATGATGTCGAGGATCTGCCACCGGTTGAACTTCGCCGGGATGCCCTTGGGGCGCTCCTTGCCCTCCTGGAACTTGTCGGCCCAGCCAAGCGGCGCGCTGTAGAACGTGTGAGGGTCCATGAAGTGCACGAAGAGGAGCGCATCCTCCTCGTCGTGCTTGTCGAGCCAGGCCAGGGCCCGCGCCACCTCGTCTTCTCCCCGGGCGCCGTTCTCGTACTCCCAGTGGTCCATGCCGCGGGCGAAGCCGAAACGGGGCACAAGGTGCACGTTGCCGACCACGCCCGCGGTGGCCAGCCCCTCGGCCCGCAAGATCTCGGCGAGCCGAGGCGCCCCCTTCGCCTCCCGGGGCCAGCGCCCGGTGAAGGCGGTGAGGAACGACGGCTTGGTGCGCGGCGCCGGCGAGTAGGCGCGATCGAACTGCACCGACTGCGCCAGCCACTGGTCGAGCTCGGGCGAGGTGGCGCGCGCGTAGCCGTTGGCGCCGAGCGCGTCCCAGCGCAGGGTGTCGATGCCCACGACGAGCACGCGCCGAGCAGGCCCGGCCTCGGCATCCACCAGGGTTGGCGTGGTGACGGCCACGTAGTCGCCGGCCGAGTCGCCGGCCGGGTCGGTGCTGAAGCGGATGGTGGCGCTCCCGGCGGCCTCGCGGTCGATCTTGACCTCCACTCCATCGTGCTTGGTTGCCGGGTCGACCTTGCCCGACCACACTTCCTTCCCATCGACCTCGATCTTGAGCGTGGCGCCGTTACCGCTGGCTTTGCCGGATATCGGGTCTTCCAGGAGCCCGTGGCCGAACTTCAGCACGCCTTTACGTGGCATTTCCACGGTGAACGACGCCGAGGCCGGGGCGGGTAGGTACAGCGCCGGTCGCGACACGCGTCCCACCATGAAGGTGGTGACGGCAAACTCGGCAGGCGAGAGGCCGGAGCCGGCGAGCTGCCGCTGCTTCACGGCCGCGGCCAGCTCGTCGACAATGACCTCGGCGGGCTTGGCCAGGTCGTTCGGGTTCGACTTGCCCACGATCACTACGCTGCCGTGGTCGACATACCATGTCGCGACAGCGGCCTTGGTGGGCGCGGAGATGGTGGTGTTGAAGGGCACCTCTGCGCCATCGACGAGCAGGCGCGCACCCATCGGGGCGTAGTTCGGCCTCGGCATGTTGGTGGCGAAGGGGAGGGGAGTCGTGTAGGCACGCATCCCTCCACGGCGTTCGCCCTCGTCTTTCCATGGGCCAGCCAGGACGAAGCGCCCCACCTCGGCGCTCGCAGCGGCGTCGGGGAAGCTCAGCGAGGCCTGGGCGAGGTGGTCGAGCGCGCGCCATCGGATCGCGCCGTTGCCGGACTCGAGCTTGACCTCGGGCTGCTCGGTGGGCGCCGCGGGCGGCGTGACCACCTCGGGCACCAGCGAGGCGGCTACTTGCGCCGGCGTCTCTTCTTTCTGGCCGCAGGCCAGCGTCGCGAGGAGGAGCGTGATCATGACGGTGCGGTGCTAACCCGCCCTCCGGCGCGATAAGTCCCCGGGCATGGATCGCACCGACGCCACGACGCTCGCCACCTACACCTACCTCCTCCACCGCGCCGGCATCGACGCGCCCTCGCTCGCCTCGGCCGTCGCCGCGATCGACCAGGGCGACGAGTCCGCCGTGGCCGCGCTCGTCGAGGGTGCCAGCAACGGCGCCGACCCCGCCCTGGCGCTCGCGTCGCTCTACGGCGCCGATCGCTGCCTCGTTCTCGCCCCGGCCGCCGACCGCGATACCCGAGTGGGGGCCCTCCGCCGCGCGCTCTTCGGCGTGAGTCTCCCGTTCCTCGCGCGGATCGCTCATCGCGACAACGGCGTGCTCGCCGAGCGGTGGGTGATCGTGGAGAGCTTCGCCACCACGGTGAAGGTGCTCGACCCCAACCCATGGGACGACAAGAACGAGCAGCACGACCTGCCTCTCGTCGATTTCCTCGTCCGCTGGGAACTCGCGGGCGCCGAGCTGGCGGGCGTGCGCGGCTAGGCTCCCTTGGCCCGCTACCTCCTCACCGGCGCCACCGGCTTCGTGGGCGCCAACGTCCTGCGTCACCTGCTTGCCCGTGGCGACACCGTCGCCTGCGTGGTGCGCAAGCCCAACCTCTGCGTGGAGGGCCTCCCCGTCGAGCTGGTCACCGCGCCGGTCATCGACGTCGACGCGATGGCACGCGCGATGGACGGGTGCGACGGCGTCTTCCACGTGGCCGGGATCTTCGACCCAGGGCCCAGGGGCGAGGCCACGATGCGCTCGCTCCACGTCGACGCCACGCGTGCGCTGCTCGAGGCGGCCACCCGCGCGGGCGTGCAGCGCTTCCTCACCTGCTCGTCGTCGTGCACCGTGGGCTTCGGCACTCTCGACGCGCCCGGCAACGAGGAAACGCCGATCGACGCAGATCGCATCTACGGCAAGCGCGGCGCGCTCCGCGCCTACTACCAGACGAAGCTCGAGTCCGAGCGCCTCACCGCCGACTGGGGCGGCGTGGTGGTGTGCCCCGACTACGTGCTCGGCGCCTGGGACGTGAAGCCCACCAGCGGGCAGCTGTTGTTGACCATCGCCGGGGGAACGGTGCCGCTGTACCCCGGCGGCGGGAAGTGTTTCATCGACGCCGACGACTGCGCCCAGGGCCACCTCGCCGCCCTCGACCGGGGACGGCCGGGCCGCCGCTACCTGCTTGGCAACTGGAACCTGAGCTACCGCGACTTCATGCGCATGTGCGCGAGGGCCGTGGGACGGGGCGGCCCCTGGGTGAAGACGCCGGGGCTGCTACTCGACGCCGCTGGCGTGGCCGGGGCGGTGCTGGCGCGGGTGGACGAGCACCGCTTCGCGGGCCTGGAACGCCACGTGCTCCGGGCCATGGCGCAGGAGCGCTACCGCACGGGCGAGCGGAGCTGGACGGAGCTCGGCGTCCCTCGCACGCCGATGCAGGCTACCGTCGAGAAGACCGTCCGCTGGTTCCGCGAGCACGGATACCTCGGCTGAGCCCCAGCAACAGCAGCAGTGGCACCGCCGCGCCGTCGTCGCAACCGCAGGTGGGACAGTCGTACTCCTCGGTGCTGGCGCAGGGAAAGACGTGCAGCTCGAGGGGATCGCCCTCGGAGGTGGTGTACATCGTGCCGTCGCTCGCGACGAACACCGCCTCGCCCTGCACCTCGCCCACGAGATCGATGACCTGGGGGTCGGCCCCCCAGTCCACGTCGCAACCGCGCCAGGCCAGCGCGCGCGTGGCCGTCCGCAGCACCACCAGCGCGCCGCTCCGGTCCACCGTGCCGCCGGTGATCGGCTCGCCCACGTCGATCTCCGCCTCCTCGCGCAGGGTGGCGGCCTCGCCGTCGCAGCTCAGCTCGCGGGCGTAGTACACCTTGCCCCCGGTGTCGCTCTTGGTCACGACGCGGACGCTGCCGTCGGGGTAGACGAGCAGCGCCTCGGCGTCGTGGGCCTCGCCATCGTCGTAGATCAGCGGGCAGTTGTCGGCGGCCAGCCGCGCGTCGTCGGTGACCGGCACCTTCCACAGCGTGATTGCGTCGCGCGCCTCGTCGTTGTCGCCGATGTCGGCGATGAAGATGCAGGTGCCCGTGGGACAGTCGGCGGCGGCGAGGTCTTCCCAGTCGGTGTTGGTGGCGCCGTCGATGCGCTGCTCGCCGAGGTAGTTGCCCTGGATGTCGAAGGTGTAGAGCAGGGCCTCGCCGCCGGCGTCGCCGATGGTGAAGAACTCGTCGCTCACCATCACCACCCCCGAGGACTCGGAGGAGGGGATGTCCTTGACTTCCACCACCGTGGGAGGTTTCCAGGCGGCGCACACGTCGTCGGCGAGGGCCACGGTTAGAACGGCAATCAGCATGTGGGCGCTGCACATTATCGCCTGTCCCGCTGAGCAGCTTGGGATCGAGCTTCCCGAGGGGGGCGCGAAGGGCATCTCTCACGAGGATCTCCGGCGCGACGTGCGCCTCCTCGTCGAGGCCGCCGACCCCGCCCGCGCCTTCATCGAACGGATGGCGCAGATGCACTTCGAGGCCGCCATCGACATGCCGGGCTGCGTGCAGCGCGGCACCGGTCTCGACTACCGCATCGGGGTGTCGCGACCGACGAACGCGATGGAGGCCACCGCCGCCGCCGCCGTCATCTCCGTCGCCAAGGCCTGGGACCTCGGCACGCCCCCAGAACGGCGCGTGCTCGCCTGCATGGGCGTGGAGTACCCCGCTGACTACTCGGTGGCGCCGCTGGTCGACGATGCCTCGCTCGACCCGGCCACGGTGAACTACACCGCGCTCGCCGAGAAGGTGCGGGTGCTGTACGCGGAGATCGACGCCCAGGTTCGCTAGTAGACTTGCGCCGAGGCCTCGATCGCCCGCACCTCGGCGTCGATCTCGGCGCTCAGCTCGGCGATGGCCGCGCTCTCCTGCCGGATCCACGCCATTCGCTCGGCGCGCTCGGCCTCGGGGGCGGCGCGCAGCTCGTCGATCTTGCCCTCGAGGTGGCCCGCGCGGGCGGCCACGTCGCGGGCGCGCCGGGCCACGTCGCCCACGCGGAGGGCCAGCGCCGCCGATGGGCTCTCGGCCGGGGCGGGCCCGGGCAGGTCGGGAGGACAGGCGAGCAGGAGCGCCAGCAGCACGGCGCCGCCTATCTCGCGAGCGGCAGCCAGATCGAGAAGCGGCTCCCGGCGCCCTCCACCGACTCCAGCGATACCCGCCCCTTGTGGGCGGCCACGATGCCGGCCACGATCGCGAGGCCGAGCCCGCTCCCCTCCGTTCGTCGTGACAGTAGATTGTTCGAGCGGTAGAACTTGTCGAACACGCGGCGCTGTTCCACCAGTGAAATGCCGGGGCCGTCGTCTTCCACCGCGAAGCTCACGCCGCCGGACTCCTCCCTTGCGAGGAACCTGATCTTCACCTTGTCGCCCCCATACTTCCGGGCGTTGCCGAGCAGGTTGATCAGCGCCTCGGCCACCGCGTCGGCGTCGGCGTGTACGCGGGGGAGCGCCTCGGGGACGGTCACCTCCAGGCGGTCGTCGCCGTCGAGGTCGTGGGCCCGGAAGGCGTTCACCGCGCGCTCGGCGATGTCGCAGGGGCGAAGCGGCTGGATCTCGTAGATTCTCCGCCCCGCCTCCATCCGCGCCCACGTGAGCACGCGCTCGATCTTCTTGCTCAGCCGCTCGGTTTCCGCCGCGATCACGTCGAGGCACTCCTGCACGCGCTCCGGGTCTTTGACGCGACCCGACTGCAGCGTTTCCACGAACATGCGGATCGAGGTGAGCGGGGTGCGCAGCTCGTGGGAGACGTTGCTCACGAAGTCGGTCTGGAGTCGCGACAGGCGCACCTGCTGGGCGATGGCGCGTCCCATGATGATGACGCCCACCACGGTGGCCGCGAAGAGCAGGATCATCGTCCATCGCAGCGCGCTGTCGGCGGGTGCCTCGCGCGCGGGCGGTGGGTCGACCTCCACCCGCCAGCGCCCGAAGGGAGGCGCCAGCGGGCGCACCACGAAGGGCTCGTCCTCGAGCAACCGCAGCGCCAGGGAGCGGCGCAGGGCGTCGAAGCTCACCGGCTCACCGGCTGGATCGGCGGCCACCGCGCGCAGGCGGTAGCTCGCACCTTCCGCCGTGTACTTGCGGCCCACGATCTCGGGGATGACCACGGCGTCGATCGCGGCGGCATCGATGCGGTAGGCCACCACGAGGCCCTCGCGCAGTCGCGACACCGCCAGCACCGAGTCGTCCCCCGCCGAGGCGGTGACGAAGCTCACCGGCGCGCGCTCGCTGAGGAACAGCGCCGCCGCGGCGGCGTCGGGCGGCGCCTCGGGGTCGTCGAGGGTCCAGACCCGGGAGACGAGCCGACTCCGCTCGGGGTAGCCCGCGGCGGCGTCGCCAAGGGCCTCGGTAGCCACGGCCGCGAGGTCGCCGCGCACCCGGTCGTCTTCGGCTGCCAGGGCCGACAGCACCTCGGCCTCGAGGTCGCGGGCCTGGAGAGTATAGCGCTCGTGGAGCCGACCTTCCTCGGCGTCGGCACGGTCTTTCACACCGGCGAGGCCGTAGGCGAGCAGCGCCACGGCCGGCGCCACGGCCAGCGCGACCATCGCCCAGAAAACCCGTCGCCGGGCCATCGACTCGCCGAGTGTCGGCACCGCGAGGAGCTATCCCGCGTAGCCGGGATCGCAGCCGCCGCGCCGCGCCCGTAATACCGCGCCGCCCATGAACCTCAGCCGCGTGCTCAGCACCGAGATCCTCCCCGTCGTCGATCGGCCCAGCCGCTACCTCGGCACCGAGCACAACGCCGTGCACAAGCAGGGCGCGCGGGTGCGGATGGCGCTGGCCTTCCCCGACCTCTACGACCTCGGCCTCGGCAACCTCGGCTTGCACATCCTTTATGCGATCCTGAACCGCATCGACGGGGTGGCGGCCGAGCGGGTGTACGCGCCCGCCCCCGACATGGAGCGCGAGCTGCGGGCCCGCGGCCTCAAGCTCTTCGGGGTCGAGAGCCGCGACGAGCTCTGCGACTTCGACGCCATCGGCTTCACGCTCCAGTCCGAGCTCACCTTCACCAACATCCTCAACATGATCGACCTGGCGGGCCTGCCGCTGCGCACCGCCCACCGGGCCGCGGGGCCGATCGTCCTCGCGGGCGGTCCCGCGGTGTTCAATCCCGAGCCGCTCGCGCCCTTCATCGACGCCTTCGTCATCGGCGACGGCGAACAGGTCGTCAGCGAGATTGCGGGGGTACTCGCCGTCCATCGCGAGCGCGACGCGCGCCTGCTCGCCCTCTCGCGGCTCGAAGGCGTGTACGTGCCCGCGCTCTACCCCATGGAAACGCTGCCCGATGGGCGCGTCGTCCCGCCTCTCGACGCGCCGAAGATCCGCAAGCGCACTGCCCGCGCCCTCGACGGCAACAACTTCCCGGTGGACTACATCGTGCCCTTCACCGAGCAGGTGCACGATCGCGTGTCGCTCGAGGTGCTGCGCGGCTGCACGCAGGGCTGCCGCTTCTGCCAGGCCGGCATGACCACGCGCCCGGTGCGGGAGCGCACCGTCGACGCGGTGGAAGAGTTGATGACCCGCACGCTCGCGGCCACCGGCTACGAGGAAGTGTCGCTGGTGTCGCTCTCCACCTGCGACCACAGCCGCGTGCGCAGCCTCGTCGAGCGCACCTCGACGATGGCGAAGGCGCAGCACGTGGCGCTGTCCTTGCCGTCGTTGCGCCTCGACAGCTTCTCGGTGGAGCTGGCCGACATGGCCTCGTCGACCCGGCGCACGGGCCTCACCTTCGCCCCCGAGGCCGCCTCGCCCCGCCTGAGGGCGGTGATCAACAAGTGGATTCCCGACGACGAACTCATCGAGATGGCAAGCGCCGCCTACGAGAAGGGCTGGGAGCACGTCAAGACCTACTTCATGATCGGGCTTCCCACCGAGCGCGAGGAAGACATCGTCGCCATCGCCGACCTCTGCGCGCGCACGCTGGCGGCGGGCAAGAGGAAGAACCCCCGCGCTACCGTCAACACGGGGGTGAGCACCTTCGTGCCGAAGCCCTTCACGCCCTTCCAGTGGGCGCGGCAAATCAACATTCAGGAAACAGAAGAAAAGCAGTCACTCCTGTTGCAGAACATCAAGCGTCACAAGAACATCAAGTTCGGGCGCCACAAGCCCCACGAGACCTTCCTCGAGGGGCTCGTCTCCCGCGCCGATCGGCGCGCGGGCGATCTCATCGAGGCCGCGTGGCGGCACGGCGCCCGCTTCGACGCCTGGGGCGAGCACCTCGACTTCGGCGCCTGGCAGCGGGCCATCGACGAGGTGGGCTACGACTGCGACGACGCGCTGCGCGAGCGGGCCCTCGACGAGCGCCTGCCCTGGGACCACATCGACATCCACGTCCCCAAGGCCTGGTTCGTGGCCGACTACGAGCGGGCGATGCTGCTGCAGCACGCCCCGGACTGCCGCGCGAAGAAGTGCCACGACTGCGGCGTGATCGACGTGGAGCGCGCGCTCTGCGCACACATGCTCCGCAACAGCATCGAGGGGCGCAAGGCGGAGCGGGCCTGGACGCGGGCGCCACTCGCCGCCGTGCCGGAGCCGCTCCCGGTGCAGCGCCTGCGCTTTCGCGTGGGGCGCGAGGGCGACGCGCGTTTCCTCGGCCACCTCGAGTGGCAGAAGGCCTGGCAGCGCGCCCTGCGACGGGCGGGCGCCCCGATCGCCTACACCCAGGGCTTCCACCCCCACCCGCGGGTGGACTTCTCCTCGGCGCTGCCCAGCGGCGAGGAGTCGCGCGCCGAGTTCATGGACGCGCGCCTCGTGCGCCGGGTCGACATGGAGGCGCTGTTCTCGTCGCTGCGGGCCACCGCCCCCGCGGGCTTCCTCCTGCTGGGCGTCGAGGAGGTGCCCCTGGAGGCGGCGGCGACGATGGGCGAGGTGAGGGGATGGCGCTACGAGCTCGTCCCTGGGCTCGCCATCGACGAGGCCCGCGCGGCCGCCGAGCGCATCGAGCGCGCGACCGCATTGCCTGTCACCCGGCGCTCGAAGTCGGGGCCCATCGAGGTGGACGTGCGACCGATGGTCGACCGCATCGCCGTTCGCGACGACGGCGTCGTGGAGCTGGATCTCGGGACGGTCAACGGCAAGCCCGGAAAGGCGCGGGAGATCGTCGAGCTGATGCAGCTGCCGCCCACCACGCGCGTGGTGCGCACCGAGGTGCGGTTCCGCTGAACGCGCGTGATAAGCGCGCGCGATGTTCGTGCTGAGTGATGAGCAGAAGGCCCTTGCCGACGCGGCGCGCGCCGCCTCGCTGGCCCACGTGGCCCCCACGGCCCGGGAAGACGACGAGCGTGAGCTCTTCCGCAAGGACATCTTCCGCGCCCTGGGCGAGGCTGGCCTGTGCGGCGTGCCCACGCCCGAGGCCTGGGGCGGTCTCGGGCTCGGCTACCTCGACTACGCGGTGGTGCTGGAGGAGATCGCCAAGGTGAGCGCGTCGTACGCGGTCACGGTGGCCGTCAATGGGCTCCCGCAGGTGATCCTGTCGCAGCTCGGCACCGACGCCCAGCGTGCCGAGTGGTTGCCCCGGCTCGCGGCGGGCGAGGCCCTGGGCGCCTTCGCGCTGTCGGAACCCTCCTCCGGCTCCGATGCCGCCTCGCTGCGTGCCACGGCCGTGCGCGACGGCGATCACTACGTGCTCAACGGCACCAAGTTCTGGATCACGCACGGTGGCTACGCCGACGTGTACGTGGTGATGGCCCGCACCGGCGGCCCCGGACCCAAGGGCATCGGCGCCTTCCTCGTCGCCGGCGACACGCCCGGTCTTTCCTTCGGCAAGAAGGAAGAAAAGATGGGGATGCGGGCTTCACCCACCGTCGAGGTGGTGTTGGAGAACGCGCGGGTACACGCGAGCCAACTCATCGGCGGCGAGTCGGAGGGCTTCCGCTGCGCCATGAGCGCGCTCGACAGCGGGCGCATCACCATCGGGGCCACCAGCGTGGGCCTCGCGCAGGCCGCGCTCGACGCCGCTGGTGCCTACGCCTGCCAGCGCAAGCAGTTCGACACGCAGATCATCGATTTCCAGGGCGTGGGTTTCATGCTGGCCGACATGGCCTGCCGCGTGGAGACGGCGCGCCTCCTGGTCCACAAGGCGGCGTGGCTGCGCGACCAGAAGCTGCCGTACTCGCACGTGGCTGCCATGGCCAAGTGCGTTGCGACCGACGCGGCGATGTCGGTCACCACCGACGCCGTGCAGGTGTTCGGCGGCTATGGCTACACCCGCGAGTACCCGGTGGAGCGCTACATGAGAGACGCCAAGGTGATGCAGATCGTCGAGGGCACCAACCAGGTGCAGCGCGTCGTGATCGCCCGTCACCTGAAGCGTCACTATGGCGAGGCCTAGCGTGCGCGCGCGGCCCCACTCCGGTAAGCTCTCGCACTCTCGGTCCCGGTCGCGTCGATGAAGGTCTGCTCGCTCTGCAAGAATAACTACGAAGACTGGGTCGAGTTCTGTTTCCAGGACGGGCATCCTCTGGTGGCCGCCCCGGTCGTGGCGGCGGTGGCCGCGCCGCCGCCGCCGCCGGTCTCGAGCAGTGTCGCGAGCGCGCCCTCCCTCGACCCGGGCGCCTCCGCCGACTGGGACGCCTTCGACGCGCCCGAGC
>VGRE01000093.1 GCA_016875435.1 Deltaproteobacteria bacterium | reverse complement strand
GCACACGCGCCCGAGAGTGTGCTCCATGCGCTGCAGCCGCCGAGGGTCGCGGTCGAGCACCACCACCTGCGCGCCCAGCGCTGACGCCTCGGCCGCCGCCGCCGAGCCCGCCGCGCCCGCGCCGATCACCAGCACCAGCGCGGGCGGCACCCCCGGGGAACCCCCGATGAGGATGCCGGGCCCGTTGCCGGGGCCGGTGAGGTGCCACGCGGCCAGCGCCACCGCCACGCGCCCGCCGATCGCCGAGAGGGGCTCGAGGATCGGGTACTCGTCGAGGCCCTCGCGCACCAGCTCCAGGGAGATGGTCGTCACGCCCGCCCGCGCGAGCGACTGGTGGAATTTCGCCGGCTGGGTGGAGAGGTGGAGGAACGACACCAGCGCCTGTCCCTTCCGAAGGATCGCCAGCTCGCCCTCGCTCGGCGGGTGGATCTTCAGGAGCACGTCGCTGCTCGCCGAGACCTCCCTCCCGTTGAACACGACCTGGGCGCCCGCCGCGAGGTACTCCGTGTCGGAAAACCCGGCGCCAAGGCCTGTCCCCGCCTCGACAACCACGCCGTGGTCGGAGGACACGAGGGCGCGAGCACCCTCGGGGGTGAGCGGCACCCGGCGCTCGCCGGGCAGGGTCTCGCGGAGCATTCCGAAGCGCATGGCCGCGAAGCCTACCGGCCAGGGCGGCGGCATTCAAGCGGCGACCTGATAGATGACGCCACAGATGAACGAGAGTGAGCCGGCGCGCACGCGCTATTGCAGCCGCTGCATCACGACGTTCTTTGCCGACGAGGCGCGCTGCCCCAACCTCGGCTGCCGGCACGCGCGGCCGGCCGTTGGCTGGGGCGAACTGATGGAGGCGGGCGACTTACTCGACCGCACGTACCGGATCCACTCGCGACTAGCCATCGGCGGTGCAGGCGTGACCTACCTCGGCCGGGAGCTTGGCGAGGGTGACGAGGAAACCGGGCCGCTGCTGGCCTTGAAGGTGCTCTACCAGCAACGCGACCAGGGCGCCTACCTCCACCGCCTCGCCACCGAGGCCAATGTCTTGCAGCGGCTCAATCACCCGCAGATCGTCGAGTGCCGCGGCTTCGTGCATCGCTCGGGACACTCGCCCTACCTTGTCACCCGCTTCGAGGCCGGGGGCTCGCTGCTCGACCACATCCGGCGCGTGGGCACCCTGTCGGTCGAGACCACCGCCGCCATCGGCGTGCAAATCTGCGATGCGCTCGGCGTGGCGCACCGCCAGGGCGTGATCCACCGCGATCTGAAGCCTGAGAACGTGCTGCTCGAGACCATCGCCGACCGCGACGAGGTGCCGCGCGTGCGCGTGGCCGACTTCGGCATCGCCAAGGTGATCGGCGGCGTGGGCGACCGCCTCACGCGCGTGGGCGCCTTCGTCGGCACGGCACAGTACGCGGCCCCCGAGCAGTTCGAGGGGATGACGCCCGAGCCCGCCACCGACGTGTATGCCGTAGGCGCCCTGCTCTACTTCTGCCTCACCGCCCGCCCCGTCGCCGAGTACATGGCCGAACTCGACGCGGAAGACCAGCGCTACCACCTCTTGCGCCACCTGCCGCCGCGGCTGCCGCAGCTCGACGGCCCCCCCGGGCGCTGGATCGAGGACTCGCTCGCCGGCGCGATGACCCCCGAGCCCGGCGACCGCTGCGCGATCGAGGCCCTCGCCGCGCGACTCCTCGCCATCGCAGCGGGGCGCGACCCCGGACCGATCCACACCGGCAGCGCCCCGCCAACCAGCGGCGTCACGGCCGATAGCGGCCCGGTCGACATCACCATCTTCAACCACCCGAAGGGCGCCCCGGTGGGGGCGCGGTCGGCCCCCACCTCGGTGCCCACCCTCGACGAGCCCACGGCGTCACAAACGTCTCGCGCCCCGGCCGGCGTCACGCTGCGCCCGGTCCCCACCATCGAGCGCATGGCGGCCGCTCCCGCCGCGCGCACCGCCGGCGTGGGCTGCCTGGCAGGCGGCCTCCTCCTGGTTTCCCTTGGGCTGGCGCTGGGCGGCGCCCTGTGGTGGTTCACGCATCGCGACACCTCCCGCGCGCTCACCGCCAGCGACCCCGACGCCACCGCGCGCAAGGAGTGGCAGGCCATCGCCTACCAGGTCGGCGTCGAGGGCGTGCGCGCCGAGCGAGCCTGCCAGGCCCCGCCCTACCTCGGCATCGAGGTGACCCTCGACGCCACGGGCTCGGTCACGCGCACCCGCCTGCTCAACTACCCCCACGCGCCCACGGAGGAATGCGTGGGCGAGCGCCTGGCGCAGGTGAAGTTCCCGCGGAGCTCGGCGGGGAGCGTGCGGGTTGCCGTCACGATGACGGAGTAGGAGGCGACGCGCTCACACCGGGATGATGGTGTTCTCGTCGCCGTCGGACTCCTCGTCGGCGGAGGGGGCACCGTCGATGCGCACCACGAGCGCGGTGATGTTGTCGTCGCTCCCGTGCGCCAGGGCGCGCTCGGAGAGCGCCAGCGCGCAGGCTTGCGCCTCGGGCACGCTGGACACGCCGTGGGCGAGCTGCGCGTCTTCGAGGCGGGCGTGCAGGCCGTCGGTGCTGAGCAGGAGCCGGTCGCCTGGCCGCACGGAGAAGGCCCCGGTGTCGATGCCCGGGTCGATCCGCAAGGACTCGTCGTTGCCAAGACCGCGGCTGCCGAAGACGAAGTTCTGCGCGAGGTAGCGCGGGTGGTCCGGGACGGCACGCCGGTCGCGCATGGCAAACTCCTCGCGCGTATGGTCGCGAGTGATGCGCGTGAGACGCCCCTCGCGCCAGTGGTAGAGCCGCGAGTCGCCCACGTGCACCCACACCACGCGGCCGCGAGCGAGCCAGGCCACGGTGAGCGTGGTGCCCATCTTCACCTCGCCCGATTGCGACACGCGTTCGCGCACGCGAGCGTGCGTCTGGAGGAAAAATTCGCGCAGCGCCAGCTCCGGCTCGCGTGGCAGCTCAGCGAACTGCAGCCGGCTGACCGCCTGCACCGCCGCCGCCGAGGCGACGTCGCCGTCCTCGTGGCCGCCCATGCCGTCGGCCACCGCGAAGAGAAGGTCGCGGCGGGGTGGCGCCCTCACGACCGCCTCCCCGTCGCCTTCGCGGAAGCGAATCGTCCCGCCCCGGCAAACCAGGTAGTTGTCCTGGTTGGTGGCACGCCCGCCCCGCTCGGCGCCGATCCCGACCGAGCACACCAAGCCCACCGATACGAGGGTCTCGAGCATGCTAGCCCACTTCGAAACGGTAGATGTTTGCGCCTGCGAGCAGACCATCGCCGGGGCGGAGCGACGCCGGCGACCCGTCCTCGGGCATGGTGCGCCAGGGACGGTCGCCCTCGCGGTGGAAGAAGGGCAAGAAGCCGGTGGCGCCGGTGCGGTAGCTGGGGAGGTAGTCGCTGATCGTCAGCTTCTCGCCATCGAACTGCAAGGTGGCGTGGATGGGGCCGAGGCGGCAAGCGCGCGGCGTGCGGAGGGGGAAGCCCACGGTGAACAAGGCCGACGCGAGGCGATCGCCAACGTCGATGGCCAGCAACTGCGCCCGGGGATCGGGCAGAACCGCGCCCTCGGCGAAGGAGAGGCTCACGTCGAAGTCGGGCTCGAGGTTCGCGTCGCGACGGATGATGGCGATCCGCGCGCCCTGGGGGCTCTCGGTGCTGCGAACCTTGCCACCGGCGATGGTGATCGATGCCTCTCCTTCCTGGATGAGCTCGACGCGGACCTTCTTGCCGCGCGCGTACACCCGCACGTAGTCGAGCGTGAGAAACACCTGCTCGGCGAAGGACTTCACCTCGGGGACGATCATGTCGACGCCCCGGTGGTTGCCGATGGAGAACTCGCCGTGGACCGACCAGCCCACCTGCAACAGGCGCGCCGGGCGCGACAACTCTAGCTGCCACTGCCTCTCCTCCACCGACACCACCGGGTCGAGTTCCGACTCGTCGAGGATCATCGGCGGAGGTGGCTTCGTGACCTGTTTCGAGGGCTTCGCCGCCACGGGCACGATGTCGAGAGAGTCGTTCTTCTCGCTGCCCAGATCGACCTCCACCGGCCGTGGCGGCCGGCTGCGGTCGGGCGCCTCGGCGATCGACAGGCTCGGGGCCGGCCCCTCGTTCAAGCTGTCGGGGAAGGTCTTGGACTTCCCCTTTCGCCGAGACGGCGCTTCGGGCACTCCCTTGACGGGACGGGGCGCGAGACCCGCGCCGCCGAGACCCGCGGGGGCCACGGGATCGAGGGTGCGCGAGGTGAAGACACGCACCTGGTCGACGACCGCCGCGAGATCGGCAGCGGAGAACTTGGGGAGCGAGTTCGACGGCGGCGACGCGATCTGCGGCGCGGCCGCGGGCGGGAAGGCCACGTGGAACAGGCAGTTGCCCACGAGGAGCTCGTCGCCCACCTGCACCGCGGTCTCGTGCCTGCCGCCGGGTCCCTCGCGGGGGAAGAGCGAGATCACGTCGGCGCCGCGGCGGACGTAGGTGTAGCAGTGGCGCGCCAGCGAGCGCACCAGGGGCTCGCCGTTGAGGTCGATCTCGGCGTGGGTCGACGCCACCATGATCGAGTCGGTGTAGAAGCGCGCCTTCGGGATGTCGCCGGTGCGGGAGCGAATCGTCGAACCGCCTGCCACGCTGGGCAGCCACGCGATGTTCTCGTTGTGCGGCTCGTCGGGCAGGCAAACCTTGCAACGACGGTCGCGACCCACCTGAAACACAGCGCCGAACTCGAGGTAGGTACCGGCGCCGGACCGGCGCAGCTCGCCGAGGTACGGCCAGCCCTCCGCCTTCACGCCGGCGAGGTCGCGGTACTCCACCTTGATGCCGTCGACCTCGATCTCCACCGTGCCGCGCAGCGCCAGCGTGCTGCCCGGCGCCGCCGCCTTGCCGTCGAGCCTCACATTGGCGTCGTGAGGCACGAGCGTCACCCGGTTGGCGCGCACCTGGATGGTGGCGCGCGGCGTGGCGTGCGCCGTGGCGATCTGCGCCTTCGGTCCAAGGTAGACGTCGTACCCCTCCATGAAGTTGTTGAAGTGCACCTTCTGGAGGAGGGCACCGCGCTCGTGGAGGGTGAGGATGCGCGCCTCGAGGGCGTCGGGGATGATCGTCCTCTGGCGGCCCCCGAGCCCGGCAGCCCGGGCGGGGGTGGTCTCCGGGGGCATCGGCGCGGGCACGGCCGGCAAAGGTTCGAGCGCGATCTTCGGGGGCGCATCGACCCCTTTTTTACCCTTCGGCTTCGCCGCCTCGGCGGCCACCATCGCCGCCTCGACTTCCGATGGCGCGGCCGCCTGGGTCGTGCCGGACTCGAGCACCGCGAGCACGAGGAAGGCCACCGGGCGACCGCCGGTTTCCGTGATGGTGAGCACCGACGGGCCCGCCTCGGAAGTGTCGGCGCGCACGAGGTAGCGATCCTGCAGTTCCGGGCTGATCACGTGGACCAGCGAGCCATCGGGGTATTGCTGCAGGCGGTAAAGGCCGGGTTCGAGCAGGCCAGGATGGTGGAAGTTGTCCAGCCAGTGGCGACCGAGAGTGAGCACGATCTGGTCGCTGTGGAGGCGCGCCACCTCGCGGTAACCCTCCCAGGCGCCGGGGAGGTTGAGGTGGACCCCGATCACCGGTCGGCTCCGCGAGGCGGGGGCGACGTAGAGGTTGGGCAGCAGGCCCGTGATGAACTCCCCGGGCGCCAGGCCGAAGGACTGGTGGAGCATCTCGCTCCCACCGTCGGCCACGATCCAGAAACGCATGGGGCGCGTGCCGTAGAGAAGCTCGAACTTCTCCTTCACGCAGTACTCGGCGAAGTCGTCGCCCACCCGGCGGGCGGCGCGGTCGGTCCACGCCTCCCGGTTGTCCCCGGCGCCCTGGCTGGCCACCCGTTGCGCGTCGGGCTCGTTGATCACCATGAGCACATCGGTGAAGGAGGCGATGCCCGCGCCACGCTCCGCGTGGATGTGGGCGCGCAGGCCGCCCTTGCGGCCGCCGTAGCTGGAGGTGGACCAGAGCTGGCCCGGGTGCTCCACGAGGTCGTCCTCGGCGTGGTGTTTCCTCAGTCGCGAGAGGTAGAAGGCGCTCGCGGGGTCCTGATCGAGCACCACCTCGGCGCCGCCCGAGAGGCCCTGGGTACGGCCCGACGAGAAGATCCGCGAGATCAAGTCGACGAGTTGCGCCATGCACAGGCTCCACGTCCCGGCGGGGATAACCGGGCCACCATGGCGCAGCGTATCGCGATCAGCGGGTCGGCCGGAGTCGGCAAGAGCACCTTGGCCCAGGCGGCAGCGGCCGAGCTCGGGTGGCCCTGCCTACCCGAGGGCATGCGGGAGTACCTCGAGTCGACCGAGGTCGACATCCACCACCTCGGCATCGACGGCCTGCGCGCCCTGGTCTTGCGGCTCTGGGACGAGCGACAGGAACTAGAGGCCAAGTACCCGGCTTTCGTGGCCGACCGCTCTTCCTTCGACACGGCGGCCTTCTGGATGTTTTACGGCTACGCCAAGGACGAGCCTGACACCCTGCGGCTCTTCGACGAGACGCTCCGTCGCGACCGCTACGACCGCGTGTTCCTCCTCCCCTGGGGACGAATCCCGCTGGTGGCCGACGGCGTGCGCCACCCCAACCGTCACATCCAGCTCCACGTGCAGTCGATGATCGTCGGCCTCGTCCACGAGTTTGGGCCCGCGCCAACCTGGGTGGAGCCCACCAGCCTCGCCGAGCGCGTCCGCTTCGTGGTGGAGCGGGCGTCGGGATAAAGCCCCGGCCATGTCGAAGATCAGCCCCTTCCGCGCCTGGCACGCCCCCCCCCACCTCGCGGCGCAGGTGATCGCCCCGCCCTACGACGTGATGAGCGAGGCGGAAGCTCGCGAGGTCGTGCGGCAGAACCCCTCGTCCTTCGTGCGCGTGTCGCGGCCCGAGGCGGTGATGCCCGATGGGGCCGACAGCCACTCGCCGGAGGCCTACGCCACGGCGCGGCGCGAGTACGAGGGCATGAAAGCGCGCGGGCTCATCGTGCAAGACCCGGTCGAGGGCTACTACCTCTACGGCCAGAAGATGGGCGTCCAGCACCAGGTGGGGCTCGTGGCCTGCTTCTCCACCGAGGAGTACGACCAGAACCTCGTCAAGAAGCACGAGTTCACCCGGCCCGACAAGGAGCGCGACCGGGTGAACCACATCGACGCCACCAACGGCCAGACGGGCATGGTGTTCCTGGCCTACCGCGACGATCCGGACCTCAACGAGCTGATCGCGGTGGGGTCCGCCACCGACCCGCTGTTCCAAGTGACGACCGAAGACGGGGTGGAGCACGCGCTTTGGCGCATCGACCACCCCGTGGCCGTGGCCGCGATCACCGCCGCCGGCGCGCGCCTACCCGCGGTGTACGTGGCCGATGGGCACCACCGCTCGGCCGCCGCCTCGATCGTCCACCGCGAGCGCGCGGGACAGCCGGGTCGGCACGGCTGGTTCGTGGCCTGCCTGTTTCCCGCCTCCTCACTGAACATTCTCGCCTACAATCGCGCCGTGAAGGACCTCAACGGTCACGCGCCGACGGCCCTGCTGTCCGCGATTCGCGACGCGGGCTACCACTGCAACGCCACGGTGGAGCCCGTCCCCAGCCGCGCGGGCACCTGCACGATGTACCTCGGCGGCCAGTGGTGGTTGCTCACCGCGAAGGACGTCCCCTCCGACCCGGTGGCCAGTCTCGACGTGTCGATGCTCCAGGACCGCGTGCTCGCGCCGCTGTTGAACATCGACAACCCGCGCACCAACAAGCGCATTGACTTCGTGGGCGGCATTCGCGGCTGGCAGGAGCTGGTGAAGCTGGTCGACCAGGGCAGCCACGCGGTGGCCTTCCACATGTTCCCCACGCAGATGGACCAGTTGCTCGACGTGGCCGACGCCAACTGCGTGATGCCGCCGAAGTCCACGTGGTTCGAGCCGAAGCTGCGCGACGCGGTCGCGATGCACGAGATCGGGTGAAGCCCCGGCACCGACTCGTCGCCAACCTCAAGCGTTTGCTCGCGCCCGGGATGCGCGCCTACGCGGCCGCGCCCGGCGAGGCGCCGGTGGAGGTCGAGGCAAACATCATGGCGATCTGCGCCGCCGCCGACGCGGGCAGGGTGAAGCTCAGCCTCGTCGACGCCGAGGGCGCGCGCGTGGCGATCGACGCGCGACACGGGGCGATCAAGGGGGCAGTGAACGGGGACCCGGGCCCCGCGAGTCAAGGCGCGCGGCGGGCGGGCGGGCTGGCCCAGAGGCAGCAGCCCCCTTCCCGGGGGCACCAGCCGGGGGGCCAGGGGGGGGGAGGCGCGAGCCCGCCCCTCCTGAGGGCGATTGGCATCGCGAACGCCGACGGGACAGTTTCCGCGCACAACGCGAAGAAGCTCAAGCAGACACGCCACCTCGTGGAGCTGCTCCGCCCCGCGTGGGAGGCCGCGCTCGCCGCGCGCCGCGACGACCGTCCCCTGCGGGTGGCCGACCTCGCCTGCGGCAACGCGTACCTGTCCTTCGTCCTCTACGACGCCCTGCGCGCCGAGGACATCGCCTGTCGCCTGCACGGGATCGAGTCGCGACCGGAGCTGGTCAAGAACTGCGAGGAGCGAGCCCGTACCTTGTCCTTCGAGGGCATGAGCTTCGCCACGGCGAGCATTCGCGACGCGGACCTCTCGGCGCTCGGCGGCCCGCCCGACCTGGTGCTGGCGCTGCACGCCTGCGACACCGCCACCGACGAGGCGATCGCCCTCGCGGTGCGGGCGCACGCCCCGGCCCTCTTCGTCGTCCCCTGTTGCCACGCGGAGCTGGCACGACAGGTCAAGGGCAACACCGCCGCCTCGCCGGCCCTGTCGCGACATGGCCTGCTGTTGAACGACTACGCCACCACGCTCACCGACGCGCTCCGCGCCGAGATCCTCGACGCGGCCGGCTACGCGGTGGACGTGGTGGAGTTCATCGACGCGGGACACACGCCGAAGAACCGGCTGATCCGCGCCCACCGGCGCACCTCCCCCGCTCCGGGACGGTCACTCGCGGGCACGCTGGCGCGCATCGCGGGCGAGGGGCTGGTCCCGTCGCTCGCAAGGCTGCTCGGCGGGGTCTAGGGGGAGTCCCAGCCCCCTCACGCCCAGAAAGGCATCGAAATCCCGATCTCGACGGCCTTGCGCTCCATGTCGTGGCCCGGCTTAGCCAGCTAACCGTTGTCCTCGTCGTCCTCGCGGAGCATCTCCTCGCGGGTCTTGTTGCCGCGCACGAACACGCGGCTCACCTGCTCGACGCCCTCGCTCATCGCTCCCTTGGCCGTGACCTTCTTGCCCTTCTTGCGGAGGGCCAGGACGCCCACGACGATGAGGATGATGAACACCCAGAAGAGGCAGCAGCAGGTGCAGGAGAGGATGTACCAGAGGTTCGCGAGGAGGATGTCCATGGGGGCGAAGCCTATCGCACTCGCGGCGCCAAATGAAAGCGCGTCACGAAGATAGGGGCGCCCGATGAGCGATGAGCTCGATCTCTGGCTGCACGCGGGCCCGCCGTGGCGGCGCCCTCGGCCCGGCGCGCAGCGACTACGCGAGGGCGCGGCGATACCTCGTGAGCGGCGACCCCGGGGCGCAACGTCGCCTACCCCCGGAAGGCCGCCAGCGCCTCGCCGATCACCTCGATGCCGCGCCGGATGTCTTCCGGGCGCTTCACGGCCGCGAGGCGAATCTCGTCGCGACCCTCTCGCGGGTTGGCATAGAAGCCAGGGCCAGGGGCCACCACCACGCTCTCGGGACGCCCCGTCCTGGTGCTGCGGAACTCGGTGACGAGGAAGCGCGCGAAGGCCTCGGTGTCGTTCACCGGCAGGCGCGCCATGGTGTAGAACGCCCCCTCGGGACGGTGGTACGACACGCCGGGGATCTCGGCGAGCGCGTCCATCATCGCGTCGACCCGCGCGCGGTACACGGCGCGCAGCTCGTCATAGAAGCCGTCGCCCAGCGCGAGCGCGGCGATGGCGGCGTTCTGGGCACGGGGCTGCGCGCCGAGGCGGGCCTGGCCGAGGCGCTCCACGCGCTCCATCAGCGTGAGGTTGCGACTGATGAGGAAGCCGATGCGCAGGCCGCAGGAGGAGAAGGTCTTCGAGGTGCTATCGACCACCAACACGTGGTCTTCGTGGCCCTCCAACTCCAGCGCCGACACCGGGCGGTGAGTGAACCAGATCTCGCGATACACCTCGTCGGCCACGAGCCACAGGCCGCGGCTGCGCGCCCACTCGGCCACACGCCGCAAGTCGGCCTCGCCGTAGACGGCGCCGGTGGGATTTCCAGGGTTGGCGAAGAGGAAAATCCTCGTCTTGTCGGTGACGTACCGGTCGAGCTCCTCGTTGCTCGGGATGCGGAAACCCTCGTCGAGGCGAGTTCGCACCGGGACGACCTTCGCCGCCGCGACCGTCGCGAAGCCGTTGTAGTTGGTGTAGTAGGGCTCGGGGACGAGGATCTCGTCGCCCGGGTCGCACAGGGCGCAGAAGGCAAACAACAGCGCCTCGGAGCCGCCCTGGGTGACGACGCAGTGCTCCCAGCCTAGTCCCGGCGAGGTCCGGCTGTGGAAGGCGGCCGCCGCCTTGCGGCAGGCGGGCAAGCCGCTCGCGGGACCGTAGGCCAGCACCGGCGAGTCGGTCGCCGCCAGGGCGTTCATCACCTCGATCGGCGTTGCCACGTCGGGCTGGCCGATGTTGAGCTTGTGAAAGTGAACCTCCGGGGCCTGGACCACGAACTGGTCGAGTTTCCGGATGGCCGATTCCTGCATCGACAGCGCGCGGTGGCTGAGTCGCATCGGCAGGCGCTAACTCGCCGGCCAACCCGGTTACTTCGTGGCGATGCTGCTTCTCCTCGGAACGGCGTTGGCCGCGGACGTGGTGACCCAGGGCGAGTTGTCGTCGCGCGCGAGAGATCTGGCGCGCCTCAACATGGGCGGGGTGGTGCTCGTGGCAGAAACCGAGGCCGACCGGCCGTTGATCGACGCGCGCGTGGCCGACGGCGTGTTGCCGCGCTTCGCCGTCGTCACCGCCACGGTGCTCGACCCGGCCGCTGCCGCGCTCGCGGCGGCCACCTCCACCGGCACGCGCTGCGCGCTCCTGTTGTCGAGCCCGGTGCAGTCGATGTGGAAGGCGGCGGCCTTCGGCGAGTGCGCCGGGGTGTTCACGGAGACGGCCTTGGCCCTGCCCCCTCCGGGCATCGTGCCGGGGGGTGGCGCCAAGCCCGTGCCCACGTGGCCGAGCGGCGCCGAGCCGAGGGCGACCCCCGCGCCGGCGGGCACGCCCGTCGTTGTCCCCCCGGAGCCCAGCACGGAGCCCAGCGCGCCGCCAGCCACGCCACCGGTCGCCCCGGCACCCCAGGGCGCGACGCCCGAGAAACTACGCACCTACAAGCAGCGACGGTTGGCGCGGGGCCCGCTCAACTACACCATCGGCGGGGGCATGACCTACTCGCCCGCGCGCTGAGCGTCAGCGCAGCGTTCTAGCTGCGATTCCTCATACTCGTCCCCCCAGCCGCGCCCTGAGCTGGTCGAGGCGGGCGAGCACCTCCTCGGTGGCCATGTCGCGGTAGCGGGCGGGGAGCATGCCGCGCGAGGACGACTCGAACACCGCGAGCATCTCCATGAACTCGAGCATGCGCACGTCGCGCGAGGGCACCACGTCGGCGAGCGCTGCCGACAGGTCGGCCGTGGTGATGGTGTCGCGACCATCGATGCCGGCGAGGTTGGCGGCGGCGAGCACCACCGCCTCGATCTCGGCGGCGCTGTAGCCCTGCGCCTTCTCGGCGATCGTCGCCCAGTCCACCCTCTTCTTCCCGAGCAGGCCGGCCCGGCGCGCGATGGCGCGGCCGATCTCGGCACGTTCTCCAGATGTTTCCGGAAAGAAGAATGGGATCTTGAGGTCGAAGCGACCGGGGCGCTTAAGGTCGGTGTCGAGCTTGTCGGGGCGGTTGGTCATCATCACCACCAGCACCCGCCCACGGTGCCGGGTGTCCGACATGAACTCCTTGAGCCGCGCGATGACCCGCGACGAGGTGCCGCCGTCGCCGTCGTGACCACCAGAGAGCGAGCGATCCGCCTCGTCGATGATGAGCAGCGCGTAGCCGAGCGCGTCGACCACGTGCAGGATGCGCTCGAGGTTGGCCTCGGTTGAGCCCACCCACTTCTCGCGGAAGTTCTTGAACTTCAGGCAGGTGAGGCCCGAGGAGGCCGCGAAGGCCTCGGCCACGAAGGTCTTGCCCGTGCCCATCGGGCCCACGAAGATGACGCCCATCGGCACCGCGCTGCGCCGGCCAGCCTTGATCGCCTCGGCCACGCGCTGGAGCGTGGCCTTCACCGAGCTGTTTCCGCCCACGTCGTCGAAGCTGTGGTGCGGATCGACGAACTCCACGAGGCCGTGGCATTCCTGCTCGATGATGGTCTTCTTGCGTCGCGACACGACGCGGAAGGTGATCGCCTCGCTGCCCTGGCGTGCCTGCCGCAAGAGGCCGCGCACCTGGTTCAGAGAGAGCCCGGCGGTGACCGTGGCGAGTTGCTCGACGCTCAACTCGCTCGGGACGCCCGCGATCTCGCGGTCGAGGAAGGCGCGGCGCCGGGCCTCGTCGGGCAGCGGGATCTCGAGGGTGGCCACGTGGCCCTGCGCCACCAGCCGCCGCGACACGTCGCCAAGTTGCTCGGTGACGAGCACCACCACGCTGTTGCCGGCCAGCAGGCCCGGGTCGGCGCCGAGCTTCATCAAGGTGACGAGGTTGGCTTTCTCCGCGTCGCCCATGAAGGCGAGATCGGCGTTCGGCGCGATCGTCTCCACGTAGTCGAGGATGATGGCGGCGTTCTGGGCTGGCGAGGTGACGACGTCCTCCACGACGGGGAGCACGCCGCCGATGGTGCGGGGCAGGTCGAACACCGACTCGCGCCCGGCCACGGTACGCACCGCGTTGACGGCGCTCAGGAAGGCCGCGCGCTGGTTGCTGCTGGGAAACTCGATCCCCTCGGCCACGTTGTAGTAGGCGACGATGTCCTTGGTGCGGCCGAAGAGGCGCTCGAGGAACACGCGCAGGGCCACGTACTGGCCATCGTCGCCCGGCTGCACGTCGCGGGTGTTGCCATGCAGGAGGAAGACGCTGGCCTCGCCGGCGAGGTAGCGCTGGCGGAGCTCCTGGGCCCAGGAGGGGAGCTGATCAGGGAGCGAAGAGGAGGACATCGACGGTCCCGCTATCCCCCGCCGAGGCGCCGAGCGCCCGCCCAAGGACCGGCCCCTCGCCCGCGTGCGCGAAACCGTCGCCCGCGCTGGCGAGCCGGTCGCCGGGCCGAACCGCCCCGCGCACCCGCACCGGCGCGAGGCCCGCCACCGCCACCGCCACCGTGCCCTCGCCCACCTCGAGCCCGCCCTGCTTCACCACCACGCCCAAGGGTTGCTCCCCGGGTCGCGCGCGGTGTATCGAGGCGAGCTTCTTCCGGGTCTCCACTGCCACCACGTCGCCCGGCTGGATCGTGTCGGCCCCGCTCGCGAGCAGCGCGACCACCTTCTCGTGGCCCACCGAGCGGCCCCCGCGCACGGCGCCCGTGACCACCACGCCGCCGCCCTCGGCCACGTGGATGCCCCCCTTCGCGGCCGTCAGCGGGCCGGGCACCGTGCCGCTCGCGAGTTCCACCTTGGCGGCGATGGACTCGAGCGCGACCTGCAGCGTCGCCACCTGCGTCCCCAGCGCCGCGATAGTCGCCTCCGCCTGCTTCAGGCGCTGGTGAGCGTCGTCGGCACGCGCCGCCGCCGCCGTGGCGCCCGGGCCCTCCGCCGCCACCGCGCCCACCCCGCCTCTCTCCAGTGCCTCGACCCGCTCGATCAGGTCGATGATGTCGCCGTCAGGGCCGACGATGTCTTCCAGCTCGTCCTCGATGCGGACCACGCGACCGTGCTCGTCGTCGTCGAGGCGAGTGAGGCGCGCCTCGTGGGTCGATACCCGCGCCGCCAGCGGGCCGAAGATCCCCCCCCCACGCTCGATTGCCCGGAGGCGGCGGTGGAGCTTGATCACGCGCCGACGGGCCTCGGCATCGACCTTCTCCGCCGCGGGCAGGCTCACCGGGCCGTCGAGCCGTTCGAGCCGCTCCGCCAGCTGGGCGACCGCTTCCGCGAGCTGCACCTGCGTGCCGAGCACCGGCACGCGCTCGCTGGCCTCGCTAACTCCCTGCCCATCGTTGATGCAGACCCCCAACCATCGCGGCGCCTCGCCGAAGATCTCAGCGTGCAGGGGGTGGCGCAGGCCGAGCACGACGTGGAAGGCGCCGGTGGGCGCCACCGGGACGCCGGCGTGTGACTCCTCCCAGATCGCCCCGTCACCGTCGCGACCGGGAAAGAGTCTGAACACGAGATCCAGCCGCCCGGCGCTGAGCCGACCGTCGCCGCGCCCGATGCGGCCATGGAACTCGATGGCCTGGCCCATCGCCTTCCTCCCGTCGTGACCTGTGACCGTGATGGTAGCGCCTCCCCGGGGGGGTCTCGCAAGCGGCGGCGGCCGGCGTTCCGGTTAGGGGTGCTTCGATGAGGATTGTGGTCGTGGGCGCAACGGGGCTGATCGGTCGCGCCGTTGTGCGCGCGGGTCTCGAGGCCGGCGTGGACATCGTCGGGCTCGGCCGCCACGACTGCGACGTCACCCGCGATCGCGAGGCCGCGCTGCGCGCGCACCGGCCCGACGCCGTGATCTTCTGCGCCGCCGCGACCAATGTGGACGCCGCCGGCAACGGCACGCGCGCGGTGAACGTCGACGCGCCCGGGGCGTGGTCGCGACAGGTGGCGACGTGGCTCCTGTCGAGCAATTTCGTCTTCGACGGCTGGGGACCACACGCTCCCTCGGCCACGCCTCGGCCATGCAACACCTACGCCGCGCAGAAGGTCGAGGCGGAGCGCCTGGTGCTCGCCGCCGGGGGCCACGTGGTGCGGGTGGGCTGGGTGCACGGGCCGGGCGGGAAGACCTTCGCGTCGACCCTGCCGTCGCGACTGGCCCGGGGCGAGACGGTGCGCGCCATCAGCGACGTGCTGGTGCAGCCCACGCGCGCCGTCGACGTGGCTCGTGCGCTCGTGCTGCTGCCGCGTGGCGTGACCCACCTGGTCGGCAACGCCGACACCACCTGGTACGGCTACGCCTCGGCCCTCGCGGCGCGCCTCGGCGGCAAGGTGGAGCCAGTGCGCCTTGCCGACTTCGGCCTCGACCCGCGGCCCCGCGACGCGCGCCTGTGGCCGGCCACGCTACCGGGGTGGCACGAGGGGATCGAGGAGGGCATCCCCCGGTAGCGCCGCGGTCGACCAGGCGGCCGCGGCCAGCCGGGTGTTGAAGCTCGCGTCGGTGCGCAGGCCCTCCCGCAGCGGCTCGTCGCCGGGGCGCGCG
>VGRE01000092.1 GCA_016875435.1 Deltaproteobacteria bacterium | reverse complement strand
GAACCAGGGCGCGCCCACGCCGTCGAGCCCCACCGAGGCCTCGTGTAGCTTCAGCGAGAAGGGGCGGAGGATCTCGACCTCCCCGCTGTCCTCGAGGGCCTCGATGTCGGTGGGTCCATGCGCCCGGATGTCGCCGCTGGCCACCACGCGCACCTGCCTGCCGAAGCGCACGCGCAGGTCGCCGCCGAGCACCGCCGCGTCGTGGAAGTCCACCCAGCCGCAGCCCTCGGCGCAGTCGGCGAGGCCGAGGCGCAGGTTGGCCTCGGCGCGACCGGTGGCCGCGACGTCGGCCGCCCAGGCCGCGCCGGAGATCGCCGCGACGACGAGGAGTGTCAACTAGATGCGCGAGGCGGTCAGGTCGAGCTTGATGTCACACGGGTCGTCGGTGACCACCGGGCAGGAGCTCTCGTCGAAGCTGCCGGTGTGGAGCACGGCGTTGCCCTCCACCTCGTTGTCGCCGGTGATGGTCAGGTAGATGTCGATGTCGGCGTCGATGAGGCAATCCGGCCACTGGTCGCCGTCGAGCTCCACGCCGGTCTGGGCGGCGCCGAGCACCTCCATGGTCTCGTCCTGCGCACCAGCCTCCACCGTCACTTCCATGCTGCCGAAAGGGTCCTGGATGTCGATGCTGTAGGTTTGCGGTAGGTCGGCGTAGCTTGGCAGCTCGATGGCGTTCTCGAAGTTTTCCGGCGTGCCCTCGGGCATGAAGATCGTCTCGAAGGCGCCGTCGTAACACTGGTCGGACACGGCGATGGTGGTGAACTGGAACTTACCCCCCTCGAAGCCGGTGCCGTCGGTGGCGGTCGACTCGCAGGCGAGGAATAACAGGGCAAACATGCGGCACTCCTACTGGCGGGTGAGTTCGGTGAGGGTGAAACGATCGTCCGCGAGCCCGCTGTCGAGCTCCGAACGCATCACGGTGGCCACGGTCTTCTTGTTGTTGACGAGGTCTTCCGCCACCAGCAGGTGGGCGATGGGGCGGTTGGACACCGTCTTGAAGTCGGAAAATGTCACTCGGCGGGTCACGCGACCGGCGGCGTCGACGTGCTCGATCTTCTCGACCATGTCGTCGCTCTCGCGCACCCACAGGCGCACCGCCGCGTCGCGGTGGGCGCTGGCGTCGAGGGGCGCGAGGGACAAGCGGGTGAGCGTGCCCTCGTCGGCCTCGACGGTGGCCCGGTACTCGTCGGCGTAGGTGAGTCGCGACAGGTCTTCCAGCGAGAAGTCGGTGCCCATGAAGGCGTCGCCCCGGCTCTCGCCCACCACGCGGCGGGCGCGGCCGTAGCTCGGCAGGTAGAGGTACACGGTGTCGCCGTCGGGCACGAGCAGCCCCGTGCCGGCGAGGCGGGCGGGCGCGGTGAAGCGCACCAGTCGCTTGTCGCTGCCCTTCTGCCACACCTCGAGCACGCGGTCGGCGGTGGTGCCGGTGCGGTCGGTCACGCTGATCGACAGCGCCAGGTGGGCGTCCTTGCCACGATTGGCCGCCGCGTCGACGCGGGCGAGCCAGGCGGCGCCGTCGTCAGCGAGGGCGAAGGTGAGGAGGGAGGGAAGGAGCACGGCAGCGCCGCCTATCGCGTGGCCTGGCAGGCGTCCTCCTCCTCGCATAGTTCCTCGGCGCCGCCGAACGCTTCCACGCAAGAGCCCTCGAAGGCGGCGCGGTCGTCGTGTCCCGTCCACTCCGACCAGCTCGATCCGTATTCCGCGATCTCCGCGGCGAGGCAGTCGGCGCGCTCGCTGCAGAAGGTCTCGCAGGCGGTGGGGCCGCAGCCCAGGGTCAATAGAACGAGCGCCAGCACCGGCATCTCCGCTGGGCTGCTGATATCGTGGTGGCATGCGACGTGCGCTGCTCTGTTTCCCGCTGGCCGCCTGCGCGCCGGGCAGCGTCGTCTGGGACGCCACCACCGGCGACGACGTCGGCGGCGACGTGGCCATCGCCCTCTTGTCCCTCGGCTACGCCGCGGAGGACGACCGCGCGCTCCTCGACGTGCCCCACGTCACCGGCTCCACGCTCGAGATGAATGTGCTCGACGAGCACAACGGCGCGGTGTCGAGGTGGACGGTGAAGAGTCTCGCCCCTGAGGTGTGCACGGTCACGACGGGCACCACCCGCAACGGGCAACTCCCGGTCACCCTCAGCTTCACCGGGCAGGGCACGACCGAGGTGCTGGTCGTCGACGAGAACGACGTCGTCGTGGACTGGCAGCCGATCGCGGTGCGCGACGTCGTGGGTGCCGATGTGCGCGTCTACGACGTGCTCCGCCTCGGCGAGAGCGTGCCGATCGAGACGCTGCACGTCGTGGGTGGCAGCGAGGGTTCGCTGGTGGTGAACTGGTTCGGCGCCAACGGAGAGGCCCTCGGCGGCTCGGGGCTCTTGTCGGCCACGAGCCCGGCCCCCGAGATCGTGCTGGAAGCACAGTCGAGCGACGACAGCTACGAGACCCTCGGCGTGTGGGTAGATCCCGGCCTCGCGAGCGGCGAGACCAGCATCGAGCTCCTTGCGCTGGGCACCTCGGTGCGGGCGCTACCCGTGGTGGTGCACGACCGCGAAGAGATCACGGAGATCCTGCTCCTGGACTCGACCAGCGTGGACGAGGACGGCGCGACCGGCGGCTACGTGCGGGCACAAGTGCTGGCGGGCGCGGACGAGATCTTCGGTGCGATGGTCACCTGGTCGGTCGACGGCGAGGAAGTGGGCGAGGGCACGTGGGCGCGCCTCGCAGGTGAGAACGAGGACGACCTGCACGAGATCACCGCCTGCCGGGGCCGGCTCTGCACCACCGAGACCCTTCCCGGCACCATCACCTCCGTGGAGGACGCCTTCGCCGAGCTGCCCTGCGGCTGCAACGTCGCCCCGGGCCTGCCCTCCGCCGGCCTGATCGCCGCCATCATCGCCGCGCGCCGACGCCGCCAGGCCTAGCCGCCAAGGGGCGGCCGGCGGGGTGACGGATGTCCGTCGCCGACCGCCGACATCCGTCAGGCACCGCGAAAAAGAGTGCAGCTTTAACCGTGGGCACGACGCTTGCACGTGCCCCGGGCCATGTCTACCAGCGTCGAACAGGCCCCCGCCAAGACCACCGCCCCGGCCACCACCACCGCCACCTCGTCCACGAGCAGCTCGACGTCGAGCGGCACGAGCAACAGCGAAGCGCAAGCCAGAGCCGGTCTCACCGGCGAGGTGCCGCCCAGCAGTAGCGAGGGCGACTTGCTCGCCACGCTGCCGACGCTCGGCGAGGTGGGCACCGTGGTGCTCGACGCGATGCCGCTCTCGTCGGCGCTGCCGGTGGCGCTGCAGTTGATGTCGATCGACTGGGTGGCGGAGTGGGTGGGGGCGCTGGCGCCGGGGGCCGTGGCGGCGGTGGGACCCACGGCGGTGAAAGGCGTGATGGACGCGCTGTTCCCGGTGGGAATCGGCGTCGCGGCAAACCTCGACGTCGAGGTTTCCCTCCCATCGGCCTCGCTGGAGCCAGGTGCGCTCGTTGCGGTGAAGCGGGAAACCGAGGGTTGGCGGCTCACCGTCACCGGGAAGGTGGCGGCGTCGCTCGGCATCGACGCCGAGGACACGGTCGCGGTGGGTGGCGCGGGCGACAACCGGGCTGGCCTCGGCGCGAGCGCGGCCGGGGAGGGCGCCGTGGAGGTGGAACTGTCGACCATCGTCGACGACGAGTCCTTCATCGTCGAACTCGCTCGACTCGGTGCCCTGTCAATCACCAGCCTCCTCGGCGGCGTTCCCGGGTTCGCCCTGGTGATGCTCACCGACGGCGAGGGCAAGATGGTCGCGAGCGGTGAACTGGGCGGAGGCGCGGAGGCCTGGGCGGGGACGACACCGGTGGGCGTGTCGACCGACGGCAGCCTCGGCGAGGCCAAGCTCGACATCGTAGAAGCGCTGGGCAAGACCGCCGGCGCTGCGGGATTCACGGGCAGCATCAAGGGCGGGGGCGGCGTGGACAAGGGCCGCTTCTACGGCTTCGCCGAGGGCGGGTACGCGGTGAAGGCGGGCGGGCCCAAGACGCTCGATGGCAAGGAGACCACGGAGTCGCGGCTGCGTGTCGAGGCTTGGGCCGACCCCATCGTGGAGGCGCCCGCAGCCGACGCGGCTGCCGGTGAGTCCACCGACACCTGCCCGACTGGAGAGGCCACCGCGCCATCGTCCAACCCGCTCGACCAGATCAACGAGGTCCGGGTGACCTACATCGACGGCACCGACCGGGACAGCGCGAAACGCAGCCTCACCGGGAGGAAGTGGACCGACGTGGACGACCTGATCGCCGGGAGCGCGAACTGCGACGGGGCGGGCGAAGTGGTGGGCGACCTCCGGGTCTCCCGCCAGCACCGGGTGGATGATCCCGAGGGCCTCGCTCCCTTCCTCCCGGAGGGCATGCTGCCCCAGTCCGCCGAGTTGGACGTCCTCATCTTCGAGGCGAAGATCGAGTTCCGCAACACCGTGGAGGTTCTCGTCGAGGAGGCCGACGCGCGGGCAGCAGCGCCCGCAGGTGCCGATGCGGACGCGGTCCGGGACGTGCAACGCTCCATGGCCGCGCACCGGCTGGGCGAGGTGTTCGAGGCGCCGGGATTCGAGCCTAGCGACGAGGACGAGGTGGCAGTCGAGGCGGCGCACGTTGACATTCGCTCCTCGGCCGAGGGCGGCCTCTCGCCGGCCGGCACCGGCGCCGACGTCGGCATCGCGCTCACCCGGGAGATTGACCTCAGGGCCGAGGCACAAGCGGATGTCGAGTTGCCCCGCGAGCTGCTCTCAGCCTGACCCCTACTCGCACCCCGACGACACCCAACCAACGGGCTAGGAGCCACGGCATGCACCTCTCCGGCACCCTTCGTCGCGAGGGCACGCGCTGGACGCTCCGCGACGGCGCCTCCGGCAGGACCTACGACCTCGAAGGCGCCGACTTCCCGCCGCGAATGGATGGTCTCGCCGCCCGGATCACGGGCACGCTCGCCGACAGCTTCGGCGCGGGCCTCGGCAGCGAGTTGCCCGTGGTGCAGGTGCAGCGCTGGAGCGCGGCGTAGGTCTCGCGAAACCCGCGACCGGCGTCGCCGTCTGGCCCGGCCCGGCGACCTGGACAAACTCGGCGTCACCGCCTTCACGCCCTGGGGCGAGGCCGAGCCTTGGATAGACGAACTCGGGGACTGAGGCTTCACGCGCTCGGTCGCTTCCCGTATAAGGGAGCATGCGGCCCTGGCTCCCCTGCCTCGCCCTCGCCTGCTCGGACTACGAGGTCGTGGCCACCCCCGCGGACGCTGCGCTGGTGGGATTGCCCGGCAACGGCTGGCTCGACTCCGCGAGCGGCTCCAACGCCGGACCGGACAGAGGTGACGAGGGCGCGGGCACGGTCGGCGCTCCCGAGTGTCGCGAGGACTACTCGAGCTCCACCCTGGTGTCGTTCGACGCCGAGTCGCTCGCCGCCTACGAGATCGACCTCGACCAGGGCGCGGCCCGGCAGCTGGCGCTCCTGTCGGGCGCGAGCGACCCGATGGCCAACCTGAACTCCTCGGCCTTCCGCGAGGATGGGCTCGCCTTCGTGTCGGCCTCGGGCGTGGGCGAGTTGTGGCTCGTCGACCCGTGTACCGGCGCGGCCGAGGTGGTGGGGGCCACCGGCCGCGGCGACGTGTGCGGCATCGCCTTCGGCCCCGGCGGCGAGCTCTTCGGCCTCGACCGGACCAGCGACGAGCTGGTGCGCTTCGACCAGTCTACCGGCGCGGCCGCGACGGTTGGCCCCCTGGGCATCGACATCGAGCTCTGCGGCCTCGCCTACGACTGCGTGGACGAGGAGCTGTTCGGCGTGGACAGCGCCACCCGGCAACTCTTCGCCATCGACAATCACACCGGAGCGGCCACCCGCCTCGTCCCCACGACCGTGCCCTTCCAGTCCGTGGGCCTCGAATACGACCCGGCCGACCGGAGTTTCCTCGCCTCCACCGGAACCGAGCTGTGGCGCGTCGTCGCGCGGACCGGCGAGTCGACCCGGATGTCCGCGCTGCCGGATGGGACGACCTGGGACGACCTCGCCTACTCGCTGGTGGAGCTGGAGTGCGCCAGCGGGGCGAGGTGAGCTGGCCCCGAGCCGCGACGGCCGCGAGTGTCTCGGGCGCGTTCGACCCCCGGCCCTAGACCCCCGGCTTGCCCACCCGCCGCTCCCACTCGGTGCCAGCCATGTAGTCGACGAAGGCGATGGCGAAGCCGACGAACCAGGCGTAGACGTACAGCTCGTCGAAGAAGTCGGGCGGCCCCTCGCGCAGGCCGGCCGCCTTGAGGAAGCCCGGGACGTTGGGGAGCACGCCCAGGACCAGCGCGCGGATGGCAATCCAGTTCGTGCCCTTGTAGCGGCCGTCCACCCGGTAGAGTTCCCTCACGTCGAGCCCCTGCTTCCGGTGCAGCCAGTAATCGGCCACCATGATGCCGGCGATCGGCCCGAGCAACGCCGAGTAACCGATGAGCCAGGTGAAGATGTAGGCCCCGGCCGAGGCGAGCAGCTTCCACGGCAACATCGCGATGCCGAGCACGCCGGTGATGAGGCCGCCCGTCTTGAAGCTGATGTGCTTGGGCGCGAGGTTGGCGAAGTCGTTGGCCGGCGACACCACGTTGGCCGCGATGTTCACGCTGATGGTGGCGATGGCGATGCCGAGCAAGGCGATGATCGCGACGATGGCGCGCGTGGCCGCCGAGAGGATCAGCGGCTCGGCGTGGCCCGCCGGCGGCGTGGGGCTGGTGAGCTGCTGGAGGATGAACTCCGGCTTCCACAGCTCCGACAGCGGCGCCTCGGTGAGGATGGCCTGCGAGGCCGACGTGATCATCACGCCGAGCATCGAGAAGAAGATCATCGTGGTGGGGAGCCCGAGCGTTTGCCCGAGCATCTGCTCCCTCTGTCCCTTGCCGAAACGCGTGAAGTCGGGGATGTTGAGCGATAGTGTAGCCCAGAAGCCGATCATCGCCGTCAACGAGGGGACGAACACGGTCCAGAACTCGCCGAAAGTCGCGAACTTCGACGGCTGTGTCATCATCGGGCCCAGGCCCCCGGCCTCGCTCACCGCCCAGCCGAGCAGGGCCACCGCCATCACCAGCACGATCGGCGCCGCCCAGTTCTCGAACACGCGGACCGCGTTCATCCCCTTGAAGATGATGAAGATGTTGATGGCCCAGAAGAACAGGAAGGTGAGCGCCGAGGGCAAGGTGAGCCCGAGCACCGCCCAGCCGCCGCCGATGGTCGCGTAGCCGGGCCACAGCGCCTCGAGGAAGATGCGGCAGGCCTCGCCGCCGATCCAGGTCTGGATGCCGAACCAGCCGCAGGCCACGATGGCGCGCAGCACCGCCGGCACGTTGGCGCCGGTGGTGCCGAAGCTGGCCCGGGCCAGCACCGGGAAGGGGATGCCATACTTGGTGCCGGGGTGGGCGTTGAGCAGGATCGGCACCAGCACGATGATGTTGCCGAGGCCGATGGTCAAGAGCGCCTGCCACCAGTTCATGCCGCTGGCGATGAGGCCGCCCGCCAGCATGTAGGTGGGGATGCAGTGCGCCATGCTGATCCACAGCGCGGCGAAGTTCCACGTGGTCCAGTCGCGACGCGCCTGGGGCACGGGCGCGAGGTCGCCGTTGAACAGCGGGCTGTCGGCGAGGTCTTCGCCTATCTCGGCGAGGGCCTCTCTCTCGAGGTTGGGATCGTGCATCACGGGCTCCGGTGCGCGCGGAGCCTACCAAAATCGGCGCGGTTGGGGGCGACGTCGTGGAAACCCGTGGCCAGCGGCGACCGGCCGCCAGCCGCCCGGCCGGACTACTCCTTGCTCGAAACCAGCTGACCCGCCTCGGCGACGAAGTCCTTCTTGCCCCACTCGGTGTCGCGGTTGGCGAGCTCGGCGGCCTTCGCCGCCTTCTTCGCGGCTTGCAGCTCCACCAGGTGGTGGTGCGTCGAGAAGAACTGGAGCGAGTGCCCCACCACCGCCTGCACCGTCGCGAACTGGTGCTGCTGCATGAGCGTGGCCACGCCCTCGCCCATCTCCGACACCATCTCGAAGCCCTGCAACATCGGCCCGGTACAGCTCTGCACGCTGTTGGCGCCCATGAGCAGGAACTCGAAGGCGTCGGCGCCGCAAGTCACCCCGCCGATGCCGCTGATGCTGAAGCCCGGCATGTCCATCGCGATCTCGCCCACCATGCGCAGGGCGATGGGCTTCACCGCCCGGTAGCTGTAGCCGCCGAAGGTGCTGTGTCCCTCCACCGTGGGCGTGGGACGGAGGTTCTTAAGGTTGATGCCGATTGTCGACAGGATCGTGTTGATCGCGCTCACCCCGGTGGCGCCGCCCGCCTTCGCGGCCCGGGCCGGCACGCGGATGTCGGTGATGTTGGGCGTCATCTTCGACCACACGGGACGCCCGCCCGCCACCGCCACCACCCAGCGCGTGACCTCCTCGACCATCGCCGGGTTCTGTCCCATGGCGGCGCCCATGCCCGTCTCCGGGTGCCCGTGGGGACAGGAGAAGTTCAGCTCCAGCGCGTCGCAACCGGCCGCGAAGCAGCGCGAGGCCAGCTCCTGCCAGCGGCCCTTGTCGTAGCACTCCATGATCGAGCCGATGAGCGCGCGGTCGGGGTAGGCGTCCTTCACCTTCTTGAAGTCCACCTCCCAGTCCTCGAAGGGGCGGTCGCTGATGAGCTCGATGTTCTGGAAGCCGATGGCGTCGCCGGCCGGGCTGTGGAGCTTGCCGTATCGGGGCTGGACGTTGACCACCTCGGTGTCGGTGAGCGAGGTGGTCTTGGCGACGACGCCCCCCCAGCCCGCGGCGAAAGCCTTGTTGATGACCGTGGCGTTGGTGGACGGCGGCCCGCTGCCGATGATGAAGGGGTTGACGAGACGCATCCCGTCGACGGTGACGGCGAGCGAACCGTCGGTGAGCAGGCTGGACACGGGGAGACTCCGGGCGAAGGGCGAAAGTACCACGCGGGCACATCCCGTCGAGAGGGGGCGGCGTTACGGTCGGTGGCATGTCTCTGGTGCTGTTCCGCGACACCCGCTGCCTCGACGCGCAGGTCGACGTGCTGTGGGACGACGACCGCGGCATCGCCGCCGTGGCCCCACCCGGCACGCTCTCGGGCCACGAGATCGTCGAGGGCGGGCTGGTGACGCCGCCCTTCGCCGAGCCCCACGTCCACCTCGACGCGGCCTTGCTCGGCGCACGGGCCCCCAACCGCTCGGGCACGCTGCGCGAGGGCATCGCCAACTGGGCGCGGCTACGCGAAGGGCTCACCCGCGACGACGTGATCGCCCGGGCGCGGACCACCCTGGCGATGTACCGCGAGCACGGCTGCCTGCGGGTGCGCACCCACGTCGACACGGGCTCGTTGCTCGCGGTGGAGGCGCTGCTGTCGATGCGCGACGCCAACCTCCAGGTGGTGGCGTTTCCGCAGGAGGGCATCCTCCGGGCGCCGAGGCGTCGCGAGGCGTGGGAGCGAGCGGTGGAGATGGGCTGCGACGCGGTGGGCGCCATCCCCCACTTCGAGCGCACCACCGAGGAAGGCTGGGAGAGCGTGCGGATCGCCTTCCGGCTCGCCGAGAAGCACGGGTTGCGCGTGGACCTCCATTGCGACGAGACCGACGACCCAGGCTCCAGGAACCTCGAGGTGGCCTGCGCCGAGGCCATGAAAGAGACGGTGCCACACGTCGTGGCCGGGCACTGCACGGCCATGCACTCCTACCCGCAGCCCTACGCCGCCAAGGTGATGGAGCTCGTCGCGAGCGCGGGCGTGCAGGTGGTGTGCAATCCGCTCGACAACGTCGTGCTCCAGGGGCGCTACGACGGCTACCCGCGGCGACGCGGGCTCGCCCCCGTGGACCAACTCTGGGCGCAAGGGGCCACCGTCGGTATCGGACACGACTCGGTACAAGACCCCTGGTATCGCCTCGGGACGGCCTCGCTGCTCGACGCCGCCTACATGCTGGTGCACGTGGGGCAGCTCACCTCCGAGACCGACATGAAGCGGGTGGTGCGCACCCTGCACACCGAGAATCACGACGCCTTCGGCCCGCGCCCGGAGATCGCGCCCGGCGCGCGCGCGATGCTGTGGTGGGATGCCGCAGACGAGGTGGAGCTGCTGCGAACCCGAGGCAAGCCGAGGCTGCTGGTGGCCTAGCGCCGCCGGCGAGCCAAGCCGCATCGCGACCCGACGCGACGCTCGTTCGGCAGAGCTAGGCTCCCAGGAAGCGATGTCCCGTCAAGGCACTGATCGTCGACAGGTGCCGCGCCGCGTGGTCTGCCGCGCGAACTCCGCCGACTTGCCGAGGCTTGCCCAGCCCCCGCGCGGCGTGAAGAGGATCTAGGCGGCCTCAGCAGCCATCTGCGACGAGCGAGCTGTCGAACACGATGGCGTCGCATCTGGTCTTGTTCGCCCCGGCCTCCGCCATCACCGAGCTCCCGTTCTCGTAGTAGATCGTCGTGCCCGAGCCCGACACCGTCGCGGTGGTGCCCACGGTGAACCAGCCGGTGAAGTTGTCGCCGGTGACCATCACGGTCACACCCGTCTCGGCGTAGACCGTGAGGTTGTTGCCGTCGAGGAAGGCGCTGGTCCCCTTGCAGAGCCAGTAGTACCCGCCTTCGCCTTTCTCGTTCACCGATCCCTCCAGCGCCACGGTACTCGCGTCGAGGGTCACCGTGCACGGGTCGCCGTCGGCATCGGCATCGGCATCGGCATCGGCATCGGCATCGGCATCGGCATCGGCATCGGCATCGGCATCGCTGTCGCTGTCGCTGTCGCTGTCGCTGTCGCTGTCGCTGTCGCTGTCGCTGTCGCTGTCGCTGTCGCTGTCGCTGTCGCTGTCGCTGTCGGTGTCCGCGTCGGTGTCTTCGAGGCCGCTGTCAGCGCCCGGGGCCTGCTTGCCGTCCAGGGTGATCGCCGTGTCGTCGCACGCCAGGATCAACATCATCATGCGCGCCAGTGTACCCCACCCGCACCAGCCCGACGCGCGGCCAGAGCCCTCGCCTTCCTCCGCGCCGGAACGGTGGTGCGCGCGGCCCCCGCCCTCGCGGGCACGGAGCCTGGCCGATAGCCGGGGGTCATGATCGTCCTCGCCCTGCTGGCCTGCGGTTTCGACGACACCGCGCCCGCCGCCGGGCAGCTTGCGTTCGGCCTGCCTCTCGTCGACGATGGCCAACTCTACGCCGGCGTGGCCCGCGTCGACATCACGCCGTCCATCACCGAGACCTTCGACGACCTCGACGGTGACTACTACTTCGACGGTTGTCCCACCGATCCGACCGCGAGCCGGAGCAGCTGCCTCGAGCCCTTCGACGATGCCAATGGCAACGGCCGCTTCGACGCCGTGTGGATGGGCGGCTGGGGCGGGGGCGGGCGCGCCGCGCGCGGCGTCCACGACCCGATCTACGCGACCGCCCTGGTGCTGGCGCTCGACGGCGAGTACCTCGCGCTCGTGTCGCTCGACGCGGTCGGCCTGCTCGAGTACCGGACCACGAGGATGCGCCAGCGGCTCGACGAGGCCGGGTTCGCCGCCGATCGGGTGGTGGTGGCCAACACGCATACCCACCAGGGTCCCGACACGGTGGGGCTCTGGGGCAATCTCGACGAGCTCATCACCGGCCTCGACCCCGAGTACCAGGCGTCGCTCGAAGACGCGGTGTACGACGCGGTGTACGCCGCGTCCACCACGGCGGTGCCCGTGGCGCCGACGCAGGGGGCCGTCAACCTCGTGAGCCTCGACCCGGCCTACTCGGGCGCACCATTCGGCGGCACCAATCCCGATGACCGGATGCTCGGCCTCGTGCGCGACGGTCGCGACCCCATCCTCGTCGACGACCAGGTGCTCACCCTCGCCCTCGACGGCGCCGACGGCCGCCTCGCCACGGTGGTGTCCTACTCCGCGCACCCCGAGGTGGTGGGCTACGAGAACGATCTCCTCGGTGCCGACTACGTCGGCGTGACGCGGTCGCTCATCGAGGACGACGCCGGCGGCACCGCGATGTTCCTGCCCTCGGCGGTGGGCGGCATGCAGAGCGCCCACGGGGGCACGCTGCCTGCTGTCGACGAGGCGGGCGCCCCGGTCTACGACGACGCCGGCGAACGCGTCTTCATCACCGGCGACGGCTACGATTACGCCCGCGTGGCGGGCACCCTGGTGGCCCAGGCGGCGCTGGCCGCGCCGGTGGACGACACCCGCTGGGACGCGCTGCGCGTGCGATCCACGGCGGTGATGCTCCCGCTCACCAACCTCGGCTTCCAGGTGGCCCTCCGCACCGACGTGCTCGACCAGCCCTGGGACAGCCTCGTCACCAGCAGCGACTGCCCCGGGATGGGCACCGATCCGGAGGTGATCGCGTGCGTGTCAGCCGGCGTCTGGCACCTGCAGCTCGGTCCCATCTCGCTCGGCACCGTGCCCGGCGAGCTCTTGCCCGAGTTGTTCTACGGCGTGCCCAGCGAGCCCGGGATGGAGAGCGCCGCCTCCCGGTCGACCGACCCCCGGTTTCCCCACCACCCCGCTGCCTGCGACGACGCCGACTGGAGCACCTGTCGGGAGCAAGAAACCGATGGCGACTGCGCGTGCGAGGACATGCACGCCGCGCCCTACGCGCTGAGCTACGACGAGGCGATGCCGCCGCTCGCCGACACGCTGCCGGGGCCGTACCGCGCCGTGATCGGGCTCGCCAACGGCTACATCGGCTACGCGATCCCCGAGCCGGACTACTCGAGCATCGCCAACGCCATCACCGGGATCGAGGGCAATCACTCGGAGGAGTGGTACTCCGGCGGGTCGCGCATGGCGCCCGCCATCCAGGACGGCTGGCTGGCACTCGAGCCCTGAGCCTCGGGCCGCGGCGGGCGCCGTCAAGCTCTCGGGGGGCGTAGCGGGCGTTTCCGCCAGCCGCGCCAGATGGCAGGCCGGGGCGGGTTAGGCGAGCCGCCTTTTCCGGAGAGCCCATGTCCACCCTCGCCGCCGCCCAGAAGCTCTACGCCACCTTTCCCGCGCGCCACGCCATCGCCCGCCGTCGCCTCGGCCGGGGGCTCACCCTGGCGGAGAAGATCCTCTTCGCCCACCTCGCCAACCCGGAAACGGCGGAGTTTGCCCGCGGCAAGTCCTTC
The DNA here is from genome assembly GCA_016875435.1 of Deltaproteobacteria bacterium. Taxonomy (GTDB): domain Bacteria; phylum Myxococcota_A; class UBA796; order UBA796; family SXON01; genus SXON01. The sequence goes on along the minus strand of VGRE01000092.1, from coordinate 2,264 downwards.
CTCGATCTCAACCCCGATCGCGTGGCGATGCAAGACGCCACCGCCCAGATGGCGCTGCTGCAGTTCATGCTGGCGGGCAAGGAAGAGGCCGCCGTCCCGAGCACGGTCCACTGCGATCACCTCATCCGGGCGCGCCAGGGATCGAACGCCGACATGGCGGTGGCCCTCGACGAGAACGCCGAGGTCTACGAGTTCCTCCGCACCGTGTCGCAGCGCTACGGCATCGGCTTCTGGAAGCCCGGCGCCGGCATCATCCACCAGGTGATCCTCGAGAACTACGCGCTGCCGGGCACCCTGATGATCGGCACCGACAGCCACACGCCCAACGCCGGCGGCCTCGGCATGCTCGCGGTGGGCGTGGGCGGCGCCGACGCGGTCGACGCGATGGTGGGCATGCCCTGGGAGGTGCTCTGTCCCAAGGTGATCGGCGTGAAGCTCACCGGGCAGCTATCGGGCTGGACGGCCCCGAAGGACGTCATCCTGAAGCTGGCCGGTATGCTCACGGTCAAGGGCGGCACGAACGCGATCATCGAGTACTTCGGGCCCGGCTGCGAGAGCCTGTCCTGCACCGGCAAGGCCACCATCTGCAACATGGGCGCGGAGCTCGGCGCCACGTGCTCGGTGTTCCCGTACGACCGGCGCATGGCCGACTATCTGCGCGCCACCGCCCGCGCCGACCACGCCGCGCTGTGCGACAGCGTCCGGGGCGCGCTGGTGGCCGACCCCGAGGTGGAGCAGAACCCCGCCGCCTACTACGACAAGGTGGTGGAGATCGATCTCTCCGCGCTGGAGCCCTACATCGTGGGCCCGCACACGCCCGACCGCGCCCGACCGATCTCGGCGCTGCGCGAGGAAGTGGCGAGGGAGGGCTGGCCCACCTCGGTGAGCGCCGGCCTGATCGGTTCCTGCACCAACTCCTCCTACGAGGACATCGAGCGCGCTGCCCACCTCGCGCGCCAGGCGCGCGCGAAGGGGCTCAAGAGCAAGGCGATGTTCATGGTGTCGCCGGGCTCCGACCAGATCTTCGCCACCATCAAGCGTGACGGCCAGATGGCCGACCTCGAGGCCATCGGCGGCATCGTTCTTGCCAACGCCTGCGGCCCCTGCATCGGCCAGTGGAAGCGCGACGACATCCAGAAGGGCGAGAAGAACGCGATCGTCACCTCGTTCAATCGCAACTTCCCCGCGCGCAACGACAGCAACCTGGAGACTCTCGCCTTCATCTCCGGGCCCGAGATGGTGGTGGCGATGGCCATCTCGGGCGAGCTCGGCTTCGACCCCGAGCGCGACACCGTCCGTCGCGATGGGGTGGAGCTGAAGTTCGACGCCCCCACCGGCGACGAGCTGCCAAAGAACGGGTTCATCCCTGACTTCGTCGGCTTCGCCGCCCCCTCAGCCGAGGGAAAGCACACCGAGGTGCTCATCAAGGACGGCTCCGACCGCCTCGAGCGCCTCGCCCCCTTCCCGGCCTGGGACGGCAAGGACCCCTCGGGGCTGGTGGTCTTGCTCAAGGCCAAGGGCAAGTGCACCACCGACCACATCAGCGCCGCCGGCCCCTGGCTGAAGTACCGCGGTCACCTCACCAACATCAGCGGCAACCTGTTCAGCACCGCCGTCAACGCCTTCTCGGGCGAGGTGGGCAAGGCCCGCGACGTGCTCGCCGGTGAAGACGGGGTGGCCTACCCCGACCTCGCCAAGCGGTACAAGGCGGCCGGGCAGGGCTGGGTGGCGATCGGCGACGAGAACTACGGCGAGGGCTCGTCGCGCGAGCACGCCGCGATGGAACCCCGCTACATGGGCTGCCGTGCGGTGATTGCGCGCAGCTTCGCCCGCATCCACGAGACGAACCTGAAGAAGCAGGGCGTTCTCCCCCTCACGTTCGCCGACCCTGCCGACTACGAGAAGGTGCGGGTCGACGACCGGGTGAACATCGAGGGCGTGGCCGGCATCCCCTCGGGGACTGCGCCCACGCTGGTGCTGGCGCACGGCGACGGGACCGTCGACCGCGTCGCGACCAGGACCACGATCTCTCCGGACCAGTTCAACTGGTTCGTGGCGGGGAGCGCGCTCAACCTCATCCGCAGCGGCGGGAAGTAGCGACTACTTGCGCGGGGGGACGTTCAACTCGTCGTGCGAGCGGATCTTCGCGCAGGTCACCGAGACCGTGTAGGGGCCCACCGCCCCGGCCTTGCCGTCGATGCCGACGAGGTAACTACGAGCATTGAAGGCCTGTAGTTTCACTTGTCCCCCGCCGCGCTTGTTGT
>VGRE01000091.1 GCA_016875435.1 Deltaproteobacteria bacterium | reverse complement strand
CGGCGCCCGCCCCCGCGAACCGTCGTGGTGGCGCGACCGCGTGGCGGTGGCGCTCGCGGTGGGAGATGGCGACGCGGCCCGGTTCGGCTTCGAGACCCTCGCCGAGCTCACGTCGGGCCCGGCCGCCGCCGAGGCGCTGGTCCAGGCCGCGCGCGTGGTGCGCGACCAGCTGGGCCAGGAGACCCTCGCCCGCGCAGAGCTGGCCAAGAACCGGGCGAAGTACCCCGAGGAGCCAGGGCTCCTGGTGGTGCTGCGCGAGCTCGGTCGCGCCGCGGCTGATCCCGACATCGAGCTTGCCGCCCTCGACGGGCTCGCGCGGCTGCAGGTGGCGAGCGTGGCCGCACAGGTTCACCTCGAGCGGGCCGAGATCCTCGAGCGCAAGCTCGGTCGCGTGGCCGACGCCATCGTCGCGACGGAGGAGGCACGTGCCGCCGACAGCGAGAACGGCGCGGTCTTCCTCGCGCTGGAGCGCCGCTACAAGTCGCAGGGCGCATGGGCGCCCCTGGCGAAGCTCTACCGCGAGGAGGGCGAGCGCCTCGCCGCGCAGGCCGGGGGCGCCGACGCGGCGTGGTGGCTGGCGAGGGCCGGTCGCGCGCACCGGGTGCAGCTCCTAGACGAGAAGGGCGCGGGCGAGTGCTACCGCGCCGCGGTGCGCGCCGCGCCGGCGGCGGCCGACGTGCGCCACGAGTACCACGCCTGGTGCGAGGAGTCGCAGGCCTGGGACGAACTCGCCGTCTCGATGGCCGAGGAGATCGCCCACGCGCCCGCCGAGGCGCGGAGCTTCCTGGAGTACCGCCGCGGCCTCGTGCTCGAGTCGCGACTCGGGCGCATCGACGAGGCACTGGCTTGCTTCCAGGCCGCCAGCGACGACCCGGCCGCCGCCCCCGCCGCCGAGAGCGTGCTGCGCGTGCTGCAGGCGCGCGGGGCCTGGGCCGAGCTGGTGAGCTTCCTCGAGACGCGCCTGTCGAAACTGAGCGACCCGAGCCTCATGGTCACCGTGCTCTACCGCATGGGCGAGACCTGCGAGGGCCCCCTGGGCGACCAGGCCGCCGCCCGCAAGCACTACGAACGCGTGGTCGACGTTGCCCCCGGCTACCTGCCGGCCCTCGAGGGCCTGGAGCGGGTGTACACGCGCCTCGGCGGCTGGGCCGAGCTAGCGGCTATCTACGAGCAACGCGCCATCCTCGCCGAGGAGCCCGCCGCTGTCGCCTTGCAGCGTCACCGCGCCGGCGCGGTGTACGAGTTCCGCCTGGGCGAGGAGAACCGCGGCCTCGAGCAGTACCTGCTCGCGCTGTCGTCGCAGCCCGACTTCGCGCCGAGCCTCGACGCCTACACCCGCGCGATGGAGGCCAAGGGCAACTGGGCGGAGCTGGCCCGCGTGCTGCGCGCCGCCGCCATCGCCACGCGGGACGGCAACGAGGCGGTGAGCCTCGCCTACCGGGCTGCCCGCGTGCTCGCCGACCGTACCGACGATCTCACCAGCGCGATCGCGTGCCTGCAGAAGTGCCTCGAAGTGTCGCCCGGCTTCCTCCCGGCAGTGCTGCTCAACAAGGAGCTGGCGGCCCGCCAGGGCGACTGGTCGCAGTACCACCGCCTCGAGCGCGGCCAGGCCGAGATGAGCGAAGACGTGGCGCGGCGACACTGGCGCCTCTACGCGGCCGCCGAGGCGGCGCAGCGACTCCCCGATGCCGACCCCGGGCAGCTCGCCCGCGAGGTGCTCCGAGAAGACCCCGCCCACCCCGGCGCCGTGGCCATCTCTGAGCGCATGGCGTGGTCGACCGGCGAGCCCGCGTCACTGGTCGAGCTGTTCCAGAAGCGCGCCGCGGCCACCCGCGACGACGCCGAGCGCGTGCGCTGCTTCGTGCGCGTCGCGGAGCTGTCGAGCGACGCCCTGGCCGGCGACGGCAGCGCCTCGGAAGACCTGCTGCGCGGCCTGTCCGAGGTTCTCGGCGCCACAGCTGTCCCCGGGCGACCCCTGCGGGCCCTCGCGCGTGTCGCGGAAGCCACGAGCTACCCCGAGGAGGCGCTCCGGGCGCTCCAGGAGGCCGGCGCTGGCGAGTCGCTCGACGCCGCGCGGCTCCGCCAGGACGCCCTGGGCGACGGCGAAGGCGCCGCCCGCTTGCTCGTTCGCGCCATGGACAGCGGCACCAGCCCCGACGCCGCCGCCTCCTTGCTCAAGGTCGCCCGCGACCCCGCCGCCCGCGCGCTCGCCCACGGGGCGCTGGCAAACACGGCGCTCAACTCGGGCATCCGCTCGATACACGCCGCCGAGGCGGCGCTGTTGCACGAGTCGCTTGGCGACCACGCCGCCGCGCTGTCCGCGTGGTGGTCGGCCTTCGAGGCCGCCCCGCACGCCGGCCAGGCCATGGACGGCCTGCGCGCGGCGCTGGTGCGCGGCAGGGACGCTGACGGGCTCCGACGGGCCTACGGCCTGCTCGGGCAGGCGCAGGCCCTCGGCGACGCGCTCGAAGAGGCCGGAGATCTGGCCGGGGCGGTGGCCGAGTGGCGGCAACAGGCTGCGAGTTCTCCCATCCCGCTGGCGTGGAAGCTCCGGGTAGAGCGCGGCCTCGAGGGGCTGGGCGACTGGCAGGGGCTCCTGGCCGCGCTCCGCGAGCGCCACGGGGCCGCCAGCGGCGAGGCCGCCGACAAGCTTGCCGGGCGCGTGCGCTGGGTGCTGGCCGAGAAGCTCGCCGAGAGCGACGAGGCCTGGAACACCTACCGAGAGTTGCACGCGTCGCGACCGGGCGACACCGAGGTGCTCGAGGCCCTCGCGCGCATCGCTGCCGCGCGCGGCGAGCAGGCGCTCGCGGGGCAATACCTCGAAGAGCTGGCGAAGCAGTCCACCACCCCCGCCGACGCGGCGCGCGTGCAGCGCCGCCGGGCGGAGGTACTCGAGCGCGCCGGCGACGTCGACGGGGCCCGCAACGCCCTGGCTAGGGCGCTCGACCACGTGCCCGACGATCTCGAGGCCCTCGGTGGCCTGCGACGGTTCGCCGCCGCGGCGAGCGACTGGCAAGCGGTGGTGGGCGTGCTTGCCCAAGAGGCCGCCCTCTGCACCGGGCGCGCCCAGATCGACAAGTTCGCGGAGATCGCGCGCGCCTGGGAGGAGAAGCTCGGCGACCGCAGGGTGGCGGTAGACGCGTGGCGCAAGGTCCTTGACCTCTCCGCCAACGACAAGGAGGCGCTCGCCCACCTCTCGTCGCTCACCGAGGCGGTGGGCGACTGGTCGGCCTTCGTCGACCACGGCCGCGCCTACCTCGCCTTCACCGAGGGCAAGGACCGGACGGCGCTGCTTCGCCGGCTGGGCGACGCCTGCGCCCAGCACCTGCGCCGCGAGGACGACGCGCTCGGCTTCTACGAGAAGGCGACCACCGGCCCCAACGCCGACACCGCCGCCTTCGCGGGAATAGAGCGCATGCTCGCGGGCCGGGCGGACAACGCCCGCCTCGTGGAGGTCCTGATGCGCCGCGCGAAGGTGGCGGGCACCCCCGCCGAGAAGGCCGACGCGCTCGCCCGCGCCGCGCACATCCGCCTCGACGCGATGCACGACAGGCCAGGCGCCGCCACCATCTACGACGAGTTGCTGGCCATCGTCCCCGACCACGCCCACGCGCTCGGCTTCCGCGCCGACTTCGCCTTCGAGGCCGGCGACTTCGCTGCGGCGTCGGAGCTCTTCCGTCGCATGGAACCCACGGCGATGGCGCGCGATCACGACGACCTCGACGAGGCCATCGAGGGCGCCACCTTCTTCTTCCGCTTCGGCGAGGCCCTGCGCCGCTCGGGCGACCCGGCGGGGGCGATCGAGCGTTACGTCAAGGCGCTCGAGCTCAACCCCACGCACCTGGCCTCGCTCGACGCGGTGGCGCCGCTGCACATGGCCGCCAAGGACTGGGTGGCGGCCGAGAAGGCGCTCAAGCAAGTGCTGCAGCTCAGCGGCGGCACGGGCAACACCGAGGCGCTGGCGCGCACCTACGCTCGGCTGGGAATCACCGAGTTCCACCAGGGCCACCTCGACCGGGCCCGCAAGCGCATCTCCAAGGCCATCGAAATGCGCAACAACGACGTGGAAGCGCTCCGGGGCCTGGCCCTGGTGATGGCGTCGCAGGCAGACTGGAGCAACCTGCTCAATGTCTACAACAACATCATCTACCACACCCACGAGCCCAGCGACGTGACCGAGAGTTACCTGGCCAAGGGCCTGCTGCTCGACCAGCAGATGAAGATGCCAGACAAGGCCGGGCAGCACTACGAGAAGAGCCTCGCCTTCGACGCGAACCAACCCGTCGCGCTGCTCCGACTCGCCGAGCTTGCCTTGCGACGGCAGGACTGGCCGGAGGCGGCAGGCTACGCCGACCGGGGCCTCGCGCTCGAGGACACACGTCCCGAGGTGACGGCCGCGCTGCACCTCGTGCGCGCCGTGGCCTGCCAGGCCTGCGGCGACGCCGTGGCAGCGCGGGACAGTTTCGGGGCCGCCATCGCGGCCGACCCGAGCTGGCAGGCGGCGGTCGGGCAGGGCGGCGTCGAGGACTACGACAAAGTGCACGAGGCCATCCGCTCGCGCGTGGCCGAGGGCAAGCTCTAGGCCTTGGCCGCGGCGACGGCACGCTCGGCTGTGTCGATGGGCGAGGTCCTCTTCCGTCACCGTGGCTGGATTCCCGTCCCGCTCGCGATCACCGCCTTGCTCCCGGAGCCCGCCTTCCGCTGGCCGGCGCTCGTTTGTCTAGTGGCGGGGGAGGGACTGCGGCTCTGGGCAGTCGGCCACATCGGGCGTCGCAGCCGCACCCGCGGCGCCGACGTGGGCGCCCTCGTCGACACCGGTCCCTACGCCATGCTGCGCAACCCGCTCTACGTGGGCAACGCGCTCCTGTGGGCCGCGGTCGGCGGCTTTGCCTGGCCCGCCGCGCTACTCCTCGTGCCCGCCATCGTGCTGCACTACGCCTTCATCGTTCGCTGGGAAGAGGCGAACTTGCTGGCCCAGCTCGGCGCGCCCTACGCGGACTACTGCCGACGGGTGTCGCGTTGGCTCCCACGCCCGGCGCCCAGCGGGGGAAGCTGGAGCGCGCGCGAGGCGTTCCGCAGCGAGCGCGGTACTCTCACGGTAATTGCGCTGGCTGGCGCACTCCTCGCTGCCCGGTGGTATCTTTCCCGCTGAGGTAACTTTGGACCGGTCGCCACGCCTGCGCCGATACCAGAAGAAGGACTACTCGCAGACCGTCGAGTTCCCCGTGGAGATTGTCGGTCGCGACAACCTCGTGCGGCGCTACCCCTTCGACGAGGCCGTCCGGCTCTACCATCGCCGCATCGCGACCGCAGCCTCGCGCTACGAGGACCCCGAGACGGTCGACGCCGAGATCGCCCACTGCGGCCGGCGGATCGAGCAGCTTCGAAGGAGCTACCTGGAGCGTTCCGGGCTCGGCGAACTGGCCGACAACTCGCGGAGCGCGCTGCTGCAGAGCCCGATGGCCGCCGACATCGCCGCGTTCCTACGCCGCACGCTGGCATCCGCGGGCCATGGCGGCGGGGCCATCGACCTCGCCTTCGTCGACCGGGCCGCCGGGGAGAGCTTCTGGGTGCGGGGCGGCGTTGCCCCGCGGGGCTGCATGCTCTACGCCTACCGTCTCGACGGGCGCGACGGTCCCGGGCCGAGGGCCGCCCTGGAGCGCGAGTTCGCCCGCCTGCGCGCCGCCGCCCACGAGCCGGGCGCCGAGCGACTCTACCTGGCGCACCTGTCCCCCGACCTGGCGCTGGTGCTGGCGGGCACGGAGCCCTGGTCGGGCCCAAGCGGGATCGTCGGACAGGAGGTCGGCGAGGCGCCCGAGGTCGACGACGAGGATGGCCTGCGCGCCGGCCTCGCCGCCCTGGTGGAGGGCCGGGCGGTGGCCGCGCTGGGCCTCTTCGAAGCGGAGTTCGAGCGCGCGCCCGAGCGGAGCGGCGTGGGTAACGCCGTGGCGGTGGCCGGCCTCCTCGCCGGCGAGCCGCAGCGCGCCGAGTTCGCGGCCCGGTACGCGGCGCTCCAGCACCCCGGCGATGCGCTTTCCACCTACCTCCTGGCGGTTTCGCTGCTGGCGCAGGACCGCGGCGCGGAGCTCGAAACCGTCCTGTCGCGACCGAACACGAGGAGCGCGTCGCTGGCCGTGCTCCGCGGCGCGCTGGCGCTGGCACGCGGTAGCCTTCGGGAAGGGGTGGCGCTGGCGCGGGAGGCGCGGAGCGAGGCCACCGACACCGAGTGGTTCGCGGTCCGAGCGAGCAAGCGCATGGTCGCGATGGCGCGCTGGTTCTGGTTCCTCCGCGGCTGCGTCATGGGCAGCGCGGTGCTGGGTGCGGTGCTGGCCTGGTTCCAGCCGGGCGCCTTGCTGCTCGCGCCCCTCGCGCTCGGGCTGGGCGCCTGGGTCGAGCGGGGCGGCCGTCGCGCCCTGGCCGACGCGCTGCGCGACGGTCGCTTCCGCGACGTGAGGCTGGTGTCGCCGGAGATCTTGCCTCGCGACACCGACGCGCCGCCGCGACAGTGATGATGGAGGGGGAAACCCGCGTGGCGGGTTCCCCCCTCCGCCCGGCACATCGTTACTTACGATGCGTGGGAAAGTCCTGTCACCAAGGCCGACTAGAAACTTGACGCGAGCGCTGCGAGCGTGGCGTCGTCAATGCGGAAGGGCGGGCCCCCCGCCTCGTCGCGGGCCACGCGGCCGCCGCCGGGGAGGGAGTCGCCGATGCTGACGACCTCGCCCTTGTCGCCGCCCAGCCCCACCGCGATCCGTCCCCAGTTGCCAGAGAACGCGGGCGTTCCGCTGCGATCGGCGCCGGCCTTGGCGATGGCGTCGAGGAGTTCGTCGACTTTGCCGACCGGCGCGCCGGTGGCGTCGACCCACTCGCCCTCCTTGCGACTGGCCACGAGACTCCTGTCGCCGAGCTGCACTTCCAGCGACTGGGCCATCCAGGCCTTCACCTCGAGTGCCAGCGGGGAGAGGTAGCCGGTCGTCACCAGCAGCTTCTCGAGGTCCTCCGTCGCTACGCGCACAGGAACGTCGCCCGCGATGGCGTTGGCGCCGTCGTGGTCCCGGGCGCCCAGCTTCAGCGTGTGGGTGCCCCCGTCGTCCTCGACGGCGAGCAGCGCGGGCGGATGGTCGAGCCCCAGCTCGCCCGGCGACTGGCCGTCGAGGAACCGCTCGGCCTGGGCGCCGGAGAGCGCCGCGATCCAGTCCCCCACCTTGTCGCCGTCAGCGCGCGGACCGTTGTCGCCGATCCACCAGCCGTGGTCGCTCTTCCGGAGCACCAGTTCAGCGCTGCCATCGACGATGCGAATGCGGCGGACGCTGGTGGGCGAGAAGTCGAGCAGCCGCTTGCTGCGGAAGTCGTCGGGGGCCTTCTGCACGAGGTCGGCCACCTTGCTCGACAGGAGCTGGGCCGGCGCGCCATCCGCCCTCGCCGCGTAGGTGCGGTAGCCGACGGTCGTGTCCTTGCCGACGATCACGGAGAACACCGCGCCGTCGGGCTTCTCCATGCGCAGGTCGACCCGGTGCTCGGCATCGAGACCGTAGTCCTCGGCCTTGCCCTCCAGAGTGCGATCCTCGATCTTGAGCGTCTCGAACCGGTCGATGATCGAGGTGAGCTTGGTGTCGTCGACGGCGGCCTCGCGCGGCCTCGTCATGCGCCAGCCCTCCATGCCCTTTTCGAAGCGGATCTCCCCGTGCGGGCCGTCGAGCGCGAGCACGCTGATGTCGTCGCGCTTGTAGTCGAAGAGCTTCGACTGCGGCGGGGCGTCGTCGTCCACGGTGGCCTCGTCGCCGGCCTCTGGCGGCGACAGCACGAGCACCGCCACGAGAACGAGCAAAATAACGGCAAGAATCGTCAACAGTCGGTTCTGGCGTTCCACTCCAATCCTCGGCTTGACACAGGCGACCCGGCGCTTATCCTCCCGGCCGCGCGAGAGGCGATCTTCATGAGCCGCGACGGACAGGGCGTGACGAGAAACGACGGCGACGACGAGGCCACCGGCGACGTGGCCCTCTGCGAGCCCATCGCCCAGGAAGATCTCCGCGGCCAGCTCGCCGACATGGAAGCCCGGCTCCGGCAGGTGAGCAGTGCCTACAAGCAGGCGAAAGACGAGATCGAGTCCACGAAGCAGCGGCTCGAGCGCAACGCCGCCCTGCGCGAGGAGATCCGCCGGGCCGAGGTGGTCGCCGCGGTCTTCGAGCCGGTGGAAAACCTGCAGCGCAGCATCGCGCCGGTGAAAGACGCCGCCCCCGAGGCGGCGGAGGGCCTGCACATGGTCTACGAGCAGTTCATGCAGGCGCTGCGCGGGCTGGGGCTGGTGGAAGTGGGCCAGGCGGGCGAGCGATTCGACGCCAACGTCCACGAGGCCATCCACTCGATGCCCGTGGCCGACGCCGCGCAGGACAACATCGTCCTCAACGTGTTCTCCAAGGGCTACCGCGCCGGTAGCAAGCTCATCCGGCCGGCGCGAGTGATCATCGGGGTGTACGCGGCGCCCGGGGGAGAGGTGTCGTAGGCTGTAGGCCCTAGGCGATAGGTTGCAGGTCGATGTTTCGAGGAGGTGAACCTCACCTCCACCTCAGGACGCGCCCCGAGCGGGGGGCTGCATGACGCCCCCCCCCTCAGCAATAACGCTCGTTCCTACAGCCTAACCCCAACAGCCTACCGCCTCGGGGCTATCGAGGCGCCTCCCCCCTCGGCGACCCCATCGGCCCGTCGGGACGAGCCAGGCTCACGTCGAGCACCGCCGCCGCGAGGCGCCGCAGGCCCGCCTGTACCTCGGCCACGGGCACGCGCTCGTCGTCGCCGTGCATCGTGCCGAGCAACTCGCCGTCGATGACGAAGGGCACGTAGCCGTAGGCGCGCGCGCCGAGCGGACGGAGGGCCTTGCTGTCGGTGTAGCCGGGGCTTCGCACCGGCCCGGCCACCGCCCCCTCCTGGCCCTCCACAGCGCGCGCCGCCAGCGCGTTGAAGAAGGGGTCGTCCCAGGGGCTCTCGTTGCCGGTCGAGGCGCTGATCACCTCGAAGCGCACCGCCGGGTCGTCGACCAGCGCGATGAGCTCGCGCACGATGTCCTCCGGCATGAAGCCGGGAAGGATCCGGCAGTCCAGCACCGCGCCCACCTCGCTCGGCACCACGTTGGGCTGCTCTCCACCGAAGAACCCGGTGACATTGACGGTGTTGGTGAGCGTGGCCCGCATCGGCGGCATCGACAGGAGCGAGTTCCTGGCCAGCAACTTGGTGAGGGCAGGGGAGGAGAGGATCAGTCCCTTGAGGCCACCTCCGGCGCGGCCGGCGCGGCGGAAGGTCTCGAGGTGCGCGTCGCTCCACACCACCACGTCCTCGCGCGCGGCGAGTCGCTGCAAGGCGCGGGCAAGGTGCTCGGGGGCTCGACCCGGGACGGGCGTGCTCCCGTGCCCCGGCGCCCCGCTGGCGATCATCTTCAGCCACACCGCGCCCTTCTCGGCCACGGAGATGGCGTGGAAGGTCTGGCCGTCGAAGATCAAGTCGCTCAGTCCCAGCCCACCCTCGTTCACAACGTGGGAGCAGCCGATCTTGTCCCACTGGGCGATCACGGCGTCGATGCCCTGGCCGTCCACCTCCTCGTCGGCGACCGCGAGCAATACGACGTCGCGACGTAGCGGTACAGCCAGGCGCTTGAGCGTGACCAGCGTCATCACCTCCACCGCGGTCATGCCCTTCATGTCGAGCGCGCCGCGTCCCCACACGAAGCCGTCTCTCACCAGGCCCGAGTAGGGGTCGACGCTCCAGCGCTCGGCCTCGGCGGGCACCACGTCCACGTGGCTGAGCAGGCACAGCGGCTTGTCCTGCCCGTTGCCCGCCAGGCGGGCCACCAGCGACCCGCGCCCCGGGGCGAACTCGATCACCTCGCTGTCGATGCCCTCGGCGCGCAACTTCTCGACCACCACGTCGATGGCCAGGGCCTCGTCGCCGGGCGGATTGATCGACCTGGCCTGGAGTAGTCGCGACAGGAACTCGACTGTCTCGCCCCCGACCGCGCTCCAGTCCACGCCAGCGAGCGAGGCATCGGTCGCGACCGGGGTGGTGGACGGAGAAGCGTCGGGACGAACAGTCCCCGCGAGCGCCACGGCAGCGAGCATCAACATGCGGCCGATGCTAACGTCCCCACCGATGCTCACCTTGCTCCTGGCCTGCGTGGAGGACACGCCTGCCCCGCCCACCCTCGATGAGTTCATGCACCTCGCGTGGCTGCATTACGCCGCCGAGAACTACACTGCTATGGCCGAGGCCACCGCCGCCGTGGCCAGCACTTTCGATCACGACGAGTTCCCGCTCCAGGGCACGTTCTCAGACCTCGCGCCCGAGGAGGTCGATCTCGTCGACGTGCAGTGGGGGGCCGATCCCGAGAAGGCCACCGGCTTCTACGTCGTCGACGTGCTCGACTGCTCCGACGGCGAGCTCGAGAAGGCGCTGACCAACCTCCACCAGGAGGAGGTCTACCCCGACAACTACACCGCCTACGAGCGCACCTACACCACCGACGACGAGGCCTACTTCTCCGGTGAATCGCCGGTGTTGTACTGGGACACCACGTACAGCGTGGTCATCCCGCTTTTTGGCGGCTACACCACCTCGATCCACGGAGGCGTGCAGAGAATCGAGGGCGAGTGGGACACCCCCGCCTACGCCACGCGCACCTGGGCGCCGAACCCCGCCGAGTGCGAACAGGAGGAGATGCACTTCGAGCAGGACTACCAGATCGAGGTGTTCTACCCGTCGAGCGACGGGGTGGTTCACGTGTACGGCATGTGGCGTCAGTTTGGCGTCACCCAGGACTCTGACCAGGACGACCCGCTCATCACCAGCACCATTCTCGACGCGATGCACGGCTACTTCGAGAACACGTCGACCTACTGCGCGTCGCTGCGCTGAGTGGCGCGGAGAGGACGGCGGCGCGCTCCCCCGTGCGCTACTCGACGGGCTCCAGGCCCTTGATGTGCCGCCGCTCCCGGTCGGCGCCCCCCGAGCGTAGCCTCTTGGCGCGGCGGTCCTGCACCAGACGCTGGCGCTTGAGCGTGCCGAACACGGCAGCGGGCACGGCGGCGATCGCGTCGCCGGACAGGCCGAGTTGCGCGAGGGCCGTCACCTCGAAACCCTCGCCCTCCGGGTACACGCGGAGGCTGTCGAGCGTCTCCAGCGCGGCGCGGACGGTGGCCGCGGCGATGCCCCCCGCGCTGCCGTCGCTAGCGTGGTGAGCGGCGACGGCGTCGGCGACGGGCGCAGGGAGTCCCCACTGGGTGACGACCCGCGCGCCGAGCTCCGTGTGGCAGCGACGCACCACCACTCGGGTCTTGCGGCTGTCTGAGAACAGGGCAGGGCGAGCGCTTTTCCGGTGCTTGGCGATGATGCCGTAGGCATACATCCAGCCGATGTCGTGGAGCAGCCCCACCGTGTAGGCCTCCCCCCGCTCAGAACCGCATACGAGCTCGATGACCGCGGCCGCGTGGGCCGCCGCCTCCGCTCGCCTGCGCAACCACTGCCCGATCTCGGGATCGCGGGGCGCACGCAGGATGCGCATGGTGCCCGCGGTGAGCACCACCTCGCGCACGCCCTGCATGCCGAGGTGGGCGAGGGAGTCCGCCAGCGACCTGCATCGGCGAGAGAACACGAAGTTGTTCGCTTTCTTCAGCGTGACCGCCGCGAGCGCCGGGTCGCTCTGGATCGCATCTGCGACCTGGTCGAAGCTGGCCGCCGGGTCGAACGAGAGCCGCAGCGCGTCCCGCGCGCCCTGCGGCAGCATCGGCAGGCTCTCCGGGGCGCGGTCGGCCGCGTCGGCGAGCCAGGCGCAGGCGTCGTCCAGCTCGGGCGACCCGGGCTCGAAGGCAGCGAGGTCCCGGCCGTAGTCCGGGCGGCTGAATGCCATGCTTTTCCTGCTCCTGCCCCAGATGGTAACAGTCTGAGAGACGGTATCGCGCGTCCTGCGCTGGAGGGGACGATGACCAGCACTCCTGCGTAGTGGAGTTTCGAAGTGGGCCTCTGGCTCGAAAAAATGCCACTACGGCTCCGTGGCCAGCCCGTCCCGGGAGAACCTGCCCCCGCGGCAGCCGCAACGCCCGAGAAGGGACTAGCGGTCGCCGCCCGGCTTCTTCTCGATCTTGCCCTCCTTCTCCATCTCCTCGTAGAGATTGCGCTTGGGCTCCGAGAACTTGTTGGGCGCGTCGGACGAGGTGTCGCCGAGATTGGTGACGATCTTCTCGCCCCAGCGGTCGAGGAACTTGTCCTTCAGGCCCTTGATCAGGTTGCGCGCGACCCCCATGGACTGACTCCCGTGTTGCGCGCCATCGTAGTGACGGAGTGCCCCCGCGGCAACGCCCCTTCGACCGGGGTCACACCGGCGCGGCGATGCGCGATACACTTGCACCCCGCCGATGCCGCCCGCTGAATCCCAGGCCCCGGCCCCCAAGTGCCGCTTATGGTTGCGACGGCTCGGCGTGGGCGAGAGCCCCTTCACGGTGCGCTTCGAGGTGGACAATGGCAAGGGCATCCTGCGGGTGACGCGGCCCGGCGTGCTGATTGATCCCCCGGCGCGGCAGACGGGCATGGAGGAGCGGCTGTCGACGCAGCAACTCCGTACCGCGCGCTTCATCCTGGTGTGGGACGGTGGCCGCGCCCGCCAGGGCCACCATCTCTCGCGCCTGGACGAGAGCACGCTCGAGCGCGTGGAGGCCGACCGGTGGCACGAGCTGGAGGTTGTGAGCGACGACGGCCTCCGCTACCTCATGCTCGCCGTGCTGCCGGCGGCCGCGCCGGCGCCGGCGCCGGCGCCCAGAGCCGAGCCCCGACGCCCCTCTCTTGCCGACCTGCGCCAGGAGCTCGACAGCCTCACGTTCCGCGCCGACGAGGACAAGGACGCCGACGGCGCGCTCGACTCGATCACCGGCCCCGTGCCGGCGCCCCGGAAGCCGCCGCCGGGGAGCGACGACGCCTTCGTCAACAGCAAGACGCTGGTCGACGAGGGCGCCGACCCGGCCGCGCTCGTCGCGCCCGAGGCCATGCTGCTGCTCAGCTTCCCGGGGCCAGCGGCCGCACTCGGCCGACCGGCGTCACCGGCGCCCGCCCCGGCCGCTGCCGCGCCTGCTGCCGAGGAGAGCGACGCGCTCGCCCTCGGCGAGGCCGACGGCAGCGAGGACGCCGAGACGCTCTCCCTCGGCGAGGCCGACGGTACCGAGGACGCCGAGGCCCTCCCCCTCGGCGATGGCGCCGAGCGCCTGGTCACCGAGACGATGGCCGCGCCCCCACCGCCGCCGGCCGCGAGCCCCACCGCCCTCGCCGGCTTTGCCGACGAGGACGAGGAGGCAGCCTTCTCCGTCGACCTGCCGTCACATCGTCAGTCCACGGAGCACCTGAGCGTCCACCGGGACGTGGGCGACGCAGTCACCTCCGTCGACATGAGCTTCGCGCGCGAGGAGCCGCCCCCCATCGAACACGTGGCGCCACCGCCGGGTAACGGCGTCTTCGACCAGCCTGGCGCCCCGCCCGCGCCCTCGGGGCGATCCACGCGACCCCGCCGGCTCGTGCCCGAGCCCGTGGGCAGCGCCGAGTTCGACGCCGGCGAGGTGCGGGGCCAGGCCATGCCGCTGGTGCGTCACCTCCGCCGTCGACTGGAGGAGCAGCGGCAACGCATCGCCGAGCTCGAGCAGCAGCTCGCGGAGTTGCAGGGAAGCCAGCGGCGCGGATAGCGCCCGGCCGATGTCTGCTCGCCGTGCCGACCGCATTGCCGTCCGCGTCCAGGAGGAGGTCACCGCCTTGCTCCAGCGCGGGGTGTCCGACCCCCGGGTAGGGATGATCAGCATCGTCTCCGTGGCCATCAACGACGACCTCTCCGTCGCCCGCATCAAGTGGTTGCCCTTCGGCGGCATCGGCGATCGCGCGCAGATCGCGGAGGGTCTCAAGGCGATTGCCCCGCAGATCCGCGGCCCCGTGGGCCGGGCCCTCGGCATCCGGCACTCCCCGGAGCTGCGCTTCGAGCTCGACGCGAACGTCGAGTACGCCGCCCACATGGACGAGATCTTCGCGCGGCTCGCGCGCGAGCGGCTGCCCCAGGAATGATCAGCGACGGCTTCCTCGTCGTCGACAAGCCTCCCGGCGTCACCTCGCACGACGTCGTGGCGATCGTCCGCAACGTCACCGGCCTGAAGAAGGTCGGTCACACCGGCACGCTCGACCCCTTCGCCACCGGCGTGCTCCCCCTGGCCCTCGGCGGCGCCACCCGGCTCATCGCCTTCCTCGACGAGCGCGAGAAGGTGTACGACGCCACGGTGACGCTCGGCAACCAGACCGACACCGGCGATCCCACGGGCACCGTGGTGGCCGAGGCCGCGGTCCCCGCTCTCAAGCGGGAGCGGGTGGAAGGCGTGCTCGCGGCCATGCTGGGCGAGCGCGAGCAGACGCCCCCGCGCTACTCGGCGGTGAAGATCGCGGGGCGCCCGCTCTACGACTACGCCCGCGCCGGGCAAGAGGTCGAGGCGAAGTCCCGGCGCATCAGCATCCACGCGATGGAGCTGCTTGGCCTCGAGGCGGCGACAATTCGCGTGCGGATTCGCTGTAGCCGGGGCACCTACGCCCGCGTGATCGCCGAGGAGATTGGCGTTGCCCTCGGGACGGTGGCGCACCTCGGCGACTTGCGACGGGAGGCCAGCGGTCCCTTCACCCTCGACTCCGCCGTGTCGATGTCGCGGCTGAGCTCGATTGTCGCGGGCCTGCCCGATTGGGTGCGCGTGCTACGGCCGCAGCGGGGGGACGACCGGGTGGCCTGGCGAGAGCGCGCCGAGGTGGTGTCTGGTCTGCAACCGTGGATGATCCCGGCCGCCACGGCGCTGGGGCACCTGCAGAAGCTGGCGCTGTCACCGTTCGAGTTGCGTCGCCTCCTGACCGCTGGCACCGTGCCGCCGCTCACCGGCAACGGCGCGACTGTGCTGATGGACGGCCGCGAGGTGGTGGGCGTCGTGGCGCCCGGCCAGCGACCGGTGGTGCTCGCGAGGGAAGGGGAGCCTCCGCCGCGGCGGGCCGCCAACTCTTGACGCCACCGGCATGATCGCATAGACGGCGCTGCTTTCCGGATACCCCCATGAACACCCTTGCTACTCTCGAGCGCGAGGCCCTCTCCGACAAGAAGTTCGACGCCAAGGTGGGCGACGAGGTGCGCGTGCACGTGAAGATCACCGACGGCGAGAAGAGTCGCGTGCAGGTCTTCGAGGGCACGGTCATCGCCATCCGCCAGGGCGGTCCCCGCACCACCTTCACCGTGCGCAAGACCAGCTTCGGCGTGGGCGTTGAACGCATCTTCCCCGTGTTCGCGCCCACCATCGAGCGCATCGAGATCAAGGTGCGCCACGACGTGCGCCGCGCCAAGCTCTTCTACCTGCGCGAGCGCTCCGGCAAGTCGGCACGCCTCAAGGAGCAGGCGCTGAACTAGGCGCCCGCTCGGCTTTGAAAGGGCCGCCGAGTTGACCGGGAGTGAGGCTGAAGACCACGTCGCCCGCGCGCTGCAGGACGCGGGCTGGATCGAGTGCGCCCGGAACTGGCGCAGCGGGGGAGGGGAGATCGACCTGGTCGTGGCCCGCGACGGCGT
>VGRE01000090.1 GCA_016875435.1 Deltaproteobacteria bacterium | reverse complement strand
GTGGCACCCACCACGCGCACGCCGGGGTGCGTCACCAGCCAGCGCAGGGTTTCCGCGCCGGTGTAGCCGGTGGCGCCGACGACGACGGCGCGCAGCTGCTCACGCACCGGGCTGTCCCGGGCGGAGAAGCTTTGCCACGTGCTCGGCCAGTCCATCGCCCTGGGTGCGGGCGTTGATGGCGCGGTGCTTGAGTTTTTCTTCCACGAAGGCTCGTCCCACGGCGTTGTCGGTGGCCGGCCCGGAGATGACGGCGATCTTCAGGCCCAGGTCCTCGGTGAAGTGCCAGGCCGCGCCCCAGGCGCCCACCGGGTCGTTCGCGCACATCACGTGGACCGTCGTGAGCGCCATGAGATCGTTCGCGCGGAGGATCTGCTGCACGCCGTACTCGCCCATGATGCCGTCGCCGAGCTCCACCACGATCACGTCGATGCGCGTGCCGAGCACCGGCTCGTTGAGCGCCTTGACGAGGCCGCGGGCAACCGGGAGCGACGTCTCCGGCTTGGTCGAGACGATGCCGGCGTCGTTGAACGACAGGGCGCGCACCGCGCCCACGTCTTCCATCTTGAGCGTGTCGCGACGTAGCGACACGCCGGTGAGCTTGGCGGCGGCCACGTTGAAGCCCCGCCGGGTGAGGCCCCGGATGATCTCGCAGGCGGCGTAGGTCTTTCCCGCGTTCATGCAGGTGCCCGACACCGCCACGATGGGGACGGACTCGTCGACCCGGTCGGCGGTGGGCAGCGCGTTGGTGCGGATGCTCGCCGGCACGCCGCGGCGCTCGCCGAGGTGCGGGAACGTGAGGACTTGTCCCAGCACTTCGACGCGGCAGGCCGGGCCCACGTCGGGGTTGAAGCTCGTGCACTGGCCGAGCACGCCGCCGAGGTTGAGCAGGTGGATGATGTCGCCCACCGCCACCTTCTCGGGGACGATCCCGGTGTAGCCGTGGAGCGCGCGACGCTCGCCGAGCACGCCGGCGATGATGTCGCCCTCGTTGACGGTGGCCATGCGGCCGTGGACGTCCTCGATCTCGTTGTAGACCGCCTTGCGATCGAGGGCGCGCACCGCGAGCACCGAGCCCTCCTGCGCCACCACTTGCGACGAGAGCGTCACCTCGCGGGCGAGCTTGCAGTTGCGCGTGGCGCTGGCGATCTTGTTGAGGTGGACCTTCACGCGCGGGCCCGCGCTGCCAGCACGCCCTGGAGCCCATACACCGCGCAGAAGCCGCGCGCGTCGGCGTTGGACCAGAGCGTGTTCTCCTCCCCGTAGCGACCCACCTTCGCGTCGACCAGCGAGTGAGCCGATCGCACGCCGTGGACCTCCACGCGTCCCTGCTCGAGGTGTACGCGCACCTCGCCGGTGACGACGCCCTGGGTGCTGTCGAGGAAGGCCTCGAGGTCGCGCATCACCGGGTCGAAGTACAGCCCCTCGTGCAGGTAGGCCCCGTACATCATGCCGAGTTGCTCCTTGTGCACCAGTTGCAGGCGAGTGAGCACGAGCTTCTCCAACTCGCGATGCGCGTCGATGAGGATGGCGGCGGCGGGAGCCTCGAAGGCGATCCGTCCCTTGATGCCGATGATGGTGTCGCCGAGGTGGAAGCCGCGGCCCACGCCGTGCGCGGCGCCAAGGGTGTTGAGCATCTCCACGGCGGCGAGGCCGCCATCGATCTCGCCGCGATCGAAGCGGAGGATGATGTCTTCTCCGCCTGGCGGCGCGAGGCTCGGCTTGCAGGTGGTGGGCCAGGCGTGGTCGGGCAGGTATTGCCAGGGATCGTGCGTTTCCCGGCCGCCGATGGTCACGCCCCAGAGGCCCTTGTTTATCGAGTAGTCGCGTCGCTCGGCGCTGATGGGGAAGCCCTCGCTCGCGAGGTAGGCGGCGCTGGTTTCCCGGCTGATGCGCTCGTCGCGGATGGGGGTGAGGATGCGCGCGCCGGGGAGGAGGGTGCGGATCGCCACGTCGAAGCGGATCTGGTCGTTGCCGGCGCCGGTGCTGCCGTGGCACACCGCCTCGGCGCCCACCTCGCGCGCCAGCTCGGCCACCACCTGCGCCTGCACCACGCGCTCGGCGCCCACGCACAGCGGGTACACGCCGCCGCGGCGCACGTTGGCCTTCACCAGCCACGCGATGTGCTGGCGGTACACGCGCTCGCGGGCATCGACGAGGCGGAAGTGCTGGGCCCCGAGCTCGCTCGCTCGTGTCTCGAGGCGCTTGCGCTCGGCGTCGTCGAGGCCGCCGGTATCCACCGTGACCGACACCACGTCGTGGCCTTCCTTGACCAGCCGACGGAGAAGGTAGGAAGTATCGAGACCACCGGAGAAGGCGAGCAGCACGCGCATGGGGGCCCGTGGGAAGGGCCGGCGTCTATCAAGGAACGGGGGAAGTGGCCTCGCTGGCCTACACGGCGGCATGGATGACTGGCCGACGTGGTGGTCCGTGCCTACCCGGCGCGCGAGGGGGTTCGCGCCCCACCTGGTCCGCGGGACGGAGGCGACAACGGCGAGGTCCCGGTCGAGGAGCGCCAGGGCAGAAGCCGCGATCTCGCCCCGGTCGCGGCAATGTCGCCCCCTCGCGACCAGGGGCGCGGCGCGCCGTGCCGGGGTGCCGTGCGCGTATGATTCGCGCGTGAACGGCCTCCGATCGGCGCTGCTGTCCGCCCTCCGCGATTTCGACCTGCGCTTCGCCGCGTGCTGGTGGGTGGTGGTGCTGTGGTGGTCGGGCAGCAAGGCCCCGGCGGGCTACCTGCTGTCCTTCGATGACGTGTGGCGCCTCATTCACGCGCACGAGTCGAGCCACGGGGCGCTGGCGCCCTCCGAGGTCTGGCCCCCCCTGCAGTTCTGGGTGCTCGGCGTGGCCTTGCGGATCTGGTCCGACGCGGCGCTGGTGCCTCGGCTGGTGGGGCTCCTCGTCACGGCGGCGACGCTGGTGCAGGTCGGTCGCATGGCGGGCGAGATGGGGCTCGGTCGCCTTGGCCGTGTCGCGACAATGCTGTCATTTGGGACGCTCCCCTACGTGGTGTGGCTGGCACCCGCGGTGCTAGCGGAGCCCTGGACCCTGCTCGCCGGTGCCTACGCCTTGCGCCGAGCGCGCCGCTGGTGGGTGGAGGACGACAGCGCCGCGTTGCGGCCGGCCTTCATTGCCCTGGGCCTCGGCACGATGACCCGCTACGAGGCCTGGGGGTGGACCGGGCTCCTAGCTGTCACCTGCCTCGTCGCGCGGGATCGTGGTCGCGACGTCAGTGCCGCGTGGCGTCCGCTGCTCCTGGCCCTCGCCTTCCCGGTGCTCTGGTGCATCGCCCAGCTCGCATGGACGGGGAACCCGTTCAACTTCGGGGTCTTCGCGCACGAGTTCCTCGTGCAGGACAACCCCGATCTCACCGCGCTCGGGCGCGCCGAGAACGGCCTCGCCGCCCTGTGGGAGGTGGTGCTCCCCGTGGGCCTGGGCGGGCTCGGCGGCCTCCTCGTGGCTCGTCCGCTGCGCGGGCTCGGCGTGGTGATCGTGGCGGCCCTCGCGGCCACGGCGCTCCAGATGACGGCGCATACCCTCGGCTTCGCCGGCCTGCACAACGTGTGGCGGCACTACCTGCCGCTGGCGATCCCGGTGGCGATCGGAGTGGGCGCGCTGGTCGACCGCCTCGCCGCGCTCGGGCGTCCCGTGGCCTACCTCGGTCTCGCCCTGGTGCTCCAGGGCGAGCTGATGCTGCTCGAGTGGCCGCCGGTGGCCTACGAGGACGACCTTGCTCGTGTCGCGACACGTTTGCGGTCGCTTCGTGCCCGCACCGGTGGCACCGTGCTGATCGAGGCCATCGGCTACGAGTCGCGCGTGCTCCAGATCCTGCTGGGTGACATGGACGCCGCGCGCTTCGACCGGCTCGTCACGCTGGTACCTCTCGACCGGCCGATGACCGCCGAGGAGAAGGCATCCAACACCTCGCTCTTCGAGCTACCCTTCGCCGAGGTGGAGGGGACGGTGCGCCGCGAGGGCGTGAAGTGGATCGCGGTGTACACCGATGGCGCGCTGTCCAAGGCCAAGAGCGTGGGCACGGTGGTGTACGCCGAGCCGGAGCACCGCGTGGGCGAGTGGAAGCCGGAGGCCGACGCGGACGAGGGCTACGAGCGGCCGGAGGGAAGCTGGGTGATCGTGCGCGTGAGCGCGGCGCAGTAGGAGGGGTGATGAACTTCACCGAGCGGTTGCGGCGTCACGATGGTGACGACACTGTGTCCAGGCTCGTCGCGCGGGTGATCGCCTGGGCCCCCGGGGCGCCCGAGCTGCCCGCGCGGACCGACATTGACGCCGAGGCCGCCATGCGCGCTGAATCGCGAGAGGGCCGCCGCGTGTTGTGGGTGCTCGACGCGCTCGACGAGGGCGACGATGTCTTGTCGATCGCCAGCGGCTTGGGGACGGCGCTGCGCCTGGCACTGGGCAGGGGGCCGGACGGCCAGCGTGGAGGCCTCCCGGCGATGGAGGCGCGGCAATGGGGCGACGCCGCGGAGAAGCTGCTTGGCGTCTCGCTCGCGCTGGCGCTCTGTTTCCCGGGGCCGCCGGAAACGCGGCTTGCGGCGCTCCGGGCGCTCCCGGCGGGGCAGGCCCTCCTGGCCTGGCTCGCGATGGCGGAGGTGCTCTTGCCCTTCGCCGACGACGTGGTGGAGGGCAATGTCGTTTCGCGACTGGACGAGCGGCGCGCGGCGGCGCTGGCGCAACTCGCAGCGGTGGTGTCGGAGGAGGAGGCCGCGGCCGCCGACGCGCAGTGGCCCGCGCTCTTGTCGGCGGTCACGGCGCTGGCGGCCCAGCGGGCGGCGCTGCCCCTGAACGCGGCGGGGCTCCTGGCGGAGTACCTGCCCCCGGTGTTTGGCGCGGTGGATGCGTCGGCGGCGGTGGCCGCCGGGGCCTTCGACGCGCTCCCGGTGTACAGGGTGTTCGCGACGAGGATCGTGGCGGAGGTGGCGGCCGGAGGGGAGTTCGCGGGGGTGACGCTGCCGGTGGTGGCGGAGGCGCCGGTGCCGGTGGTGGAGGACGCGCCGGTGCCGGTGGTGGAAGAGGCGCCGCTGCCGGTGGTGGAAGAGGCGCCGCTGCCGGTGGTGGAGGAGGCGCCGAGCTTCGCGCTGCCGCCGGAGGTCACTCGCGACGGGTGGGGACACGGCGAGGGGCTCCCGGGGGTAGTGCCCGAGGCCTTCGAAAAGGCACGCGCGGAGGACGATCGCGACGAGGACACCGCGCCGTCGAGGACGAACGTGGTGGATTCCCTGGTGGAGGGATCGGTCCCGGAATCGGGGTCGGGGTCGGCCTCGGAATCGCGGTCGGGCTTGGGGCCGGCGTCGGCGCCGCCAGGGTCATCGTTGTCGTCATCGCCATCGGTGTCGCCGTCGATGTCGATGCCGGCGTTGGGGGCGGGCCCAGGGTCGGAGCTGGCGCCGAACTCGTCATCGTCATCGTCATCGTCATCGTCATCGTCATCGGAATCGTCGTTCTCGTCGGTGTCGCCGGTCGCGGGGGGCTCGCTGCCGCTGTCGCCGCCCGACGCGCCGCGGGTGACGAATCCACCGCCGCTGCCCCCGCCGCCCGAGCCGATCGCCGTCCCCGGGGTCGAAACGCCGAGGCCCGTCGTGTCATCCAGGGCGAACCGTCCCGCCGGTGTCAGCCGCCCGCCGGAGCCCGAACCGGGAACACGTGGCAGCGGCGCGCGCTGGCTGGGGTTGTCGATCGGCGCGATCCTGGTGGCTGGTATGCTCTGCGTCGGACTCCTGGGCGCCCTGGGCGCCGGGTATTGGTTGTACGCACACCGCAGCGCTGTTGTCGCGACACCATCGAGTCCGACCGCGGCCCCGGCCCGGCCCGCGCCTAGTCAGCCGGCCCCTGAGCCCACCACGCCGCCGCCCACCTACGAGCCCTCGAAGCAGCCGGCCGCCAGGCCCGGGCGGCGGGGGCGGAGGTAGGCCCCGGAGCGTGCCCCGCGCCTTCGCAGTGCAACGAGCCGATCGCGACGCCCACGCGACGGGTCGCGACAGATTCTACGTTACCACCTACCCCTTCACCCCAACCACCACCCGCTCAACCCCCGCGAGGTCGCGACACACATCCACTCGGAACCCCTCGCGAGCGAGCATCTCCGACACCGCCGGCGCCTGGCCTTTCCCCACTTCGAGCGCCACCCCGACGCGCGCCCGCGCTGCCGCCTGGGGCACGAGCGCCCGGTAGGCGTCGAGCCCGTCGCGCCCCCCGTCGAGCGCCAGCCTGGGCTCGTGAACCCGCACCTCGGGCTCCAGTCCCTCGATGTCGGCGCTCGGGACGTAGGGCGGGTTCGACACCACCCAGTCCACCGGGCGACTCGCGGGGATCGCCGCCAGCAGGTTGCCCTTGAGCACGCCCACGCGCTTCCCCAGGCCGTGTTTCTCGACGTTGGCGCGCGTGTTGGCCAGCGCCGCGTCGGCGAGGTCGATGGCGTAGAGCCGCACCGCCGGGTTCTCGAGGGCGAGGGTGAGGCCGATGCAGCCGGTGCCCGAGCCCACGTCGGCCACGTAGACCGAGTCGCCCTGCAAGCGAGGCAGTAGCGCCTCGATCAGCGTTTCCGTGTCGGGGCGCGGGACGAGCACGCCCGGTGTGACGACGAACTCGCGGCCGTAGAACTCCTTCCTGCCGAGCACGGCGGCGAGAGGCTCGCGCTGTCCCCGGCGGCGCACCAGCTCGCGGATGGGCAGTAGCTCCGCCTCGCCCATCGGCCGGTCGAAGAGCAAGTACACCTTCACCCGGTCGATGCCGAGGGCGTGGGCCAGCACCAGCTCCGCCTCCATGCGGGGGGAGGGGATGCCGCGCGCCTTGAAGAACTCCGTCGTGGCGGTGAGCACCTCGACGAGGGGTTTCACCGCCCCTCGGCCTGCCGCAGCGCCTCGGCCTGGAAGTAGCCGATCACCCCGCCGAGCAGCTCGTCGAGGTCGCCCGCGATGATGGCGTCGAGCTTGTAGAGGGTAAAGGTGCTGCCCTGCGCGTCGACCACGCGGTGATCCGTCACCCGGTTCTGCGGGAAGTTGTAGGTGCGGATCTTCTCCGCCCGCTCGCCCGAGCCCACCTGTGCCTTGCGATCGGCCGCCTCGGCGGCGTCGCGCTCGTTGCGCTCCTTCTCCAGGAGCCGCGCGGCGAGCACCTTCATCGCCTTGGACTTGTTCTTCGTCTGCGACTTCTCGTCCTGGCACTGCACCACCAGCCCCGAGGGCAAGTGGGTGATGCGCACGGCGGAGTCGGTGGTGTTGACCGACTGGCCGCCGGGCCCGCCGGCGCGGAACACGTCGATGCGGAGATCCTTCTCGTTGATGTGAATCTCCACCTCTTCCGGCTCGGGCAGGATCGCGACGGTGGCGGTGCTGGTGTGGATGCGGCCCTGGGCCTCGGTGAGCGGCACCCGCTGCACGCGGTGTACGCCGGCCTCGTATTTCAGCATCCGGTAGGCGTTTTCCCCGTTGAGCTGGGCGACGATCTCCTTGTAGCCCTGGGCGGTGCCCACGTAGCTCTCCGAGGAGGAGAGGATCTCCATCCGCCAGCCCTGCTTGTCGGCGTAGCGGGCGAACATGCGGAAGAGATCGGCCGCGAACAGCCCGGCCTCGTCGCCGCCGGTGCCGGCGCGGATCTCGAGCAACAGCGGTCGGCCCTCGTAGGGGTCGCGCGGCAACATCATCAGCCGCAGCTCGTGCTCCAACGCGGGGATCTTCTCGTCGAGCGTCGCTTTTTCCAGCTCCGCCATCTCGCGGAGCTCGGGGTCGGCGAGCATGTCCTTCAGCGCGTCGCGCTCACCTTCGAGTCGCGACACGTCGCGCGCGAGCTCGACCATGCGCGACACCTGCGCGTGCTCTCGGCTCACCTCGCGGAAACGATCCCTCTGCCCCGCCAGCGACGGGTCCATCAGTTGACGGTCGAGCTCGCCCAGGCGAGCCTCGAACTCCTCGAGACGAAACACGCTGGACCCTTGCAGTGGCCCGGCACCGGCCAGCCCCTGGACCTCGCGTGGCCAGGGCGGCAGGTGTCGCGACTACTGGCTGATGTTGTACTTCTTGTTGAAGCGCTCGACGCGCCCGGCCACCGTCAGCGCGCGCTGCTTGCCGGTGTAGAAGGGGTGCGAGGCGGAGCTGATGTCGACGAACACCACGTAGTGCTCTACGCCGTCGATCATCTTCGTCTGCTTGCTGCTGAGGGTCGAGCGAGTGGTGAACTCGACGCCGGCGCCGCTGTCGACGAAGACGACGTTGTTGAGGGTGGGGTGGATTTCGGGCTTCATGGCGCTCTCGGGACGGAAGAGGCGCCGTTTCACCCGCCGGCGGGCGCCTGTCAAGGGTCGCTGCTGCGCGCCCCTTCCAAGAGCTCTCGCCGCTCGGAACGCGATCGCGCCGGGTCGAGCTCCCCCTTCTCGTCGAGCACGAGACGGTGATTCTCGATGCCGGCAAACTCGGCCGACACCGGGTCGTCGTGGTCGATCACCGCCAGGAGGGTGACGCTGCCGCCCTCTTCCAGCGAGCGGCCCGCCGCCAGGAGGCGTCGCACGCGGTGGATGATCGCCGCGTCGACCCCGGACACCAGGCGCCCGCTCGCCGGGACCGCCCCCGCCGCCGCGCGCACCAGCCGGTTCACCGAGTCGAAGAGGACCACCGCGTCGCGACGCGCCTCGGCGCAGCGCTTGGCTCGCTCCACCACCATCTCGGCCACCTGGAGGTGCCGAGCCTCGGCCTCGTCGAAGGTGGTGGCGGCCACCTCGCCGGGGAGGGTGCGCTGTGCCTCGGTGACATCCTCCGGCCGCTCGGCGACCATCAGCGTGAACAGGTTGACGTTGGCATGGTTGCGGTGGATGCCGGCCGCGACAGCGTGGAGTAGTGTCGCGACGCCAGCCCGATCACGAGCGTGCACGAAGGAGCGCTGGCCGAGCCCCAGCGGGACGTGCTGGTCGACGGTGCGCACCGGGTCGTTGCCGTCGCTCCCGGCGCCGAGCAGCAGGCGACGGCGGGGGTGCACCGCGGTGAGGTTGTCGAAGAACACCTTTTCGCGCGCGTGCTCGGGGTCGGCGCCGTTGATCGCCTCGACCTTGATCACCGCGAAGTAGCGCTCGTTCTCCCGGGGGGCGCGCACCTGCCCGCGGACGAGGTCGCCCGTGCGAAGGTTGAATCGGCGAATCTGCGATGGCGACACGTAGATGTCGTCGGCGCCGGGCGAGTAGCCGTACTCGGCCGCGCGCAGGAAGCCGAAGCCGTCGGCGAGGATCTCGAGGATGCCCTCGCCGTCGCTGGTCGACGCGGTGTTGCCGGAGCGCAGGATCGCCGCGATCACCTCCTGGCGCCGCAGGCTGGTGGCGTTCTCGACGTTGACGGCGCGCGCGGCCGCGACGAGGTCGGCCAGGGGGAGCGTGCGCAGGGTGGCGGGGTCGGGGGTGGGCATGGACGGAGGGGAGAAGAAGGCGGGGAGAGGCGACGCGAAACGACCGGGGCTAGCGGAAGCAGTCCTGGAGCATCGCGAGGAGCGACACGTCGTTGGTCTTGAACTTGCCGCGGGCGATGTCGATGGGGCCCGGCGCCTTGCGTTCGAGTACGAGCTTGCTGAACACCGCCGGGTCGGACTTGATCACGCAGTCGGCGTTCTCGACCTTGCCGGGGGTGATCGCGCAGGCCTCGGCCGTGAGCTTCATGGTGTACTTGTGCTCGCCGATGCTCAGGTAGTAGCTGAGCGCGCGGGGAACCTTGCCGGGGATGTAGCGGCGCGTCATCTCGGCAACGAGCTGGTCGGGCGTCATGCGGCGCCTTCTAAGCACCCGCGGCCAGCGCGGCCTCGTCTTGTCCCGGGGAAATCTCGTCGACCCGGTGCCCCGAGGCCATCGCCCGCCGCAGGCGCTGCGACAGGTCGGCCTGCTCGTGCAGGGAGTCGCGCAACGCGCGCGTGGCGCCGGGCACGTCTTCCTCGGCGATCGCCTCGGCCACGTCGGCCATCCATGGGTCGGCGCTGGCCTGGGCGAGGCGGTTGGCGATCACGGCCGCGCGAAGTCGAGCGGCGCCGCTGCTGGGAGCGGCCTCGACCTCGGCGAGCAAGTCGGCAAGTTCGGTGGCGGTGGCGTCCATGTCGACCTCGATCTGCCATGTTACCAGTTTTTGAGATAGCCCGCGCGGCGGATGAATGACGAGCTCCGTGCCCGGGTTGACTGGCTTGTTGCCGAGCTCAACCGGCACAATCGCCTGTACCACGAGCAGAACGCGCCCGAGATCCCCGACTGGGAGTACGACTGGCTCTTCCGCGAACTCGAGGCTATCGAAGCTGATAACCCGCAGATGGCGCGGCCCGACAGCCCCACCCGCCGCGTGGGTTCGAGCCCGGTGGCCGAGCTTCGACCTTTCAAGCACGAGGTCCCGATGCTCTCGCTCCAGAACGGCTATCGCCGGGAGGAGGGCGATCATGGCTGGGGTGGACCCTACGAAGACTTGCTGGAGTGGGAGCGCGGCAAGCCCGAGCGCCTCGGCGGGCTGCGTCGGCAACTGGGTGACGACACGCCGGCCACGATCCACTACGTCGTGGAGCCCAAGCTCGATGGCCTCGCGATGGAGTTGGTGTACGACAACGGCAAGCTCGTCGCCGGGGGTACCCGGGGCGACGGGGAAACGGGCGAGGACGTCACGCACAACCTGCTCACCATCGCCAGCGTGCCTCGCTCGCTGCGGGGCGGCCCCCCGGGACGCCTCGCCGTCCGTGGCGAGGTGCTCTTCGATCTCGGCGGCTTCGAGCGCATGAACAACGAGCGGGAGGCCCGGGGCGAGAAGCGGTTCGAGAACCCCCGCAACGCCGCGGCCGGGACCATGCGCCAGCTCGACCCCGACCTGGCGCGTGGCCGCCCGCTGATGTTCTTTGCCCACAGCGCCGGTGAGAAGCTGCCCGGTGTCGCGACGCACGCCGAGATTCTCGAGCGCTTCGCGGCGATGGGCTTCGCCGTCAACCCGCTGAACCGTCGCTGCGCCGGCATCGAGAAGGTGATCGAGGCCGTGGCCGAACTGGAGGCTCGCCGAGCCGACCTGCCCTACGAGATCGACGGGGCGGTGGTGAAGGTCGACGACCTCGCCCTCCAAGACGCGCTCGGCTTCGTCACCCGCTCGCCGCGCTGGGCGCTGGCCTTCAAGTACCCCCCGGCCAAGGTGAACACGCGCCTCAACTCGGTGCTGTTCAGCGTGGGACGCACCGGCGCGGTGACGCCGGTGGCCCAGCTCGAGCCGGTGCGCGTGGGTGGCGTCACCGTCCGCAACGCCTCGCTCCACAACGAGCACCAGATGGTGCGGGTGCTGGGGCTGCGCGTGGGCGACACCGTGGAGATTCAACGGGCGGGCGACGTGATCCCCGAGGTGGTGCGAGTGATCCCCTCGCCGGGTCGCGACGGGCTCGTGCCCGCGGCCTACCCGCAAGACTGCCCCGACTGCGGGCACGCGCTGGTGCGCGAGCTCTCCGACCCGAGGAAGCCCGAGATGGTCCTCATTCGTTGCCCGGACACCCTCGGATGCCCGGCCCAGCGGCTGGCGGCGTTGCGTCACTTCGCGGCGCGCGGGACGATGGACATCGAAGGCCTGGGCGAGAAACTTCTGGAACTGCTGATCTCGCGGGGCTTCGTGTCGCGACCGTCCGATATCTACCGCCTGCGCGAGCGGCGGGAAGAACTGGTGGCCCTCGACCGGATGGGGGCGCTGTCGGTGCAGAACCTCCTCGACGCGATCGAGAGCTCGAAGCAGAGGCCGCTCGAACGTGGCCTGATGGCGCTGGGCGTGCCGAGCGTGGGAGAGTCGACGGCTAAAGACCTCGCCCGCGCTTTCCGTGGCATCGAGGCGTTGATGGACGCCTCGGTCGAGGCGCTCGACGCCGTGCCCGGCATCGCTGAGACCACCGCCGTGGGCATCCGAGAGTTCTTCGCCGACGGGCGCAACCGCGAGGAGGTCGAGCGGTTGCGCATGCTGGGAGTGGCTTTCGTCCCGCCAGCGGCCCCGGCCTCGGCGAGCCTCGGCGGCAAGACCTTCGTGCTCACGGGCACGCTGCCCACGCTGTCGCGCGACCAGGCCAAGTCCTTGATCGAGGGTGCCGGCGGCAAGGTGTCGGGCTCCGTTTCCAAGAAGACCGACTTCGTGGTGGCGGGTACCGAGGCCGGCAGTAAGCTAGAGCGCGCACAGGAACTGGGGGTGGCCGTGATCGACGAGCGGGGGCTACGTTCCCTCCTCGGGGAATCGCCGTGATGCTCGTGATGCTTCTGTTCTTCGCCTGCGGGAGCCCGCCGCCCCTCGAGCGGGTGTCCGACGCGCTCGCGGCCGATGCCGTCGCCGACGCTGCCCCCGCCATCGGCCTGCTGGTTTCCACGGCGGCCCTGGTGGCCGAGCCCTGCGCCATCGAGAGCGTCGACGGCTACCTCTGGCGGGGCGAGGGCGCCCGGGCGCTTGGCGTGACCACCGCCGACGTCTCGATCGACGAGTCCAGCGGCGAGAAGACCTGGGACTTCGGCGTCGTGAGCCTCGTCGCCGGGAGCGACGACGACGGCGAGAGCGTGGTGACCGGTGGCCTTAGCATCACGCTCGACAGCGCGCGCACCTCCGCAACCGTGGCCTTCACGGGCGACGTCGCCTTCACGGCCGATCTCACCGTCATCGCCTGCCGCGCCGATGCCGACGACATCTACGCCGACCGGGTGCTGGTGCAAGGCGAGGGGCACTACACGGTCGATGACGACACGGCGGTGGCGAGCATCGATGGCGACCCGCCCGACAAGGCGCTCGAGTGGGCGCCATCCAACGCGCTGCTGCCCGCCTCGGGATGGATGGAGTGGACCAGCGCCGACGACAAGACCAGCTACGCGCTGGAGTCGGCGGCGTACATCGAGCCCGACTCCCGCGCCTGGCCCGGGGTAGCCACCGGCCGCGAGGGCTGGGAGGGCGACGCGGCCTTCACGCTCCCGTAGGCGCTACAGCGTCAAGCCGAGCGCGAGGCCCACGCCGTTGCGCGCGCCGAGGCGAATGTCGGCGTTCAGCATGAGCCGGGAGGCCGAGTCGTAGGCGCCGAGCGGCTCGCTGGTGACGACGACGCCCGCCACGGCCTCCACCGGCAGGGCGGGCTCCAGCGGGATGGGGACCGTTCCGGACAGGATGTGCAACTCGTCGTCGCCGAACAGGAGCACGTTGCCGCCGGCGAAGCCGAGCACCCCGCCGCCGACGGTGCCGAGGCGCGCGGCCGCTCCCGCCTCCACCTGGTAGCGAGTGGAGCGGGTGGCGGTGGCGTCGCCCGCGCTGGCCGCGGTGAAGTGGGCCCATGCCACCATTCCCTGCTCGCGACGCGCCCACAGGCTCGAGACGATGCCCGCGTCGAGCGCGATGCCCTCGGCGGCGTAGAACGCAGCGGGCGTGGACACCTGCTCCTGCGACAAGGCGGCGTAGCCGCCGAGCCAGGGGTAGAGCTGTCCCTGCGCGAAGCCCCCGATGTTCACCCGCGAGCGCAGGGCCTCGCAACCGGCGCCGACGCAGGCCGGGTCGACGAGGCTGTCGGTGTCGGCGCGGGCGAGCGCCCCGAGGCCGAGGGCGCTGCCCTCCTCCGCGAGAATCGGCAGCGGCGGCGCGGCGAGAGCGACGGCAGCGAGCGCGAGGGGGAACACCGGGCGGCTTGCTAACCCAAACAAAGCCTGACGGGCGCGCCGTTGCCCACGCGTGGGTGTGGAGGTAGGGTGCGGCCCTCCGGGAACCGCCGTGATCCTCGCGCTGCTCGTCGCCTGCGAAACGTCGCCGCCAACGCCCTCGGCGTCGGCGCCCGCGCGCAGGCCCGACGTGGTGGTGGTGACCCTCGACACGGTGCGCGCCGACCGGCTCGGCGCCTATGGCTACGCCAAGGCGCGCACCGACACCCTCGACCGGCTGGCGGCCGGCGGCCTGCGCTTCGAGAACGCCTTCAGCGTGCTGCCACTCACCATCCCGGCGCACTCGTCGCTGTTCACCGGCCTCTACCCCTTCCACCTCGGCATCCGCAGCAACGGCGACAACGTGCTCGCCGACTCCTTCACCACCCTCGCCGAGCATTTCCGGTCGGCGGGCTACGCCACCGGCGCGAGCGTGTCGGCCTTCGTCACCACCCGACAGTGGGGCTTCGCGCAGGGCTTCGATGCCTATTTCGACGAGATGCCGGAGCGCGAAGAGGGCAAGCGCAAGGACTCGAACTACTGGCACATTGAACGGCCGGGCAACGTCGTGGTCGACGACGCGTTGGCCTGGCTGGCCATGGTCGACCGGGAAAAGCCCGTTTTCCTGTGGGTACACCTCTACGACGCGCACTTCCCCTATCGGCCGCCGGCCGCGTACGAGCTCGAGGAAGAAAATAGGCCCTATGATGGGGAGATCGCCTTCCTCGACGACCAGGTTCAGCGCCTCGTTGATGCATTTTCAGGTCGCGACACCATCACCGCGATCATCGCCGACCACGGCGAGTCGCTGGGCGACCACGGCGAACTCACCCACGGGCTGTACGCCTTCCCCTCCACCCAGCACGTGCCCTGGATCGTTCACGGGCCGGGTGTCGAGCCGCGCGTGGTGAAGGAGCCGGTGTCCAGCGTCGACTTCTCCCCCACGATCCTGACGCTCGCAGGCCTGCCCGTGCCCACGGGGCTCGACGGTCATGCCCAGCCAGGGGGGACCACGGTCCCCTATGCCGAGACCTACCAGCTCGTCGATCGGTTCGGCATCGCGCCGCACCGGGTGCTCGTGGAGGGCAACCTGCTCTACCTGGGCACGCCGCGACCGGAACTGTACGACTACGTGGCCGATCCCGGTACGGCGACCGACCTCGCCGCGAGCCGGCCCGACGACCTGGCCCGGCTCGGCAAGCAGCTCGAGGCGCTCGGCGCCTCCCCGCCCGGCCAGGGCGCGGCGGCCGCCGAGGCCGACGCGGACACGCTCGCGGCCCTGGCGGCGCTCGGCTACGTGGCCACCGCGGCGCCGACGGTCGACCCGGCGACCCTGCCCGACCCCAAGGACCACGCCGAGTTCCTGCGTGGCGTGCTCGGTCTCGACCGGCCCAATCGGCGCGGCGGCGGCGACGATGTGATGGGCGAGATCGACCGCCTGCTCGCCCTGAAGCCCGACGCCTTCGACCTGCGCCGGCGCAAGTCGCAGGCGCTCAAGCGCCTTGGCAATGGTGCCGCGGCCGCGGCGTTCGACGAGGAGACCGCCCGGATCTTTCCTGACGACCCCCGCGTGTGGCTCCAACTCGCCACGCTGGCCTCCATCGAGCAGGACTTCGAGTCTGCGCTCGGCCACGCCGAGCGGGCGTTGCTCCTCGATGGCACCAGCGCTGCCGCGCGCGAGCTCGTAGTCGAGGCCCAGTTCCGCCTCGGTCGGGACGAGCGGGCCATCGAGCAGGGGATGGTCTGGATGGCCGAGGACCGGCGCAACTTCGGGCTCGCCGCGAGCCTAGGACGCTACTGGCTGTCCAAGCGGGACTACGCGAAGGCGGAGCAGTTCCTGCGCATCGCCGTCTCGGGCCCGAATCCCCGCATGGGCGCGCGACTTCGCCTCGCGGCCCTCGCGGTGGCGGCGGGCGCCCGTCACGACGGGATCAAGCTCCTGCTCGCCGAGGTGGCCGACTACCCTGGCAACGCCGCGGGACGGCTGGCCCTGGCGCGGGTTTACGCCGAGGATGGGCAGTACCTGGAGCAGTTGTCGCACGTCCGCGCGGCGGCGAGGATGTTGCCGGCGCGCCCCGACGTCCAGTTGGCGCTGGCCCAGTGCCAGTTCAACCTCGGTGACTACGGGAGCGCCCGGCGGGTGCTCGACCACGCGCTGGCGCAGTGGCCCGACGACGCCGACATCGTACTGCTACACGCCAACCTGCTCTCGAAGGAGGGCAAGAAGGCCGAGGGCCAGTTGCAGTGGCAGCGCGCCAAGACTCTCAACGACGCGCGGG
>VGRE01000089.1 GCA_016875435.1 Deltaproteobacteria bacterium | reverse complement strand
GACACCCACCTGCGTGCGCACCTGCTCGGCTGCGGCAAGGAGCGCCTCGCCGCCAACGACGCCGTTGGCGCCCTGCAACTGTTCAACCGCCTGCTCGCCATCGACGAGGACAACGCCGAGGTGCTCCAGCTCATCCAGTCCCTGCACGCACCCGCGCGGAGCCGCGGCAAGGCCGGGATGTGGGTGAGCGCAGCGGCCGTGTCGCTGCTCCTCGTCGGCACGCTGGCCTGGTGGCTCTATCCGCGCGAGGGCATCGACGTCAAGCAGCCTGCCGTCGCGACAGCAGCGGTCATGCCGCCCCTGATCGAGGCGGAGTTGCCCGCCGCGGCGGCGACCCCCGTGGAACCCCTGCCCGCCGGGCCGGTCCAGCCGGTGTCGAGCACACCCGCGGCAGCCCCCCCGCAGATCAAGAGGCTAGCCGGGGCGCCGGAAAAGCGAGAGCCGCCTGCCGCGGCCGTGGTGGCACCCGAGGTGGTCGCCGCGCTCCCTGGCTCCGTCACCATCGAGGTGATCAAGCCCGTCGAGGTTTATCTCGACGGGAAACGCCTGGGCGTGTTCCGCGACGGCCCCGCGTCGGAGTGGATCGGCAGCCGCGCCCGGCCCATCGAGGTGCAGGCGGGCACTCACACGCTGGAGCTGCGCAACAGTGGCGCGTTGCCCTACACTGAGGAGTTCACCATCGGGGCCGGCGAGTCGCGACTGGTGAAGGCGGAGCTCAAACAGCTGCCCACCCCCTTCATCATCCACGCGGGTGTGCCGCGGGACTGCACGCTCACCGTGGGCACCACGCCCTACGGCACGGTGGCCAACATCCAGGGACGCCTGGATCTCACCGCGCCAGATCCCGCCACGCCGGTGCGCCTCGACTGCCCCGGCAAGGGCACCTTCGAGATGCCGCTCGGCCCGTCGCTGGCGGGCAAGCCACGTTTCCTTCCCGACAGCCTGCCGACGGGGCTCTTGTGACACCGGGATCGCGACCGGCAAGGCCGCCGGGCCGGAAGATCGGCGCCACGCGAGCTTTCACCTATGTTGTCCTTGCATGGCACGCTCTTTGCATTCCCTTTGGGACGATGGGCTGCTTCGCGTTCTGGCCGACTCCCTACCTCGACGAGAACGAGGCGCCGGAGCTCGAGCGCGCCTCGTGGGAAGATGGCCAGCCCGTGACCGTCGACGGCGTCAACGACATCTTCTTCGCCGTGGCCTTCGACCCCGACCTCGACGCCGAGGCAGGCGACAGCGTGGAGTTCCTGTGGCAGGCCGGCCCCTACCTGGTCGACCCGCGCGAGGAGCGCGAGGAGGAGACGGGCGACCAGATCTACTTCTACAGCTTCGTCGAGCTCCCCCACGATAGCGAACTCGACGGCGAGATGCTCAGCGTGACGGTGTACGACGTGGAAGGCGCCGACGACCGGATGTCGTGGCCGCTGGAGGTGCTGTGATGCTCGCGGCCCTGCTCCTGGGCGTTGGCTGCAACGGCAGCTACGACCTGTACGACACGGGCAGCACGGTGTCCCTCGACGGCGGCCTGCCCGAGGGCACCCTCCGCGTCGACGTGTACCCCTCCGACGACGGCTCCGGCGCCCTGCCGCAGAGCTTCCTCCTCGCGCCGGGCGCCTACGGCGAGGGCATCACCGCGAGCCACGAGCTCGACGCCACCGTCTCGCTCGCCGGCGCGCTCAGCGCCGACAGCTACCAGGGCTGGAGCGCGAGCGCCTCGTCGGCCAGCGGCGCGCTGTCGGCGGTGGTGCGTGCCGAGCGGAGTGGGCTGGTGCAGTCGGGGGCGGCGGCCACCGACGAGGCCGGCGCCTTCGCGCTCCCCCTCCCCGGGCAGCAGCCCTACGACCTCGCCATCGTCCCCAGCGACGCGACCGTCGCGCCGCTCTTGCTGTTCCCCGGCACCGATGTCGGCGCCGGCCTCGATCTCAGCCAGCACCTCGGCCCCGGCACGCCGATCTACGGCCGGGTCACCGACGCCGGGGGCAACCGCATCGCCAGCGCGCCGCTGCGCATGCGCTATGCCGACAGCGAGGTGTACAGCGCCACCTTCTACGCCGACGACGACGGCTGGTTCGTGGCCCGCGCCGAGCCCGGCTACGAATACGTGATCGAGACGGTGGGGACCGAGGCGAGTCGCGGGGTGCTCGTTCCCGCTGTCGCCACCGAGTTCGTGGTGGAAGACGCGGCCGGCGCCCAGGTCGACATCGACGTGGGCCTGCTCGAGACTTTCCGCTACGACGCGCGCATCGTGGATGGAAACGACGAGGTGGTGAGTGGGGCCACGATTCGCGCCACCAGCCGGGGCCTCGAGGGCTCGGCGGGATCGTACATGGTCGAGACCACCAACCTCGACACCGGCTACGTCTACCTCGATCTGCTCGCCGGGAGCTACCAGATCGAGGTGTGGCCCGCCTACGCCGACCAGCGGCTGGCCCCCTTCTCCGAGGTGGTGCGCGTCCACCGCGACGTCGACGTGGGCGACATTGCCCTCGCCGGCAGCGTCACGCTCGCCGGCACCATCGAGACGGCCGAGGGAACGCGGGTGGCCGGCGCGACGGTGACCGCCACGCAGCGGCTCGGGGGCCAGTACACGTTCAGCACCACGGCCAACGATCGCGGCGACTACAGCCTCGACCTGCCCGCCGCGGCCTACGACATCGTCATCAACGCGCCCGGCCCCGAGGCGGGCGCGCTCGCCTCCAGGTACGTTGACGGTCGCGACGGTGGTGAGATTCAGCACGACGTCACCCTCGCCAGTGGCACCCCGGTCGCGGGCGGGGTGCGCCTCGGCGACGCGGCACTCGGCCTGTCGCTCGTGGAGATCGTCGATCCCAACAGCGGCACCCTGCTGGCGCGCACCCTCACCGACCTCGACGGCAACTACTCGGTTCGCGTGTCCCTACCTGAGGGCGACGACGGCGGCGGGAGCGACACCGCGGGCGGCGGGGACAGCGGCACCGACACCGGCGGGTGATGTCCCCCGTTGACCGCCCGCCAAGGGCGACGTACCTTCCGCGCAATGTTTGCCCCCCTCCTCGTCGCCGCCGTCTCCTGCACGGCACGCGCGGAGGAGGTGGCCGCGGTACCACCGGCCTCGCGGCTGGAAGAGGCGATCCGCCTCTACGCCCAGGGCGAGACGGCGAGCAGCCGATCGCTCCTGCAGGCGCTGGTGGCCGTGGGGCCGGAGCTACCCGCCGAGGTGCGGCAAGCGGCGCTCGCCTACCTTGGCGACGTGCTCTACTCAGAGGAGGGCCCACAGGCGTCGCGGCCGATGTTCGACGCGCTCCTGGAGGAGGCGCCCGACTTCGTGATGGACCCCTTCGAGCACCCCGAGGAGGTGTGCCGCTACTTCGAGGCGCTCCGCGAGGAAGCGCGCGTGCCCGTCATCGAGCGACCGCTGCCGGAGCGGGGGCCGCCGCCCTACTGGTCGCTGGTCCCCGGCGGGCTCCACTGGTACGCCCGGGGCAAGATCGGCACCGGTCTGGCCGTCACCGTCGCGCAGGCGGGGCTGCTCGCCACCAACATCGCGCTCTACCAGACCCTCGTGTCGCGCGGTCAGATCCCACGGCAAGATCCCGCCGCGCTGGCCGACTACGACGCGCACCGGCTCGGCACCAACATCGCCGCAGGCGCCTTCTACCTGTCCCTCTTGCTGCCCCCCGCCATCGAGTTCTCGCGCTGGTCGGCACAGCCCAGCCGCGTGGGCGTGGGGGTGGGGCCGGGCAGCCTGCTGGTGTCGGGACAGTTCTAGGGGCCCGCCGTCGGGATAAGGAGCCCTCATGGCATTCCTGCGCGTGAGGGACCCCCAGGGCGGCGAGCCGCGCGACGTGGCGCTGCGCAAGCCGCTGGTGCTGATCGGCCGCGCGCCGGGCAACGACGTGG
Source organism: Deltaproteobacteria bacterium (assembly GCA_016875435.1). GTDB lineage: Bacteria > Myxococcota_A > UBA796 > UBA796 > SXON01 > SXON01. The sequence goes on along the minus strand of VGRE01000089.1, from coordinate 12,253 downwards.
TGCTCGACGACCCCGCGCTCGCGCCCACCCACGCCAACCTGCTGCGCAAGGGCAATCACTTCACGCTCTCGGTGATCGACCGCGCCACCACCTTCGCGTTCCAGGGCATGCGCGCGCGGAGCACCGACCTCAAGGTGGGCGACGAGGTGGGCTTCGGGCGCTTCTTCGTCACCCTCATGGAGGGGGAGCCCCGGTCGGAGTCGCGAGGCCCCGGCCCGGCGCCGATGAACGAGGTGGCGAGCCTCAAGCGACTGGTGGAGTTCTCGCGGCAACTGATGTCGGAAACCTCGCTGGAGAAGGTGTTCGCGCTCCTCCTCGAGAGCGTGGTGGAGATGTCACGGGCGGAGAAGGGTTTTCTCATCGTGCTGCGCGACGGCGAGCGCCACCTCGCCGCGAGCCACAACGTGGGCAAGGAAACGCTCGACATCAGCCGGGTGAGCGACAGCATCGTCGACAAGGTGATCCGCGAGCAGAAGGCCGTCATCGTGAGCGATGCGATGCACGACGCCGAGTTCGCCTCGGCCCGCAGCGTGATGGAGCTGCGCCTCTCCAGCGTGATGTGCGTGCCGCTGGTCTACCGGAACGAGTCGCTCGGCGCCTTGTACCTGGGCAACGACAGCGTGCGATCGCTGTTCCAGCCTACCGATCTCGCCGTGCTGGAGATCTGGGCCGGCCAGGCCAGCGTGCTGCTCAACACCGCGCTGCGCCTCGACGAGCTGGTGCTCACCAACAAGAACTTGCGCGAGCAACTCCGGCAAACCGGGCAGGGCGCGATGATCGGCCAGAGCCCGGCGATGAAGGCGGTGTTCACCGTGCTGAAGAAGGTGGGCCCGAAAGACATCTCCGTGCTCGTCACCGGGGAAACCGGCACCGGCAAGGAGCTGGTGGCCCGCGAGCTGCACCGCCTCTCCCCCCGGGCCACCGGACCCTTCGTCTCCCTCAACTGCGGCGCCATCCCCGAGCACCTGCTCGAGAGCGAGCTCTTCGGCTACAAGAAGGGCGCCTTCACCGGTGCCAACACCGACAAGATCGGCAAGTTCGAAGCCGCCGACGGCGGCACCATCTTCCTCGACGAGATCGGCGAGATGCCGATGCAGCTGCAGGTGAAGCTGCTGCGCGTGCTGCAGCAACGCACCATCGAGCGCGTCGGCGACGTGAAGTCGCGACCGCTCGACATCCGGGTGGTGAGCGCCACCAACAAGAACCTCGCGGGCGAGATCGCGACCGGCAACTTCCGCGAAGACCTGTACTACCGCCTCGCCGAGGTGACGGTGGAGCTGCCGCCCCTGCGCGAGCGCGGCGACGATCTCCTCCAGATTGCCCAGTTCCTCCTCACCAAGTTTGCCGAGCAATACGGTAGTCGCGCGCGGGGATTCTCGGCGGGCGCGATGAACCTGCTCAAGTCCTACCACTGGCCGGGCAACGTGCGCGAGTTGGAGAACCGCATCAAGAAGGCGGTGATCATGACCGACCGGCAGCAGCTCGGTCCCGACGACCTCGGCCTCAACCTGCAAGGAGCCGCCTCGCCCGTGAAGACCCTCGCCGAGGCCGAGGAAGAGTTCAAGATGGAGTACATCAAGCGCGCGCTCGACCAGAACGCCTGGAACAAGGCGCAGACCGCCCGGGTGCTGGACGTCGATCCGCGCACCATCTTCCGCTACATCGAGAAGTTCGAGTCGCCGGAGTAATGGCGAGGCGCCTGTCGTTTCTTCGGGGGACCGAATGCTGACCAGCATGCTGCTGTGGGTCGCCGCCGCCTTCGCGGTGGAGGGCGAGGAGCCGCAGGCGGCGCAGGCGCCGCCCAAGACCCTCGGCGACTACCTCTCCGACCTCGCCAACGACGACAACGCCGAGCGCCTCTACGCGGCGCGCTACGTGCGCGGCGAGCTCAGGCGGGCGCTACGGGCGGCCGCGTCGCGACCGCCGGGATCCACCGAGGAGCTGGAGGCCCGCGTGGTGCTCACCGAGTTGTGGAACCGCGTGCCCGGGAGCTGCGCAGTGGCGTTGAAGTACACCAACACCGCCGCGCCCTGCGCCGAGATGCTCGCCGACCTCGAGGTCGACACGATGCACGACGCGGTGAGGGCCTCCCTCGCGCTCGACCTCGGCAAGGGCCAGCGCGCGCGCATCGAGAAGGCCATCGCGCGGCTGCCGGCGCCCGCGGCACCCGTGGCCCCACCCGACACCACGCTGGTGTTGCCGTGATCACCGTTGGCCTCACCGGGGGCATCGCCTGCGGGAAGTCCACCGTCGCCGCGATGCTGCGCGAGCGCGGCGTCCCGGTGCTCGACCTCGACCAGGTGGGTCGCGACATCGTGGCCCCCGGCAGCGAGGCCCTGCGCGAGATCGGCCGCCGCTGGCCCACGGCGGTGATCGACGGCGTGCTCGACCGCCGCGCCCTCGGCGCCATCGTGATGAAGGATGCCGCCGCGCGGCGAGAGCTGGAGGCGATGACCCACCCGCGGATCTGGGCGCGGATGGAGGACTGGCTCGCGGAGACGGCCCGCAACGGCGCGCCCGCCGCCGTGGTGGAGGCGGCGCTGATGGTGGAAACGAGCAGCTACCGCCGCTACGACAAGCTCATCGTCGTCAGTTGTAGTCGCGACGTGCAGTCGGCCCGACTCGCCGCGAGGGAGGGCTTCGACGCCGCTACCGTGGAGCGATGGATCAACGCCCAGATGCCGATGGCCGAGAAGGAGAAGGCGGCCACGGTGGTGATCCGCAACGACAGCGACCGCGAGGCGCTCCGGCAGCGGGTGGACGTGGCCTGGGGGCAGTTGCTGCCAGCGGACTAGTCCGCGTCGCGAGCCGCCGGGGTGGACCGGCCTCCGCCTAGTCCCCGGCGTGGGCCTTGTACGCGGCCGCGTCCATCATCGCGTCGACCTCGCTCGGGTTGCTCAGCGACATCTTGAACAGCCAGCCCGCCCCGTGCGGGTCGCTGTTGATGCTGCTCTCGTTGCCGTCGAGCCCGTCGTTCACTTCAGTGATCGTGCCCGACACGGGCGCGTACACGTCGGACACCGCCTTGACCGACTCCACCTCGGCGGCACTGTCGCCCTGCTTGAAGCTCTTGCCCACCGCCGGCAGCTCCACGTGGACGATCTCCCCGAGGGCGTCCTGGGCGTGGTGCGTGATGCCGATGGTGGCGACACCGCCGTCGACCATCACCCACTCGTGCTCGGAGGTGTACTTGCGATCTGCAGGGTAAGACATTGGCTTTTCCTCAGTAGGGACGGGTGTAGAAGGGGGTCTTGACCACGATGGCCTCGGCGGTCTTGCCGCGCACGTCGATCTGCAAGGCGGTGCCGGCCTTGGAGAGCTCGGCGGGCACGTAGGCGATGGCGACGTTCTTGCCGAGCGAGGGCGCGCGGCTGCCGCTGGTGACCTCGCCGACCACCGCGCCCTGGTGCAGCACCGCGTGGTGCTGGCGGGCGATGCGCTCGCTCACCTCGATACCCACGAGGCGACGCGACACGCCGGCCTCCTTCACCCGCAGGATCGCGTCGCGACCGACGAAGTCGCCCTTCTCCAGCTTAGTGACCCAGCCGAGGCCTGCCTCCAGCGGGTTGGTGTCGTCGGTGATGTCGTTGCCGTAGAGGCAGTACTTCATCTCCAGGCGCAGCGTGTCGCGCGCGCCGAGGCCGATGTCGGCGAGGCCGTAGTTGGCGCCTTCCTCGTGGATCGCCGTCCACACGATGTCGGCGGCGCCCGCGGGGAGGAACACCTCGAAGCCGTCTTCGCCGGTGTAGCCGGTGCGCGCGAGGATGCAGCCTTCCACCCCGGCGAAGCTGCCCTGGGTGAACCAGTAGTTCTTGACGCCCGCCAGCGAGCGCCCGAGCAGGGCCTCGCCGATGGCGATGGCGTGGCGGCCCTGGATGGCGAGTTGGGCCCAAATGTCGCTCTCGTTCGCGATGTCGACGCCGAGGGGGTTGTGCGCCAGCATCCAGGCGTAGTCCTTGGCGCGGTTGGCAGCGTTGACGCAGATGAGGACGTCTTCTTCCGCGAGCTTGTAGACGATGAGGTCGTCGACGATGCCGCCGCGCTCGTTGCACATCGCGGTGTACATCGCCTGGTCGACGGCGAGCTTGCTCACGTCGTTGGTGACGAGGTGGTTCACCGCGTCGATCGCCCGGGGACCGCGGAATCGCACCTCGCCCATGTGGCTCACGTCGAAACAGCCCACCCGCTCGCGACAGGCCGCGTGCTCCTCCAGGATGCCCTTGTACTGCACGGGCATCTCCCAGCCGCCGAAGTCGATGAGCTTGGCGCCCGCGTCGCGGTGGTACTCGTGAAATGGGGTGCGGCGGATGGTCACGGCGGCTCCAGGGCGGCCCGCCTTCTATCGCGCCAGCCGTCGCTCCGCGCTCTTGACGGTGTTGGCCATCAGCATGGCGATGGTCATCGGGCCCACGCCGCCCGGCACCGGGGTGATGAAGCCGGCGCGCTCTCGCGCGGCCTCGAAGTCCACGTCGCCCACGAGCTTGCCGTCGGCGCCCCGGTTGATGCCCACGTCGAGCACCACCGCGCCCGGCTTCACCCAGTCGCCCTTCACCATGCGCGGGATGCCCACCGCGGCCACGACGATGTCGGCGCGGGCCACGTGAGCGGCGAGGTCGCGCGTGCGCGAGTGGCAGGCGGTGACGGTGCAGTCGGCGTGCTCCAGCAACCGCGCGATGGGACGCCCGACGAGGTCGCTGCGCCCGATGACCACCGCCTCGACGCCTCGCGTCGCGACACCCGTGCGCTTGAGCAGCTCCATGCAGCCGAGCGGCGTGCACGGGACGAAGCCGTCGCGCTTCGTGGCGAGATAACCAGCGTTCAATGCGTTGAGACCGTCGACATCCTTCTCGGGCGGGATGCTGTCGATCACGCGCAGCCGGTCGATGTGGCCGGGGACGGGAAACTGGACGAGGATGCCGTCTACCTGCGGATCGCCGGCGAGACGACGCACCTCGGCGAGCAGGTCGGACTCGGCGGTGTGCGCGGCGAGGGTGATCTGCCAGTGGGCGAGCCCGAGCTTCTCGGCGGTGCGCGTCTTGTTGCGCACGTACACGGCGCTCGCCGGGTCGTCGCCCACGAGCACCACGGCGAGGCCGGGGGGCCGGGGCAGGGCCGCGGCGCGGTCGCGCAGGGATTCTGTCACCAGGGCGGCGACGGCCTTGCCGTCGATGAGCGTGGCGCTCACGACGACGACGACGACGAGGGGGTCGACGAGCTCGCCGGCGCCGGGGCCGCAGGGGCCGCAGCGGGCGTGCTCGCGGCGGGGGTGGCCGTGGCCGAGGGCTTGTCCGCCGCCTTCTCGGCGCCCTTCTCGGCGCCCTTCTCGCCCCCTCCGGACTTCAGCCCGTAGTGGTCGTTGTACCAGCCGCCGCCCTTGAGCACGAAGCTGGTCTGCGAGATGAGCTTCTTCACGTTGCCCAGCGAACACTTCGGGCAGGTAGAAACGGGCTCGTCGGAGAACTTCTGGAGGACCTCGAAGAGATGCCCGCAGTCGGGGCACTGGTACTCGTAGATCGGCATGTGGCGCTCGTGAGCGGCCGGCTACTTACGCACGCGTCGTCGCTTGTCTAGGGCCGCGCGCACCGGGATACAGCGCCGGCCCTGATGTCATCCGCTCTTGGCTCCCGTCGCGTCGTGCTGGTGAGCGGCAAGGGCGGCGTGGGCAAGACCACGGTGAGCGTGGCCCTCGCACTGGCGGCTGCTCGCCGCGGAAAGCGCGTGCTCCTGTGCGAGACGCAGGGCGCCACGCGCGTGCCCGCGATCTTCGGCCGCCCGTCGAAGGGCTACGAGCCGATGCAGGTGGCGACGAACCTCGACACGCTCTCGATCACCCCCGAGGCGGCGATCGAGGAGTACGTGCTCCTCCAACTCCACTTCCGCCGCCTGTACCGCATGGTATTCCGCAACCGGATCATGGGTGCTTTCGTCGACGCGGTGCCGGGCCTGCACGACCTGATTCAGCTCGGGAAAGTCTGGTTTGCCGAGCGAGAAACCGCCAACGGGCGCGCCCGGTGGGACCTCGTCGTCGTCGATGCCCCCGCGACCGGACACGGCCTCACCATGCTCGGCGCGCCCCGCGCCATGATGGACCTCACCGGCTCGGGCCCCTTTCACGACAACGCCAAGCTCATCGCCGACCTCATGGAAGACGAGGCGCGCACTGCCTTGTTGCTGGTCTCGACCGCCGAGGAGATGCCGCTGCGCGAGACGGTCGACCTCTACGCCCGCCTCGGCGACATGCGACGCCTCGTCGGGGGCGCGGTGCTCAACGAGGTCCACCCCTCGCCTGTCCCCTCCCCGGAGGCGTGGACCAGCGAGCGGGCCGCATTGCTGGCGCAGGGCGGCGGCGATGTGCACGCCGCCATCGACATCGTGGACGACGAGCTGCGGGCCGTGTCGCGACAAGCCGACGCGCGAAACCGCCTCGCCTCCCTCGGGAGGGTGCTCGACCTCCCATTCCAGTTCCATCGCGACCTCAGCCGGGCCGAGTACGAGAGCTTCGCGACGGCTCTCGAGGTGCTGCTGTGACGCGGGTCGTCGTCACCTGCGGCTCGGGGGGCGTGGGCAAGACCACCACGGCGGCGGCGCTGGCGCTGGCCTTCGCCTCGCGGGGCGAGCGCGTGGCGGTGCTGACGATCGATCCCGCCCGTCGCCTCGCCGACGCGCTCTCCCTGAAGAACGTCGGCAACACCGCCCAGCGCGTCCCTACCCCCGAGGGACAGCTCGACGCGATGATGCTCGACGCCAAGCAGACCTTCGACGAGCTGCTGTCGCGACACTCGCCCTCGCCGGAAGCCCGCGATCGCATCCTGCGCAATCACTACTACCGCTTCGTGTCGGAGCGCCTGCCCGGCGTACACGAGTACATGGCGATGGAGCGGCTGCTCTCGCTCTGCGCCAGCGACGAGTACGACGCCATCGTGCTCGACACCCCGCCAGCGCGACACGCTCTCGACTTCCTCGCCGCGCCCGACAGGATGGCGGGGCTCATGGACGAGGGGGTGATGCGCTGGCTCGTCCTCCCAGCGAGCACGGGCGGCTGGCGGATGATCGAGATGGGGAGCGAGGTGCTGGCGGGCGTGCTCAAGGGGATGCTCGGGCAGCGCACCATCGAGGATATCGCCGAGTTCTTCACAGGTTTCCAGTCGCTGTGGGGCGGCTTCCGCGAGCGTTCCCTGGCCACGCGGGAGCTGCTCCGCGCGCCGTCCACCCAGTTCGTGCTGGTGACGACGCCTGCCCCCGGCTCGCGGGCGGAGGCCCTCGCCTTCCTCGAGGTGCTCCAGCGCGACGGGCTGCCGTTTGCCGGGTTCATCCTCAACCGTTGTGCCGACCCGCCGCCGGAGCGGGTGGCATGGCCCGGCACCGATCCCGAGGTCCGCGCCGCGATCGAGTCCACGCTCGCCTGCCGCCAGCGCCTGGTCGACGCGCAGGAAGCGGCGATCGCCGACCTGCTCGCCCACGCGCCGCCCGGCGCTCGCGCGTGGCGGCTCCCCGACAGCGACACCGCCGTGTCGTCGCTCGAAGGCCTCGCGCGGCTGGGCCGCCTCGCCAGCGTGTAGGCGGCGTCGATCGAAGCCGACTTGCCGATCGACGCCACCCTCACCGTCCCGGGCGAGGAGCTCTCGGTGAGCACCAGCCGCGCCGGCGGCCCCGGTGGCCAGCACGTCAACACCACCGAGAGCCGGGTGAGCCTGCGCTGGAACGTCGCGACCACGCGCGCGCTAGACGGCGAGGCCCGAGCGAGGCTCGTCGCCGCCCTCGGGTCGCGACTCACCGCCGCTGGCGAGCTCCTGGTGCACGTGGGCACCGATCGCAGCCAGCACGCCAACCGCGAAGAAGCCCGCGCGCGCCTCGCCGAGATCGTGCGGGCCGCACGGAAGCCCCGGAAATCCCGCCGCCCCACGCGACCGACCCGCGGGTCGCAGCTCCGCCGACTCGGCGCCAAGAAAGCCCGCGCCGACCGGCTCAAGAACCGCGGCGGCGGCCACGACGACTAGACCGTCCCTCTGCGACGGCCCGCCCAGCCCTATTCCACGACGCGGGAGACCCCCGATCTCCAGGCGGTCCGGCCTTCGGCCGACGGATCCTGCCGCCCCTGGCCTCCCCATCGGCTGCGCTGCGCTCCGCGATGGGGCGCGCCAGGAACGTCATCCGTCACCCCTACTCGGCTTCCGGGCGCCTCGATCGCGTCGGCTCGACCCCGCTGCGGACGGTCCGGGCGGGCCTAAGTAAAACACTTGTGTCGCGACCGCATGGTGACGGTCTACGACCTACACCCTACAGCCTACCTAGAATCTCTCCACCCGCTGCGTGTAGCCGAACACGTAGCCAAGATCCGACGACAAGCTCCACAACTCCGCGCCCTCGTTCGTCACCAGTTGCACCAGCCCCGAGGTCGACCAGGTGACGAGCACGCGGTCGTCGTCGACGCGATCGACATCCCCGAGGGCGTAGGTGTAGAGCGGGGGATCGTAGGTGTAGGCGAAGGTCTCCCGGACCTCGGCGAGCGCCTCGTTGAGGTCGTACTCCACCACGCGGGAGGCGCCGCGCTCGGTGCTCCCGTTGTCGAAGACGATCAGGTTGCCGTTGGACAACAATTCGAACTCGTGCTGGTACTCGGTGGGCTCGGCGCCGTCCTCGTAGGTGAAGTTGCCGTTGCTACCGGTGAGCCGCCACTGGATGGCGTCGCTCTGCCGGTCGGCCTTGAGGATGGTGTCGAGGTTGCGCAGCGAGATGTACCAGGCGTCGTCGGCCTCGTCGTAGTCGAGCGCGTTGGCGTGGGTCCAAGTGCCGTCGCTCTCGTCGATCTCGTAGTTCGCCGGGTTGAAGTGGTCGAACACCGACCACACCACGCCGCGGTCGCCGTTGCGCTGCACCTCGACGATCCGGTCGCCCACGTAGTTGTCCTGCAAGTCCTTGGTGAGACAGGCAAAGCTCCCGTCGGGCAGCTCCTCGAAGTCGTGGGTGAGGTAGGGCACGTCGAGGGTGGTCTCGGTGCTGCCGTCGAGGGTGACGATGACCAGGCGACCGTCCGGGCCGTAGTCCTCGGCGCCCACCGCCCCGTACACCACGCTGGTACCGTCGCGGGTGAGCATGGCCCGGGTGACGAGGTAGTCGCCCTCGACCTCGTGCCACCAGGTGTAGCGGCCCTTGCTGTCGAGGATGACCACGGCGTAGAGCGCGCCGTTGACCGGGGCGACGACGAAGCCCTCCATCGCGGCGGGGTCGCCCGACACGGTGAAGCTCGGGTAGCCGCTGGGGACAGGCCCGGTGGTGTAGGCGGTGTCGCTGCCGTGCTCCCCGCCCCCCGTGGGACGGAAGTGCCACTCGGTGGCCGCCGCCAGCCCGCGCACCACCACGCTGTGCTCGGTGGACTCCGCGCTCTCGACGGTGGTGGCCTGCCCATAGGCGGTGCTCTCGCCGTACTCGAGCGCCCCCGCCGTGGGCACGTCGGTGCTCCACGCGACGGTGAGCACGGTGGGCATGTCGGGCGACGGGGTGATGCTCAGCTCGCTGAAGATCACCGTCGGCTCGGGCGCGCTGTCGGCGGTGTCGTCGGGGACCGAGTCGGCGCCCGTATCGGCGCCGGTGTCGATCGACTCGCCGCTGTCGGCGTTCTTCGCGCTTTCGGCACCCGGGGGACAGGCGACGAACGTCGTGAGCCAGAGGAGCATTCCGCCCCTCTATCTCGCCGGCGCGAGGCCCTACTGCACGGCCTGGACGATCCGGGCGTAGCCGTCAACCCGCGCGGAGGCGGCCTCGCCTCGGTTGCGGCGTCGATCGCCGACGCGCGGTTCACCCAGGATACCGTGAAGCCATGAACCAGGATGACTGGCTCCGCAAGCGCTACAAGCAGGGGAAAAAGATGGGCTGCGCGCCGGAGATCGGGGCCATCTTCCTCGTCGCGCTGCTCGCCTACTCGGCCATCCACTCCACGCTGTAGAGCACGCTGGCCTCGCCCTCCAGGTAGGGGCCGTCGATCGCGCCGGGATCGACGAAGTCTTGCTGGGCGTGGTCGACCGAGTAGGCCCCGGACTTCCCGCTCGGCGACAGGCTCGGCGCGTCGATCACCCAGGACCGCGCGGGGCGGTCGCAGGGGTCGGAGAGGCAGCCGCTGTCGGCGACGATCCAGCGCCCGTCGCCGGTCTCGCTCACGTCGCGCGAAAAACCAAGGGCAAACTTACCGGGGAATCGCAGGTCGCCCAGGTACTCCGCGGCCCCGTCGACCACGCGGATCACCCCCACCGTCCCCTCCCCGGTCACGCCGCTCCACTCGTCGTGAGCGCCGAGGCTGTGCGCGAAGGCGATCACCTCGTTGCCGTCGGCATCGTGGAGCAGTTGCACGCCGTGCGGCGTGTTGACGAAGCTCTCGGCGCCCTGCACCTCGGGCGGGAACTCCCAGGCCTGCGTCCAGCGGCCGTCACGCTCTTCCCACCACGCGATCTTGCCCTTGCCCGCGCCCGCGAGCTGCGCCGCGGCCTCCTCGCCCTCGGCGTGCGTGCTCTTCAAGGACACCAGCAAGAACGGCACGCCGTCGCGCTCGCCGTGGGCCAGGGCGTTGGGCGACTCGTAGAGCGACCAGTCGGCATCGTTCTCGCCGACCAGGGCGCGCACCACGCCGCAAGTCTCGCCACGGGGAAGCTCGACTTCCAGGAGCCGCGTGTTGCGGGTGTCGGCGATCCAGCCCCGCCAGCCGGCCTCGCTCTCGCTGGCGATGACGATGTCGTGGGGCATGTGCAGTTGGCAGCGCCAGTAGGCGGCGGTGTCGAGGCCCCCGGGGACCGTACAGGGATCGGCGGGGTCGAAGGGACAACCCGCGTCGCGACCGAGCTGGGAGAAGTCGAGGGCCGAGAGCAACCAGCGCTGTTCTCGCGACGCGAAGTCCACCGCCGCGAACTGCCCGATGAGGTCGGTGGCCTGGTCGTCGCTGCCGTCGGAGCTGTCGAGGATCGACCAGGTGAACACCACCTCGTCGGCCCCGTCGTGAGCGGCGCGGCGCTGCGCCTGGAAGGCGAGGCAGTAGGGGTCGATCTTCTTGCCCTGGCAGCGCGAGTCGATGGCGTCGAGGGTGTAGCGGCTGTCGACCGCGCCATCGGTGCCGGTGGTGAGCCACTGGTTGCCGGCGAGGTCGCTCGCGAGCAGCCGGCCGCCCAGCGGGGCGGGGGCGAGGGCGCTGTCGGTGTTGGGGTCGCAGGCGAGCAGGGCGAGGAGCACGGGGTAGCGTAGCCGCGCGCCCCTCACCCCGGCTGACTCAGTAGGTCACCGTCAACGAGGCGCGCACCGAGCGCGGCTCCTGCCGGTAGTAGGCCTCGCCGAAGAGCGCGCCCTCGTTGGCGTAGTAGGTGGTGATTTCCGACAGGTCGAGCACGTTGAACACGTCGACCGAGAGCTCGGCGCTCTTGTCGTCGTCGTACTGGAAGCCGACCGCCGCCGACACGTCGAAGTAGTGCAGCGGGCTGGTGAAGCGGGTGCCGCGGCCCTCGGGAAACTGCAGGTAGTCCACGTAGTTCTCGACCAGCGCGCGCTTCTCCCACGTGAGCCCGCTGAGGAACTCGTACACGGCGCCGACTGTCGTTTCCACCTTGCCAAACGAGTGGGTGTAGCTGCCGTTGAGCTTGGCCTGGTGGAGCGAGTGGTACGGCAGGTAGCCATAGTAGCCCGCCTCGGCCGTGGCCGAACCGAGGCCGTAGTAACCCTGGACATACTCGCCGTAGCCATTGTCGAAATACCATGCGCGCGTGTCGGCATCGGCGATGTCGTCGCCCCACACGCCCACCTCGTTGCCGTTGCTGCCGAAGTCGCCGCCGGACGCGGTCTCGAACTGGCCCGGCATGGTGCCCTTGGCCTCCGACAGCGTGTAGCTGGCGAGTAACTGCCAGTGCTCGTCGAACTTGCGCTCGGCGGTGAACTCCAGCGCCCAGTAGTCGCGGCGCTTGTTGTCGGGGTTGGTGATCACCCAGTAGTAGTCGTCGTAGTTGATGTCTTCCGGCAAGTCGACCGTCTGGCTGACGATGCCCTTGACGCCCACGGCGAAGAGCGGGAACAGCTCTCGCTTCACCCCGAGGACAATCTTGTCCATGTGGTAGGGACGAAGCTCGCCGTTGCAGATCTCCTCGAGGGCGCCCACGTCTTCCTGCGGTTGCGCGGCCAGGCTCTCGGGGGTGCAGAACACCAGGGGGTACGCGCCCTGCGTGTAGACCGGCACCACCTCGCCGGCCGAGTCGTCGTAGGCCCAGAAGGTGTAGCCGGCGCT
>VGRE01000088.1 GCA_016875435.1 Deltaproteobacteria bacterium | reverse complement strand
CGACCTCGACTACGGTTCATCCAGCGGCTGGGGCGCGGGCACTTCCCTCGGCGACACGATCGGCGAGGTCGACGCGGCGATCACCACGCTCGACATCAGCGTGAGCGCCAGCGGGGTGGGTTTCGACGCGGTGTCGGCTTCCCTCGGCGCGCAGGAGTGCGAGCAGGGGCTGTTGACCGAGGAGGCGGGCCTTCGTGGCGTGGCAGGCGACGTGGGTCGCCCGGAGGACTTCGCCTGGTGGGACATGATCTCCAACTTCGACGACGGCAACATCGCAGACGGGAGCGCGTCGGCCGACGCGGGCAGCACCGGGCTCACCGAGAACGGGTGGGAGATGCTGCTGCCCTGGGGCTCGCTCTACCCCGCGGGCATCCCCGCCTCCGGTGCCACGGTGGCGCTGGTGGTGCTCCTCGCCGACGACGACGGCAGCTACATCAGCAACCAGTCGCTGCCGCCCTTGACCTCGGCCACCGAGCCCGGCAACGACGCGGTGAGCATCGAGTCGGTGGTCACCATCAGCATCGACGCCACGGGCGCGGTCACGACGGCGGCGGCGGTGGTACCCTAGGGCGCCGCTACTCCGTCCCGTCGCACTCGCCGCTGCCCTCGATGGCGGCGGCGCCCGACCAGCCGTGGAACGGGCGCGCCTGCTTCACGAAGAGCGCGGGCGTGCCCGGGGTGTTCTTGTCGTCGAACTTCCACTCCACGTCCATCGCCCACCAGGAGCCGTCGGCGGATCCGTAGGCCGGGTAGAAGTAGGTGTTGATCGCGTCGAGCGCGTCGCCGAGCGATTGTGACTGGTCGCGCGTGAGCACGGTCTCCCCGTCCTCGAGGAAACTCGAGTGGAGGATGTACACGATGGGGGAGCCGGTCTGGTAGTAGTAGTGGATGTAGGCGTCGGGAACCACGCCCTCGTCGGGCAGCACCACGTCGTAGTCGAGGTACTGCGCGTTGACGTAGAACCCGGGCTCCAGGCCGGTGGCGTCGTAGATGTTGCCGCTGATCGCCACGCCGTTGGCTTCTTCTTCCTCGAAGTTGGGGTGCACGAGCAGCGCCATGCCCACGTCGAGGTGGTTCATCGAGTAGTACTCCCGCTCCTCGTAGGCGCGCGGGTTCCATACCTCGCTCCACACCTTCTTCACCGCCCACTCGATGCTGTCTTCCTCGGGATTCTCGATGGCGGGGTCGCCGGTCTCGCTGTTGTAGAGGCCGGCCCCGGTGAAGTCGCCGAGGTCTTCGGCGTTGGTGCTCGAACGGAAGCGGGCCTTCTCGCCATCGGTGTACATGCTGGTGAATTGCTCGGTGATGAGGGTCACCACCTCGGACCGCATCGGCAACTCGCGCATGTGGTCCTTGAAGTCTTCCAGCTCGCTCTCCCGGTAGTCGGGGTCGGCCCACTCGTCGCTGGCCATCATCGTTTCCATCTCGGCCCAGAGGCCATGGTCTTCCATGAACTGGTTGTAGTAGTACATGGGGATGGCGAAGCCGTCTTGCACCGGCACCGCCTCGCCGATCTGGCGCAACCCGCCGTAGTTGGTGGCCTTGGCGCCGAAGGCGGGGATGTTGGCGGTGATCGAGTCGGCCAGGTTCTCGGTGTCGACGATCTCGTCGACGTCGCGCAGGTCGGTGACCGAGATGTCGATCGGGTTGACGGTGATCGGCTCGGGCTTGTGCGCCTCCCAGTAGGCCCCGGCCTCGGCCTCGGAGATCTCCTCGATTGCCCAGTCGTCGGAGGTGACGGTGAGCGACACCCACTTGCCCTCGAGGGCCCGGAGCGTGGCATTCTCACTCGCGCCGCGCAGCGCCATGTTGGGGGTGCCGCGGTTGACGCTCAGCACGTTGATGTGGGCCAGCGGCGTCTGGAACTCGGCGGTGATGATGCCGGCCACGATGCTGATGTCGTTGGGCACCTTGTCGAGCACCACGAGCTCTCGGAAGGGCGTGTAGCTGCCGTCCACGTCTTCGGCGGCGTAAAATCGCAAGATGCCGGTGGTCGTCCCGGTGTTGAGCGGCTGGTAGTCGATGCCCTCGAAGAGCTCGCCGGTGGTGACGATCTTGACGCTCGAGGGCAGTTCCTCCGCCAGCGCCTCCTGGTCGACGCTGGCGGGATGAAACGCCAGGTCGCCGCCGAAGTACGCGGCGGACTGGATGAGTTGGTAGGCGGTGGTCACCATGTCGGCGTCGGCGGTGTCGTAGGGAGCCAGCTCGTAGGCCCAGGCCCCCGGGCCGGAGTAGTAGTTGACGCTGCCGAGCAAGAAACGCCGGTCGGGACTGTAGTACTCGATGGTGTTGAACAGCGACAGGTCGCCTACCGGAGGCAGGCCGTTGCCACTCAGGAACGCCGACGCGAAGTCCCAGTGGATGGGGTAGCAGCGGCTGTTGGTGAAGTACAGGCGATTGTCGTCGTAGCGGTCGACCAGCGTCTTGACCGACTGTGCGCCGGGAATGCTGGCGTCGAGCGGCAGGGAGGCGAGCTTGTCGTAGTCCCCCCAGCACCCTAGCTCGTTGGCATAGTCGGGGACGGCCTCCTCGATGGTGCACCCGGGCTCGGGGGTGGGTTCGGCGTCGGGGGCGCAGGCGAGCAGGGCGATCAGCACGGCGCGACCATAGCCGCGCGGGCCCTACACCTGCACCTTGACGATCCGGCGAATCATGGTGCCGCCGATGACTTGCAGCGTGAGCATCAGGAAGATCAGCGCCCAGCCGAGGGCCGTGGTCCACAGGCGCGAGATGAGCACCGGGTCCATCGTCCACAGCGCGAAGGCGAGCACGAAGGGCATGCACACGATGATCACGCCCTGGGCCACCCCCTGGGCGGTGAGGCTCCGCACCTTGCCCTCCACCTTCTTGCGCTCGCGAATAGTGCTGGCCACCGTGTCGAAAGTCTCGGCGAGGTTGCCGCCCGACTGGCGCAGGATGTTGATCGAGGTGACCACGATCTGGATGTCCTCGGTTCCGATGCGCCGCTCCAAGTTCAAGAGCGCGTCTTCCAGCGGCACGCCGAGGCGCTGCTCGTTGAGCGTGAGCGCGAATTCCTCGGAGATGGGGTTGGGGAGCTCCGCGCGCACCATGTCCATCGATTGCAATAGCGACAATCCAGACTTGAGCCCGTTCGCCATGAACGCGAGCGCGTCGAGCATCTGGTCTTCGAAGTCGAGGATTCGTTTCTCCCACATCCGGGTAACGACGAAACGTGGCAGGTTGAAGCCGACGGGCATGCCGAAGGGGCCCACGGCGAGGATGCCCACCACCAGCGCGCGGATCACGTGGTAGGCCGGCGACCAGGGGATGCCGCTGGTGAGCAGGAATCCAAGCGTCACGAACAGGGCGACAGATACGGCGATCGACGCGGTGCACCACCATCGGGGCACCTCGATGAACATGCGGTCGAGCTCCGATATCATCCAGTCTACGTAGCCATTGGTGGATGTTTGCCACCACCGCCAGAGGATGGGCGCGAGGTTCCACCCCACCCAGGCCCAGGCGAGCGCGGAGAAGGAGAGCGCCACCAGCCGGACGCCGGTTCGGAAGTCCCAGATCAATGGGAATAGATCCATGGCCCTCACCCGGCCTTCGGCCACCCTCGCCCGCGAGAGGGAGAGGGGAACGTGGGGATCATGCGCGCCCCCTCGGCACGTTGGCGGCCGCCTGCTGCGGCGTGCCGAAGACGCCGCGCGGCACGGCGATGCCGAGCTCCGTCAGCCTCGAAACGAACTTGGGCACGAAGCCGGTGGCGCCGAAGGTGCCCACCACCTTGCGGTCCTGCGTGACGCCGGTCTGCTTGAAGGCGAAGATCTCCTGCAGCGTGATGGTCTGAGCCTCCATGCCCACCAGCTCCGCCACCGAGATCACCCGGCGACTGCCGTCGGACAGTCGCGACACCTGAATGATGACGTTGATGGCGCTCGCGATCTGCTCGCGGATGGCGCGGGAGGGGAGGTCGAGGCCGGCGAACATCACCAGCGTTTCCAGGCGGGCCAGCGCGTCGCGCGTGGTGTTGGCGTGTACCGTGGTGAGCGAACCGTCGTGGCCGGTGTTCATCGCCTGCAACATGTCGACGGCCTCGGCGCCTCGACACTCGCCCACCACGATGCGGTCGGGACGCATGCGGAGGCTGTTCTTCACGAGGTCGCGGATCTTCACCTCGCCCACCCCCTCGATGTTCGCCGGTCGCGACTCGAGGCGCACGACGTGCGGCTGCCGCAGTTGTAGCTCCGCCG
The DNA here is from genome assembly GCA_016875435.1 of Deltaproteobacteria bacterium. GTDB lineage: Bacteria > Myxococcota_A > UBA796 > UBA796 > SXON01 > SXON01. The sequence continues at coordinate 12,128 of VGRE01000088.1, read as the reverse complement.
CGTCCTCGATGGTGACGATGCGGTCGTCCACCGGGATGAAGCTCGACAGCACGTTGAGCAGCGTGGTCTTGCCCGAGCCGGTACCGCCGGAAATGACGATGTTGAGGCGGGCCTGCACGCAGGCGCGCAACAGGTCGGCGAGCTCGTGGGTGAGCGAGCCGTAGCGCACGAGATCGTCGACCTGGAGCGGGTCTTTCGCGAACTTGCGGACGGTGATCGAGGGGCCGTCGATGGCGAGCGGCGGGATGATCGCGTTCACCCGGGATCCGTCGGCGAGGCGCGCGTCGACCATCGGCGACTTCTCGTCGATGCGCCGGCCGAGCGGGGTGACGATGCGCTCGATCACCCCGAGAAGTTGCTGGTCGTCGGTGAAGGACAGGTCGGTCTTCTGGAGCTTGCCCGAGAGCTCGACGAACACGTTGTCGCGACCGTTCACCATGACTTCCGTCACCCGGTCGTCGGCGAGGAGATCTTCCAGGGGGCCGAGTCCCAGCGCCTCGTCGCACACTTCCTTCACGATGCGCTTGCGCGCCGCCCGGTCGGCCACGCCCGTGCCTTCCTCGTCGAGGATCTTCGCCACGGCGGCCTCGGCCTTCTCGCGCAGGAGCTTGTCGCGGTCGGAACGATTCCCGATCTCGCGGTCTACCCGCTTCAGGTCGAGCTGCTCGGGCAGGCGCTTGTGGATGAGCATCTTGAGCTTGGTGCGCGGGTCGAGTTCCTTGCTCCCCTTGCCGCGAGGCCCCCCCCGCGCCTTGAGGAAGCCCTCGAGCGCCTTCTCCTGCTCCTGCGTCACGTCCACGTCGCGACGCCCCTCCACGGCCTGTCCCTTGCCCCGCGCCACGGCGGCGAGCTGGTCGAAGATGCCCTTCTCCACGCACTGCCGCGTGAACTCGTCGTACACCCGCGACAGGGTGGCCCGGGGCTGGTCGAGCACGAAAGGATTGCCCTTGTTGATCGCCTCGCCGCAGAGCTTGTCGTCTTTCGGCAAAACCACCAGCGCCGCGCGGCCTAGCCGGTTGGCCACCGCTTCCTTGCTGAACAGATTCTCGTCGTGAGCGCTGACCACGAACTTCACCAGTTGCTGCGGGAAGTGCAGGGCCTGGAGCCGGTCGGCGAAGCGCCGGGCCGCCGAGAGCGCGGTGGGGGAGGCCGAGGTGACGAGCAGGATGCCGGCGGCCCTTTCCAGCGCCGCGATGTTCACCGGGTCGCAACCGCTCCCCGCATCCACCACCACGTAGTCGCAGATGGCCCCGAGCAGATCGAGGGCCTTGCGCACCGCGTCGGGCGAGCTTTTCAGCGCCCCCTCCAGGTTGGCCGCGATGGGGAGGAAGCCGAGCCCCGTGGGGTGCGCAGCGAGGTAGGGCCCGAAGGCTTGCGGCGTGAGCTGGGCCAGGTAGGGCGTGAAGTCGACCAGCGTGCGCGCCTCGGCGAGCCCGATCATGGCGGCGGTGTCGCCGATGCCGTTGGGGTCGAGGTCGACGATCAGCACGCGGCCGCGGGTTTCCTTGAGCAAGGAGAACGCGAGGTTGACGACGAAGGTGCTGCGGCCCTGCCCGTCGCGAGCGCCCCCGCACACGATCACCTTGGCGGGCATTACTGCCGGACCTCCAGCAAGTTGAACTTGTCCTGGATCTCGCGGTTGGCGGTGCTCGACGACTCGTGGACCTGCGGCGTGATGAACACCAGGAACTGCGACTTCGACTTCTTGTAGTCCTTCGACCGGTAGAGCGTGAAGATGCCCTCGGCGTTGAGGTCGGCTCCGCTCGGGAGCTTGTTGTAGTTCACGCGGTCGCTGAGGCGTTCGAGGCCGCCGATGACGATGCTCTCGCCCGCGCGACAGAACTGTGACGTGGCGATCTCCGAGACGTCGATGGACTGGTAGCCACTGGCGGCCACCTCGCCGAGGGCGCTCACCTCGACGCCGATGTTTAGGTCGACGCTCGCCCCGGCCGCGTAGGGCGTCACGTCGAGGTTGATCCCCACGTCGATGAATTCCACCACCTTGGTGCCGTTGTCCATGTAGACGACCGGTACCTTCGTTCCGGAGAAGATGTGCGCGGTGTCGCCGCTCTTCACGGAGACCGTCGGGTTTTCCAGCACGCGCACGTAGCCGGTGCTGCGCAGGGCCTCCAGGCGAGGGAGGAGCATCGACACGTTGGCGGTGGCCGTCCCGGTGACGTCGGACCAGCCGCTGCCGTCGTTCGACGAGGAGAGTTCGAACTCCACGCCCGTTCCCGAGAGCGGCGTCCACTGGATGCCCCACTCGTCGGTCAGCGTCTTGGTGAGCTCGACGAAGTGCACCACCAGCACGATCGTCTCCGCCTGGCCCGGCACTCGCTCCACCTCGCGGATCTCGAGCACGTTGACCACGTCGGGGTAGTAGGCCTTGGCGATGGCCTCGGCGCGGGCGCTGGCGGCGTCGCTATGGACCGTGCCCTCGAGCATGATCTTCCGTCCCACGAGGCGCACGTTCACCCCCGGCGTGCCGATCTCCTTCTGGATCAGCGACGCGAGCAGGCGTTGCGACACGGGCGAGAGCGTGACCATCGACTCCACGAGGTTTTCCTTCTCGTCGAGGTCTTGCACCCGGCGCAGCTCGTCGTCGAGTGACACCTCGCCCTGGATGTAGATCCGGTCATTGACGATCTTGAAGGAGAGACCCTCGATGTCGTCGAGCAGCACCTGGACGTTCTTCATCACCTTGGCGAGGTTGGCGGGGATGACCGTCACCTCGAACTCGTCGCGACGCACGCCGCGGGTGTCGAAGATGATCACGTTGGTGGTGCCCACCTCGCGACCGGCAAGCAACAACTGCTTCTCGTCTCGCAGGGGGACGACCTTCACCACCTCGCCGCTGCCCACGCTGATGTCGCCGAAGGCGTAGGGCACGTCGATCGCCACCTGGCTGCTGATCACCACCACCTGGTCGGGGACGGCTTCCTCGGCGGCCTGCACGTAGGCGCTGAGCGCGATCAGGGGGAACATCACAGGCCTCCCTCGATCAGGCGATAGGCCGGCCGCGTGCGGGATCGCACCTGCTCGGGCATGCCGAGCACGGTCTGCACGGTGGCCGGGGTGAGCTCCACCTTCGTCTCGCTCTCCCACAGCGAGCGCAGTACCACACCGAGGCGGCCGATTTCCTGCGCCATCGACAGGCGCTGCGCGTCGGCGGGGGTGACGGCGATGGTGATGGTGGCTTGCGACTGCAACAACTCCGACGGGCCCGGCGGCGGCTCGTAGCGCTCGGGGTTCTCCGGGTCGGGGGGCGGCACCACCTCGCGCGCGGTGATGGCGCCGATGTCGTCGACCACCGACAGCACCCATACGTCTTGCTGCAGGGTGACGGTGCGCAGGTCGGACTTCTCGCCGCTGCCGAAGTCGAAACTCCCGAGGATGTCGACGTGGTTGCCGGGGCGGATGTGCCCCCCCACCGCGTTGTACACGTCCACCGCGATGGCGAGCGCGCGGTAGCCCTTGGGCACGTAGAACGCGAGGCCGGCGTCTTCCACCGTCACGAGCTTGGTGGCGACGACCTGCTCGCCCTGGAAGATGGGAACGCTCGAGATCTGCCCGATCACCGCGTCCATCGACGAGAGCGCCTTGGGCTGCTGCCACTTCCGAGGTACGTCGACGAGCTGCACCATCGTCTCGTCGAGGCGCACCTTGGCGGGGATGTCGACGGTCGCCACGAGCGTTCGGAGGGGCTCGCTGTCGTAGAGCAACACCTGTTCGCGGCTGTGGACGTAGCGGCACTGCGCGAAGGTGGCGACGAGCGCCACGATAAACGACAGGAGGAGGGCGCGGACGTTTTTCATGGGTGCGGGAGTCTACCGCGTTCGCGGTCGGCGCTACCGGAAGTCTCGGCGGCCGTCGCGCTCGCCCTCGCCGAAGAGGTGGCCGATGCTGGACTCCAGCTGATCGACACCCTGCGAGAACCCTGGAAGAAAGGCGTACGCTGCGGCAACGAGGCCCACGGTGACCATCGCCACGAGGAGCATCCATTCGACGGTGGACTGGCCGCGGCGCATGCTCCTTTCTACCACAGCTCGGGCCAGGGCTGGAGCCGCGCGACGAGGATGCCGGCCGCCACCACCGGCGCGTGAATGGCCTCGGTGGGCTCCACCTTCTCGCGCTTGATGAACATCCGGTAGAGGTTGCCCAATCGTCCCCGGTGGGCGAGGACGGCGATACCGGCGGGGAAACCTAGAATATAGGTGAACAAGACCGCGCGGATGGCCGCCTCGGGGCCGAGGAGCGCCCCGGCCGCCATGAGCATCTTGACGTCGCCAGCGTGCAGCGCGTGGCCGAGACGCCACGCGGGGATGGCGAGGGCCATCGCGGCCACGAGGCCGAGCGCGCCGTCAAACCACCGGTGCTGCGTGTACGGCGCCATCGCGATGCCCACCGCCATCACCGGGAAGGTGAGCACGTTGCGGATCTTCTTCGTCGTGATGTCGGTATAGACGGCACCGGCGATCAGGACGGCGAGCGCAACGTCGGCTGGGTTCACGGATACGGCATCTGCAGGGTCGTTCGCACGCTGTGGAAGCCGCCGCGCACGCCCGCGGCGAAAACCCCCCACGCGGCCGCGAGGGCCACCACCAGTACCGCCACGGCGAGCATGTACTCCACCACCGACTGTCCTCGGCGATTCATGCGCCCTCCAAGATTGTGCGCACCCGGTCGAAGCCCTCGCTGGTCTCGAGGTACGCGGCCACTCGCTGCGTCAGCGCCACCACGTCGTCGACGCGCCAGTAGCAGAGGCCCACGGCCACGAGGATCGCTGCGCTGAACACAAGCATGGGCTCCACGGAGGACTGGCCTCGGCGCATTGGAGAGTCTACCACGGCGCTCCGGTTCCCCAGTCGATGCCGAGGCGGAGCAGGCCGGAGGCGGCGAGGTGGAGCATGCGCCGTGCGCCGGCAACTGCCGTGCCAGCGGTTCCGGGCTTCTCTCATGCGAGCGTTCGGCAGGCGTACGTCACCAGGCGCCGCGCGTCCACCGCCCGTCCACCCGGCGCAGGTCGTAGGCAGGCCAGTAGTCCAGGTCGAGGCGCAGCGTCACCACGCGGGTTCGCCCGTCGAGGTCGACGACCCGCAGGCGCACAGGGTCGCGGTCGGCCCGCCCTGCCACGGCGGCCTTGAATGCGTCGAGGTCGGCCACCGGCACGTCATCGACCGCCTCGATGCGCCAGGTGGGATCGAGGTCGTACTTGTCGCTCGGGCTGCCGAACCAGCGCCACGACACGTACACGCCGCTGGGCGCCACGCCCTGTTGCAGGACCATCGGCCGGTGCGGCGCGTGCAGGATCGCGCCCGCCCACACCAGCGCGCGATCGATGTCGGTCGTCGTCACGCGCTGGGGCTCCACGGTCTCCATCACGCGCTTTCCGTCTCGCCATAGCGCCAGGGTCAACGGGGCGTGCAGCGCGGTCTCGATCGTCCGCCAGGACGAGGTGGGGCGCCCGTTCACCGACAGCAGCAGGTCGCCGGGCTGGAGGCGCCGCGCGGCGGGGGCGTCGGGCGCCACGTACGTCACGGCGAGGATGCGTCGCGACCTGGCGACGGTGGCCATCGTGGCTGCCTCGTCGGCCGACAGCCCGCGATCCTGCGCCGCGGACAGGGGGATGGGCTTCCAGGCCACGCCGAGCGTGGCGGCGGGCGCGGGCCGTCCCTCGGCGAGGGCCTGCGCCGCCTCGGCGAAGGTGTCGACGGGAAGGCCGATGAACTTGGCGGACTGGCCCTTGCCGCTGCCATCGACGAATGAGCCGAGGAAAGCACGCACCTTGCCCCTGAGGTCGACGATGACGCCGCCCTTGTCGAGCGGCGTGTCGACCGTCGCGACGAGATCGACGTTGTACTCGCGATACTGCGGGACGGTGGGGCTGATCAGGGTGAAGGGCTGGAACCCCTCGACGGAGGTCTCGCTCCACACCAGTTCCTGCCGCGAGTTGAGGCCCACCTGCCAGGCGTGGTCGCCGGTGACGGGCCGCGCCGTCTCGATGGGCGCATCCTGGAGGGGGGTGTCGCCGAGGAGCGACGGGTCGTACTGGATGATCGCAAAATTGTGCTCGGGATGGAAGTACACCGGCGTGGCTGGCACGCGCAGGGTGCCGCCCACCACCACCGTCACGTCGGCGAGCATCTGGGGGACGGTGTCGCGGTCGACGAGCACCAGTCCCCGGGCGGCGTCGAGCACCAGGCCCACGCCTGTGTAAAAGTCACCGTTATTCCCAGCGAGTACCAGAGGGAGGCGAGTTTCCACGTACACCAGCGACCGGCCCACCTTGCCCGGGGCACCCCTCGGCGGTGCCTGCAGGGCGGCGGTGGCGCCGAGCACGGGCGCGGCAGGCGGCGCGGCGGGGGCATCCACGCAGGGCCAGCGACCAGTGGCGTCGTCTCGGGTGCAGCGGCGCATGGGGAAGAAGGTGCGATCCACGAGGAGCGCCGCCACCTGCTGCCGCCGCGCCTCCGACATCGCGGTGTAGCGCACCTCCACGCGCGCGTGCTCGGGAAGGGCCTGCAACACGCGCCACAGCGTGTCGACGTCGGGCACGGGCGTGCCGCCGACGCTGTCGATGCGCACGCCCTCGGGCACGCCGCCATGCTTGAGGCTGTAGCCGGTGCTCGCCACGTACACGCCCTGCGCGGGCACGTTGTAGTTGCGCGCCTGCTGGTAGCTGAGCGCGTGGAGGATGTCGCCGCCGAACTCCACGTACTCGCTCGGCGCGGTGGCATGCAGGTCGCTCACGGTGAGGTCGACGTCCATCGCCTTGCCGCCGCGCTCGATCCCGAACTTCACCGAGCGCCCCACGTTGTCGTCGAGGGCGGCCTCCACCGGGATGAAGGCGTCGACGGGCGTGCCGTTGACGCTCACCAGCACGTCGCCGACCATCAGCCGGCCGTCGGCGGGACCGCCCGGCAGCACCTCCCGCACCACGAGGAGGCCCTTGCCCTCGGGGTTCCGCTGGCGCGCGGCGGCCTCGGTCGCGTCGCTCAGGCCGAGGCGGCCGAGCTCGTCGTAGGCGGTGTAGCCGAGCACGGCCTGGATGTTGCCCCTGGGCACGGGCTCACCCCGGCGCACATAGTCGAGCGCCCGCACCACGCGGTCGAGCGGGAGGTAGAAGCTCGCGGCGCTGTCGCGACGCGCCCCCGCGTTGAGGGCGACCACGGCGCCGTCGATGTCGAGCACCGGCGAGCCGGAGGACCCGCCCGTCGTGCCGGCGGCGGCCTGGATGTAGAAGGTGTTGAAGTCGTTGTAGCCGGTGGAGGAGTAGCGGGGCGCGTCGCGGTCGAGCCGGGCGATCGTGCCGGTGTGGATGGAGAGTTTCTCGCCCGCGTTGTTGCCCAGCACGCGGATCTCGGTCCCCACCCTGGCTCGCGTGGGGTCGAGCGTGAGGGCGACGAGCTTCATGTACTTCAGATCAGCCGGGTTGAACTGGTAGAAGCCGAAGTCGTGGACCGGGTCGCGGTAGATTGCCCGCAGCGGGACGACCTCCTGGTCAGAAAAGATCGCCTCGCTACGCACGGGCCCCGGCTCCACCACGTGACGGTTCGTCAGGATGATGCCGCGGTCCGCGTCGACCACGAAGCCGGTGGCGTAGCTGTGCGAGGCGCGCTCGCTGTCGAATGCACGGGTGCTCACGACGTCGATCGAGACGACGGCCGGCGTGGTCTTCTCGATCATCGCCGACCAGGGGTCGATCGCGGCGGCGGGCAGCTTCGACGGCGCGGCGAGGGCCGGGAAGGCGGCAGCGAGAAGGGTGAGCAGGAACCAGCGCATCTGCCAAGCTATACGACGGCGGTGATGGCTGACCGCCGCCCTCGGCTCCCCGGCGACTGGCTCGAGGCCCTCGGCCCCGAGTTCGAGCGCCCGTACATGCAAGAACTGCGCGCTTTCCTCGTTGAGGAAAAGCGTCGCCACCGCGTGTTCCCCCCCGGGGCCGAGATCTTCGCGGCGATGAACCACGCGCCGCTCGGCAAGGTGCGCGTGGTGATCCTCGGCCAGGACCCCTACCACGGGGCGGGGCAGGCCCACGGGCTGTGTTTCTCGGTGCGCGAGGGGGTCGACATCCCGCCGTCGCTGGCCAACATCTACAAGGAGCTCCACGCCGACCTCGGCATCCCGCCGGCCTCGCATGGCAACCTCAGTCGCTGGGCCGACCAGGGCGTGCTGTTGCTCAACGCCACGCTGACGGTGCGCGAGAACCAGGCCAACAGCCACAAGGGGCATGGTTGGGAGAGCTTCACCGACGCGGTGGTGAGCGCCGTCGCCACCCGTCGCGAGGGCATCGCCTTCGTGCTCTGGGGACGATCCGCCGCCGACAAGGCTGCAAAGGTCGACCTGTCGCGACACTTCGTGGTCAAGTCGCCCCACCCGTCGCCGCTGTCGGCCCACGCTGGCTTCCTCGGCTCGCGTCCGTTCTCGCGGGTGAACGCGCACCTGCGCGGGCGAGGGGAGCCGGAGATCGACTGGCGGGTGGACGCATCGCACACCGTCGTGCTCAACGGCGATGGTCCGGCGCGCCCGAGGAACTAGGACTCAGCTGCCTCGACTGGCAGGCCCGTCGTGCGAGGGCGGCGCGAGCGAACCCGACCTCGCGGGCGAGCGCTTCAGTCCCGCAGGTTGGTCTTCCCGGGCTCGGCCCCGGGGTTGGTCTGGTCCCAGCCTTCCACGCCCTCGCTGTCGGTGCCCTGGAGGTACCAGGGCTTGTCGGCGGCCTCGGGCGCGGCCACCGGGGCGGGGGGAGCACCGACGCTCGGCGCCGGCGGCGCGGAGGCCGCTGGCTTCGGCGAGGAGGGGCCTCCGCCCCCGGTGAGCGCCTTCTGGACCACGCCGCGGATCTTGTCGCGCAACCCCATGGTTACTGGCTGATCATCTTCTTGAGGTTGCCGTACTGCTTCACCTTGAACCAGGTGAGCTCGCCGCGGCGCCAGTACTGGAAGCCCACGTGCGCCATGCGCAGGTAGTTGGTGCCCCAGGCCAGGTAGAACACCTTGTCGACGTTCTCGGGCTTCTTCCAGTGCTCGCGCTCGTCGATGAGCTTGCGGATGAACCACTTGGGCACGAAGTTCTTCGAGGCGAGACAGTAGATCGCCAGGTAGAAACGGTCTTCATCGGAGCGCGGCCAGTCCATCGACACGCGGAACTGCTTCCACGACTTGGTGGCGCGGCCCTCCACCTCGTTGGGGTCGAGCAGGCCGTCGGCCAGCATCTTGCGGGTGAGCGAGGTGTGGGGGAAGTAGTTGAGCGAGTAGAAGTAGATCGAGTATGGCCGCGGCAGCTCGAGGAGGAACTCGGCAGTCTCGAGCTTCATCTCCTCGGTGGCGTAGGGGTTGTCGATGATGACGTCGTAGACGATGTCCATCTGGAGCTTCTTGTTGAACTCTCCAAACTTGAGGATGGCCTGGTTGCCCGGGGAGCGGTTGTGGATCTCCTTCGATTCCTTTGAGCTTCCCGACTCGATGCCCGTCTGCACGCGGATGAGGCCCGCTTCCTTGAGCTTCCACAGCATGTCCTCGCGCAACATGGGCGGGATGAGCAGGCACTCGAAGGGGATCCCCACTCGGGAGGGGTACTTCTCGAGGAACTCGTCCATCCACTGCTGGCCGAAGGCGAAGCTGGTGTCGTCGTCCACCTTGATGCGTGCCACCTTCGGGAAGGTCTGCTTCATGTGCTCGAGCTCGCCGAGGATGTGCTCCACGGAGCGTGCCCGGTAGAACTCCTTGCCCTTCTCGTCGTAGACGTCGCGCAGGATGCTGACGTAGCAATAGGAGCAGTTGTAGGGGCAGCCACGGCTGAAGTAGATGCGATACTCGGCGCCGCGCTTCCACGGCTCCTCGATCGTCATCTTATCGGCCTCGATGTAGTACTTGTTCTCGTCGCGCGTGTCGGGGTAGGGGAGCCAGTCCATGTCCTTGATGAGTGGACGCGGCGGGTTGACGTGGATCTTCCCGTTCTTATTGGCGTAGATATTGGCGATGTTGGTATCGTCGCCGCCGTCGCGCAGGCGGGTGCAGAGCTCGATGGCAGCTTCCTCGCCCTCGCCCACGCACACGTAGTCCACGTTCTGGATGCACTCCTCCGGGCAGGAGGTGGGATGGATGCCGCCCCACACGATCGGCGTGCCCGGGAAGGCATCCTTGATGCGGCGGGTGACCTCCTTGGCCATCGGGAACAGCGACGACATGAAGCCCACGCCCACGAGGTCGGCCTGCTTGTCGCGGATCACGCCGAGCGCCATCTGGATTTCTTTCTCGGTGGGCATCTCGAGCATGTTGTGGCGCCAGTCGCGCAGGAACACGACGTGGGTGTCGATGCCCTCGCGCGCGAGCGCGGCGGAGACGTAGCGGATGCCGGCGTTCTCCACCGAGTAGATCGTCATCAACACGACGGTGAAGCGCTTCTGGCCCGGCTTCGGGCCTGGCGAGACGCTCTCGGGGGTTGCGACCATGGACGGGACCTCGTTCGACCGGGGGGCTTAAGCCACGAGCATGCGGAGGCCAGCGCTGGCCTTGCGCATGAAATCGCGGGGGGACTGGATCTGGGTGATGTTGCGCGCCACGAACTTCGGGCGCCAGTAGAACTTCTTGTAGGCGATATCAAGCATCTCGCGCAGCTCAGCGCGGTTGAAGTGCTCGTCCCACACCTGGGCCTTGAAGTCTTCCCTGGGGTTCTTCATGAACTCGGTCCACGGGTTCAGGTCGAGCACCCCGTCGCGCATTCCTTCGTCGTAGAGCGTCGTGCCGGGGAAGGGGGTGAGCACGTTGAACATCACGAAGTCGGGATCGAGCTTGATGCTGTAGGCGATGGTGTCCATCACGTCGTCGCGGTTGCGCTCCACCGGGGTGCCGATCATGAAGTAGGCCACGGTGTTGATGCCCACCTCGCGGCAGAGGCGGAAGGCGCTCTCAATCTCGCGGACCGTCACGTCTTTCTTGAGGCGCAACAGGCCCTCCTCGGTGCCCTGCTCCACGCCGAACTGGATCCGCTGGCAACCGGCCAGCTTCATCTTCTCTAGCAGCTCGCGGGTGACGCCCTTCACGCGGAAGCGCACCGTCCACCGCAACTTCAGGCCTCGCTTGAGGATCTCGTCGCAGAGGTCGAGCACGCGCTGGTTGGTGATGTTGAAGGTGTCGTCGACGAAGTAGAACTCCTCGATGCCGAGGTCGAGGCAGGCCTTGATCTCCTCGCACACCCGGCCGGGGCTCGACACGCGGTAGCGGTGGCGCGGCGTGTTGCAGAAGGTGCAACGATATGGACAGCCGCGCGAGCTGATGAGGGTGGTGAAGATGCCGCCCTTGCCCATCACGTCGTAGTAGCGCTTGTAATCGACCAAGGTGCGGTCGATGACCGGGTAGTCGTCGAGGTTGTTGGAGAAGTACACGTCCTGCTCGGGGACGGGATCGTCGGGGTGCGCCATCGTGCCGGCGATGCCCTTGGCGGTGTCGCCGCGCGCCCAGGCGTCGCACAGGTCGAGCATCGGTTTTTGTCCCTCGCCCTTCACCACCGCGTCGACCCCGGGCAGCCCCACGCACTCGCGCGGGAAGTCCGACACGTGGGGGCCGCCGACAACGGCATACTTCGCCCCGGCCTTTTTCGCGGTCTGCACCGTCCTGAGGACGTCGACCAGCTGGACGGTAAACGCGGTGACGCCGACGACATCGGGCTTCCATTCCCGGATTTTCGCCTCCAGCACGTCGTAGTCGAGGTCGTCGAGTTGGGCGTCGAGGATGGTCACCTCGTGCTCGGAGAAGTCGCGTAGCACCTGGGCGATCGCCATCAGCGCCAGAGGCGGATAGCTCAGGTTCTCCGCGGAGACGGCCTCGGGTACCTCGGATTCCACGGTGTGTTTCGCAGGCGGCCTGATCAGCATCACGCGCATCGACAGAGTCCTCGACGCTGGCATCTTGTCGCGCGCGCGGGCCGGTGCGCAAGGGGCTGGACGCTCGACTGCCGGGGTGAGGGGTTCCGCGATACAGATTCGCTCACCAACACGGAGAGTTGCCATGGGCATACCCGTTCCTGTCGTCGTCGCGAGTCGTCCGCCGCGCCGGCGGTGATCGAGGCCGTGCTGAGCGACGCGGCGGTGCCCGGGATGATGCCGGGGATGATGGGTGGCGCCGTGG
>VGRE01000087.1 GCA_016875435.1 Deltaproteobacteria bacterium | reverse complement strand
TCGGCCGCGGCGAGCCCCGTCACGGCGGCCAGGGTGGCGGCCGGCGCGCCGGCGCGTCGCGCCAGGTGCGCACTTGGCAGCAGCAAGCTGGCGGTGGCCAGGGGGAGCAGCAGTTGCAGCGCCGACGCCACCTCCTCGGCGTGACCCCCTCTCGACAACTGGCCGGCCCATGCGGGCCAACCCGCCGCCGTGCAGGCGCCGACGAGTCCCAGCGCCCAGGCAGGCGCGCGCCGCAAGCGTGGCGCCCAGGCCACGAGCGCGCAAGGCACCAGCACTGCCCATGCCAGCGGCAGCGGCGCGGCCCCCCAGCTGTCGCGGATCGCGCGCGTTGCCGCCCCACAAGCGGCTCCGGTGGCTGTGGCCGCTAGGGTGGCCGCGAGGCCCGGTGGGAGGGTCGTTCGCACGGTCGTGTACTTAGCGTGGGCTGGGGGTGCCGTTGACCGCTGCGCGCGCGCCCTGGTAGAAAGGCATTGCCTCGAAAGGATTCTACTTGGCTCTGCTTGCCCGCAACCGCAGCGCCGTGGCGCTCGACATCGGGTCCAGTCACGTGAAGATGCTGGAACTCGACGCCGAGCGGCCGGGAAAGTACCGACTGAAGCACTTCGGGATCGTCCCGTTGCCGCCCGAGGCTGTCGTCGATGGCTCGTTCATGAACACCGGCGCCGTGGTGGCGGCGATCCGTGAGCTCCTCGCCCGCCACAAGGTGAAGACTCGGGAGGCCTGCGTGGCCGTTTCCGGCAACTCCGTGATCATCAAGCGCATCTCGCTGCCGCAGATGTCGCAGGACGAGCTGGAGGAGTCGATCACCTGGGAAGCCGAGCAGTACATCCCCTTCGACGTCAACGACGTGAACATCGATGTGCACATCGTGTCGCAGCAGGCTGACGAGGCCGGCCAGATGGAGGTGCTCCTCGTCGCGGCGCGCAAGGACCTGATCAACGAGTACAGCACGCTCCTCGTCGAAGCAGGGCTGCGTCCCGCCGTGATCGACGTGGCCGCCTTCGCGCTGGAGAACATGTACTCCCTGAACTACGATCCGCTCCGCGAGCCGGTGGCGCTCGTCAACGTGGGTGCGTCCACCGTCAACATCAACGTCTTGCGCGCGGGCACGAGCGCCTTCACCCGCGACGTCGGCATGGGCGGTCGCCTGTACACCGAGGAAGTGCAGCGCGCGTTGAACGTGAGCTTCGAGGAGGCGGAGGCCTTCAAGGTGGGCGGGGGAGATCGCGACCGCGCCGCCGTCGTGCCCGAGGAGGTCGAGCGCGTCTTGACGACCGTGTCGGAGAGCATCGCGACCGAAGTCCACCGCTCCCTTGACTTCTTCCTTTCCACGTCCGGCAGTGCCGGCCTAGCCCAGGTGTACCTCAGCGGCGGGGCGGCGCCCACGCCGGGCCTGGCGACGGCGATCGAGCGGATCTGCGGCGCGCCGGTCACCCGAGTCGACCCGTTCCGGGGCATCTCCGTCGACGAGCGCGCATTCAATCCGAACTTCCTCAAGGACGCGGCCGGGCAAGCGGCGATCGCGGTGGGCCTGGGCCTGCGCCGGGGGGACGACAAGTGATCCGGATCAACCTCCTTCCGGTCCGCCAGACCCGGAAGCTGGAGTCGCTGCGTCGCGAGATAGCGCTGGCCGGCGTGCTCGGCGCGACGGTCGTCATCGGCTGCCTCTTCGTGTGGGCGGTGCTGGGGATCCGGGCCACGTCGGTGAAGAGCGAGAACGAGAAGCTCGACGGCGAGATCGCCAAGCTCGCCGAGGACGTGAAGCGCGTCGATGAGATGGAAAAGTACAAGGCGGAGCTCCAGCGAAAGCTGGAGGTTATCGACGGCCTCCGCGCGAAGAAGAGCGGTCCCGCGCACATGCTGGAGGAACTCGCGCTGGCGGCGCCGGAGAAGCTACAGCTCTCCGGGGTGGTGGAGTCGGGCGGCGCGATAACCGTCGAGGGTTCTGCCGTTTCAAATGAGATCATATCGCAGTTCCTCCGCGCCCTCGAGGCGTCGGACTACTTCGAGGCCGTCTACCTGCAGAACATCGAGGCGAAGAGCGGGGATAGCGCCAAGAAGCAAAGCACGGCCTCGGTCGTGGTGAAGGAGTTCGCGCTCACCGCGCGCCTCGTAAACCCCGAGCTGAAGACGGTCACCGAGCCCGCGCCGGCGGCTGCGGGCGGGGCTCAGGACGCCAAGGAGAAGGGTGGGAAACCTGATGGCAAGGCGGCCGAAGGTGCTGGCGGAGGCACGCAATGAACCGGCTCATGGAACGCCTCGGTCGCCTGCCGCGCTCTCAGCGGATCGCCCTGTACGGCGTGAGCTACCTGCTGCTGGCTGTGGTCCTGTTCTTCGCGCTGATCGGGCCCGTCTTGGACTCGATCGAAAGCGCCAACGCCAAGCGGAAGGAGCTGACCGCCCGGCGCGACGAGGTGCGCGCCCGCGCCGAGAACCGCGCCCAGTTCGAGGCCGATCTGGAAGCGCTCACCGCCGACCTCAAGCAGGCCCTGAAGGAGTTGCCCAATGACCGCGAGATCCCCGGGCTGCTGTCCGAGATCGACGCGCTCGCGCGCAAGTCGGGACTCGAGGTGCGCAGGTTCCAGCCCCTGCCCGAGGCGATTCACGAGTATTACGCTGACGTTCCGGTGCAGGTCGTCATGGGGGGGGGGTTTCACGAGGTTGCCATCTTCTTCGATCGCGTCGGCAAGATGAGCCGCATCGTGTCGGTCGACGACATCTCCTTGAGAGATCCCGTCGAGGGCACTTCCGAGGTGAATCTCACCGTGGAAGGCAAGGTCGTCACCTACCGTTTCCTCACCGAGGCGGAAGTGGAGAAGGCGAGCAAGCCGGCCAAGGAAACCAAGAAGGGCAGGGGCAAGAAGGGAGGCGACGAGTGAGTACCTCCAGAGGTTTGAAGCGCGCCGCCTGGTTCTTCCCCCTCGCCATGATTCTCGGCTGCGGTGAGTCCATCGAACAGGCGCCGGAGAAGAAAAAAGCCGCCGCAGCGGCGAAGAAGCCCGCCGTCGAGGCAGATCCCGAGCCCGAGTCGCGCGCGCAGTGGTTCTACAACCCGGCCGGAAAGCGCGACCCCTTCGCGTCGTTCGTGTCGCGACAGATCGCCGCAGAGGCTGTCTCCCCGGACGCACCGCCGCTCCAGCGCTGGGATACCGACAAGTTCTCGCTGACCGGCGTCATCTGGGACGTCGACGCGCCCCGGGCCTTGCTCGTGGACCCCGAGGGGATCGGCCACGTGGTGCGCATGGGCACCTACGTCGGGCGAAACTGGGGCAAGGTGACGGCCATCGCCGAGGCCGGCATCGTCGTTACCGAAGAATATCGAACGATCGACGGCGAGTTGGTGGTCAATCCTGTGTCGATCCGCTTCGGAATCGTGCGGAAGAAGTGATGAACTATTGCAAGGGAGCTGCGATGAGGCCTCACGTGCTCGTTGGCGTGGGACTGCTGTGCTGGATGGGCCTCGCTCCTTCGCTCGCTCTGGCGGCGGCGCCGACGACCGTCGGTTCGCCTCAGGTGAGCGGGGCGCAAGACCGGACCGAGATCCGCATCCCGCTCACTGGACCCGCCCCGGTATACAGCGCATTCAAGGCGACCAGCCCTGATCGGCTCATCGTCGATCTCACCGCCAGCGGCGTGGCCCCAGGGGCGATCATCCCGTCGGGCGGCATGGTGAGCAAGGGCGAGATCGCGACCTTCAACGACGGGTCGGAAGTGGTCCGGCTGATCTTCTTCGTCAACGGGCCGTTCACGCACGAGTTCCGCCAGGACGGCAGCGATCTGGTCGTGAGCATCGTCCCCGGTGCCGCCGTCGATCCCCTGGCGCAGGCGCTCTCGGGCGAGGTCGGGCGTCTCAGCGGGCCTGCGGCGCCCATCGATGGTCCCGCGCTGACCACGCTCGATTTCGCATACGACGAAAAGTCCTCGCGCGTCGTGCTCGGCTTGCAGGCGACGGAGCCCTCGACCTCCCGTCCCTCGTCGCGCCTCATCGCCATCGACCTGCCCGGCGCCCGCATGCCGAGCTCGTTGTCGCGGGAGATCGACTCCAGCCGCTTCGCCAGCGCCATTGCCCTGGTGAAGGCGCGCCCCACCCGGGCTGGCATCCGCGTGGAGATCGAGCTGCGGCAGGACGCCGAGTACAGCGTCAAGCGCGAAGGGAGCCTCTACATCGTGGAGGTGCTCAACCCGCCCGAGCTCGTCGCCAGGCGCGCCGAGGCGCCGCAGCTCTCCCCCATCGTCGCGCCCTCCACGCCCAGCACTTCCGGCGGGCAGGGCCTTGGAAACGCATCGGGAGGCGAGGTCTTGATCGGCGCGAGCGGCCGCACCGTCGACCCGCAGGCCAAGTTCGGCACGGGCGCCGGCGCCGACGACCCCAGCTCCTTGTCCTTCGCGGACGACGCGCCGGGCTCCTCGTCGATGCGCTTCAAGGGCCGGCGGATGAGCATCGACCTGCAAGAGGCCGACATCCATACCGTCTTCCGCTTCATCGCCGACACGGCAGAGCTCAACATCGTGGCGAGCGATGACGTGACAGGCACCGTCACCGTGCGCCTCAAGGACGTTCCCTGGGACCAGGCGCTGGCGGCGGTCCTGCAGGCCAAGGGCATGGGTGCGCAGCGATTCGGCAACATCATCCGCGTGGCGCCCATCGAGACGATCAAGGCGGAGCAGCAGGCGGCGCTGGAGGCCAAGAAGGCCTCCGACGACCTCGAGCCCCTGCAGATCTACGTGGCCCCGCTCGACTACGCAGACGCCGAGGAGTTGTCGGAGCAGATCAAGGCCTTTCTGACCGCCCGCGGCAGCGTACAGGTGGATGATCGGTCCAACCAGCTCATCATCAAGGACGTCGAGGCGAGCATCGCGCAGGTGCGCGAACTCCTCAAGCGGATGGACAAGCAGAACCGCGCCGTCAACATCGAGGCCCGCTTCGTGGAGGCCACCTCGGCGTTCACCCGGTCGCTTGGCGTGCAGTGGGGCGGTGACCTCGATGCATCCAGTAGCACTGGGTACTCGACGGGCCTGTTCTTCCCCAACGACATCGGCGTGTCGGGCGGCCTGAGCACCACCGGCGACGCGCAGTTCTACTCTCCGGAACAGCAGTCCCTGCTGGTCGACCTCGGGTCTACGGGAACCAGCGGCGCCCTGTCCTTCTCGCTGGGCAGTATCCCCGGCCTTATCGACATCGATGCCCGGCTGAGCGCGCTCGAGCAGGAGGGCTGGGGCCGGGTGGTCTCGAGCCCGCGGCTCTCGGTGGTCGACAACGGCTCCGCCAGCATCACGCAGGGCGCGAAGATTCCCTTCGAGACCGTGAGCCAGGGCGGCACCCAGGTGCAGTTGGTCAACGCCGCCCTCGAGTTCACCGTCAGCCCGCACGTCACCACCGACGGCAATGTGTCGCTCAAGGTGTCGATCAAGAACAACCGGCCTGACTTCTCCCAGACCGTGCAGGGCCGACCCGCCATCGCGGTGAAGGAGATCGAGACCGAGGTCCTGGTCGCGGACGGCGACACGGCCGTGCTCGGCGGCGTGTACGCCACCGAGGAAGCCTGGTCGCAGGAGCGCGTGCCGGGTCTGGGTTCGATCCCCTTGCTCGGCTACCTGTTCAAGAACAGCCTGAGCACCGAGCGCACTAACGAGATGTTGGTGTTCATCACGCCGCGCGTGGTGCCCGAGTCCTGAGCGGCAACGCGCTGCGACTCGCGCTGGGCGGCCCCATGGGCGCGGGCAAGAGCACGGTCGGGGGTGCCGTTGCCGCGCGAGCGCGGGTGCCCTTCGCGGATCTCGACGCGGTGATCGGCGACGTGCCCGCCATCTTCGCGGCCGAGGGCGAGGTCGGCTTCCGGGCGCGCGAGCGGGAGGCGCTGTCCCGACTGGTCAGCGGCGCGGGGGTGATCGCCCTCGGCGGCGGCACGCTGGTCGACCCGCGAAACCGCGCGGCGCTGGAGGGATGGATGGTCGTGGTGCTGATGGCGCCGCGCGAGGTGCTGGCGGCCCGCGTGGGGACGGGGGAGGGACGCCCACTGGCGGCGCAACTCGATCGCCTGCTGGCAGAGCGGGCCGGGGTGTGGGCGCTCTGCGGGCCAGTGGTCGAGACCGGCGGCCGGGATATCGCCGCCGTCGTCGACGAGGTCCTTTCCCTGTGCCGCACCAGCGCCTGAGCCTCAGTCTCGGCTACGACGTGGTCCTCGCCGAGGACTTCTGCGGACTTGCTCGGGAGCTACAGGCTTGCCTCCCCGGAAGCACGAGAGCGCTGGTCGTCACCCACCCCCGCATCCGGGCCCTGCACGGAGCCGCGCTCGCGTCGGAGCTGCACGGCGTGGGGATCGAGTGGCTGGAGGTGCCGGAGGGCGAGGCGCACAAGTCGCTGGACACCTGGCGGGCGCTGGTGGTGCGCCTGCTGGAGGCCCGGCCGGATCGCCAGGTGCCCGTGGTTGCCCTCGGCGGCGGGGTGGTGGGCGACCTCGCTGGCTTCGCGGCATCGACGGTGCTGCGCGGGCTGCCCTTCGTCCAGGTGCCCACCACCGTGCTGGCGGCGGTGGATGCCTCGGTCGGCGGCAAGACCGGGGTCAACGTCCCGCAGGGAAAGAACCTCGTGGGCGCCTTCTACCAGCCGAGCCTGGTGTGGGCGCCACTCGCCACCCTCGACACCCTGCCGGCCGAGGAGCTCCGCTGCGGGCTCGGCGAGATCGTGAAGCACGGCATCATCGCCGGCGGGAGCGCGCTCGCGCGCCTCGAGTCGGGTGCTCCGGCGCTCCTCGCCGGGGAGAAAGCAGCCTTCGCAGCCGTCATCGCCGACAGCGTCGGCGTAAAGGCAGCGATCGTCGAGCGAGATCCGCTGGAGCGAGGCGAGCGCGCCGTCCTCAACCTGGGCCACACCCTCGGCCACGCGGTGGAGTCGGTGCTCGGCTACGGGTCGGTTCGCCATGGCGAGGCCGTGGCCATCGGGATCGTCGCCGTCGCCCGGCTAGGTGTGGCGCGGGGTTGGACCTCGCAGGCGGTGGCAAGTCGCGTGGAGGCGCTGGTGGCGCGGCTTGGCCTGCCCACGCGGGTGCCGCCGGGCGCTTCCGCCGCCGCCCTCCGCGAGGCGATGGGCTTCGACAAGAAGCGCGCGCGTGGTATGGTCCGGCTGGTCGTGTTTCCCGAACCTGGCAAGGTCCGTCTCGAGTCCGTCCCCGAGGGCGAGCTTGGCACGCTTGCCGAGCTGGGGGTGAGCGCGTGATTGGCTTGCTCGCCGCGCTAGCCTGCGCGCCGCCCGAGGCCGAGCCGGGCAGCGACATTACCCTGCCCGACGACCTCGAGGTCCCCTGGAGCGAGGCTTTCATCGAGCGCGACGGCATCGGCGAGGTCTTCCCCATCGACGTGCTGGTGACGGGCCCCGGCGGGGCCGCTACGCCCGGGGTCCGCGTGGGCATCACGGCAGCATGGGACGGCGCCTCGCTGCACCCAGTCGACGACCCGGGTGCGCGCGAGCTCGTGGTGTGGGATCTCGGAAGTGGCGGCGCCCGCGCGCTCCGCGCCTGCGTGACCGACACGAGCCCCACCTGCACCTACGTCGAGGCGATCACGGGAGCCGATGGGCGCGTCCTGATCGATGCCTTTATCGACGTGGCCCCCCACTCCGGGGCGAGTGTCGCGTTCTTCGCGCAGAGCGGCGAGGCGATGGCCTCGGTGGAGTTCGGATTCCTCGACCCGGAACTCGCCGGGTCGCCTGTGATACCATCATCGATGCGAGGTCGATGATGCTGTTGCTGTCGCTTCTGGTCGCCTGCTCCGATGGACCCTTCGCGGCGCCGCCGGGCTCCGAGCTCCAGCTCTCGTCGTCGTCATACACCCTCACCTGGAACGCGGACTTCTACTTCGAGGACGGGCTCGGTTACGTCTACGCCGAGCAGGTGCAGGTCGTGGGCACCGACCGTTACGGGCGCTCCGCGGGGCTGCCGAGCATCGAGGTCGAGGTGCAGTCGCACTGGCCCGGGGTGTACATCCTGCCCGAGGGCGCGGTGAAGACGGTCTCGGACTTCGAGGAGGCCTGCAGCAACAAGGGCAGCATCTCCGATCAGGAAACGGCCGAGCTGTGCGACACCTTCTACTCGGACGCCTCGGGGTCGCAGTACTACGAGGTGAGCGGCGAGTACCTGCTGGCCGACGAGAGCGCAGGCGACGTCAGCTTCCGCCCGAACTTCCTCCGCGGCATCACCGATAGTCGCGGGACCGTCCCGTTCTACCTGTTCTTCGACAGCCTTCCCGGTGCGTCGACGGACTTCCCGATCACATTCAACATCGGCGTGGACACCGACCTGATCCTGATCTCCACGGTCGCCGCAAGCGAAGCCTAGTCCTGGGGCGCGGCCGTGGAAAGCCAGGACGACGAGATTGCCCGCCTGCGCAAGCGCTTGCGCGACGACCCGCGGTCGCTGGCCTTCGTGCCACTGGCGGAGTTGCTGCGGAAGGCAGGGCGGGGCGGGGAGGCGCTCTTGACGATCCGCGTGGGCCTGCGCCAGCACCCGGAACACGCCGCCGCGCGCGTGGTGCTCGCGAGGCTGCACCTCGACGCCGGGGCGCGGGCCCTCGCGGTGTCGGTGCTCGAAGAGGTAGCGGAGCACGACCACGAAAACCTCGCGGCCGGCACCCTGCTGGCCGAGCTGTGGGTCGACGAGGGCCGCCTGCGCGAGGCGCGCGCACTCATCGACCGCCTCGCCCATCGCAATCCTGGCGACAGCAACCTCTCGGGCCTGATGCGCCGCGCCAACCCGCCGCCGCGCCCCCTCCACGGCGATCCTTCCGACCCCTTCGACTGCGAGTCCTGGGCGGAGCGCTGCGCCCGGCGCGGGGACTACGCGCACGCCAAGGCCGCCTGGCGACGGATCTGCGCCTTCAATCCAGCCGACCCGCGAGCGCGCGATCGTCTCGCCGAGTTGGAGCGAGCCGCTCAGGGGAGGGGGGACGCCGTGGGTGAGGCGGAGCGCGGCGCGGGCGAGGGTGCGCCCTTGCCCGGCCTGGCCTCGACCTGCGCGGCGCTGGCCGACGAGGTGAGCGACACCCCGAGGCCCCGCGGCGCCCCGGGCTGGGCTTGGAGCCGGGCATGGTGATCGGCGTGGTGCACGGACCCAACCTGAACCTCCTCGGCACCCGCGAGCCGGACCAGTACGGTGTCACGACGCTCGACGAGATAAATCGGTCGCTCTCCTCGCTGGGGGCCGAGTTGGGCGTCACGGTGGAGGCCGTCCAGTCGAATCACGAGGGCGTGCTGATCGACGCGATCCAGGCAGGGCGGGGTCGCTGGACCGGCGTGCTCGTCAACCCCGGCGGTTTCACGCACAGCTCGGTGGCGTTGCGCGACGCGCTGCTGGCAGCGGGCGTGCCCTTCGTGGAGGTACACCTCAGCAACGTGCACGCGCGCGAGCCATTTCGGCGGCAAAGCTACTTCTCTGATGTCGCGATAGGGGTCGTATGTGGGTTCGGGGCCGCGTCGTACACTTTGGGCCTGCGAGGACTGGTGGCGCGGCTCGCAACGTCGACGGCCGGGGGATAAGCGCGGCGCGCCCTGGAGTCGTTGATGGACCGGAAAGAGATGCGCGAGCTCGTCCGCGAGATGAAGCGGGCCGGCGTGGGGGAGTTCACGTGGCGGAGCGGCGAGTTCAAGCTCCACGTGCGTTTTGCTGGCGAGGGAAGCGCGCTCCCGGCGGTGGTCGCAGCTCCGCTGGCCCCGGCCGCCGCCGCGCCAGCCGCCGTGCCGTTGCCGCCGAAGGCCGAGGCCAAGCCCGCGGCCGATGGGCGCGCCATTCGCTCGCCGATCGTGGGCACCTTCTACCGGTCGCCGTCTCCCGATGCGCCGGTGTACATCAACGTGGGTGACCGCGTGCGAAAGGGGCAGGTGGTGTGCATCGTCGAGGCGATGAAGCTGATGAACCAGGTAGAGAGCGACATCGACGGCGTCGTGGCCGAGATTCTCGTGGAGAACGCGCAGCCGGTCCAGTTCGGTCAAGACCTGTTTCGCCTCACGTCTGGCTAGGCCGTGTTTCGCAAGATCCTCATTGCCAACCGCGGCGAGATCGCGATGCGCGTCATCCGCGCCTGCCGCGAGCTGGGCATCCGGACGGTGGCCGTGTACTCGGAGTGCGATCGTCACGCCTTGCACGTCCGTTTTGCCGACGAGAGCGTGTGCATCGGTCCCCCGCAGGCGAGGCAGAGCTACCTCAACATCCCCGCCGTCATCTCAGCCGCCGACATCACCCGTGCCGACGCGATCCATCCCGGGTACGGATTTCTCGCTGAGAACGCTACCTTTGCCGAGGCAGTGAACGCGCACGGGATGACCTTCGTCGGTCCCTCGCCCGAGCACCTGCGCCAGTTTGGCGACAAGCTCAGCGCCAAGGCGGCGGCGCGCGCGGCGGGCCTGCCGCTGCTGCCGGGGAGCCACGGGGCGGTCGACAACCTCGACGAGTGCGTCGAGGTGGCGCGGCTGGTGGGCTTCCCGCTGATGTTGAAGGCGGCCGCAGGCGGCGGCGGCAAGGGCATGCGGGTGGTGGAAGACGAGGACCAACTTCGCAAGGTGTTTGCCGTCACCAGCGCCGAGGCGGTGGCGGCGTTCGGCTCTGGCGCGGTCTTCCTCGAGCGCTTCCTGCGCACCCCCCGGCATGTCGAGGTGCAGTTCGCGGGCGACCGTTTCGGCGCCGCCGTG
This sequence comes from Deltaproteobacteria bacterium, assembly GCA_016875435.1. Classification (GTDB taxonomy): domain Bacteria; phylum Myxococcota_A; class UBA796; order UBA796; family SXON01; genus SXON01. Next base: position 5,786 of record VGRE01000087.1, on the reverse strand, counting down.
CACGTGGGCGAGCGAGACTGCTCGATGCAGCGCCGCCACCAGAAGATCATCGAGGAGGCACCGGCGCCCAACCTGGCCGAGGGCCTGCGCGACCGCATTCGAAGCGCGGCGGCTCGACTCGTCGCCAGCACCGGCTACGTTACCGTCGGTACCTGCGAATTCCTCGTTCAGGACGACGAGTTTTTCTTCCTCGAGGTCAACCCGCGCATCCAGGTGGAGCACCCCGTCACCGAGCTGGTCACGGGGATCGACCTGGTGCAGTTGCAGATCCGCCTTGCTGCCGGCGAGCCCATGCCCTTCGCGCAGTCGGAGGTGCGGCTCCGTGGGCACGCCATCGAGGTGCGAGTCAACGCGGAGGACCCGTGGAAGTTCACGCCGTCGCCGGGCCGCGTGACCGGCTACCACGCGCCGGGCGGGCCCGGGATCCGCATCGACAGCGCGATCCACGAGGGCGCGATGGTGCAGCCCTACTACGACTCGCTCGCGGCCAAGCTGGTGGCTTACGCGCCCGACCGGGAGTCGGCAATCCGCAAGCTCCTCGGAGCCATGGACGAGTATGTGGTAGAAGGGATCCGCACGTCGCTGCCGCTGCAGAAGCTTCTCCTTGCCGACCCGGCGTTCAGCGCGGTGACCTTCCACACCCGATTCATCGACGAGTGGCTGCGGAGCCGACCGGGATGACGCCAGAGTGAGCAACGAACGACAGCGACTCGAGCAAGAAGCTCTCCAGCAGCTAAACCGCGGGAGCACTGATGGTGCGCTCCGCGTGTACCTGCAGATTCTGCGCCTCGATCCCAGGGATCGGCGCGTGCGCCAGAAGGTGGGCGAGATCTACCTGCGCCAGGGGAAGAATGCCGACGCGGAAAGGCACCTCCGCGAGGTGGTCGACTCGCTGCTGAAGGAGGGGAGCCATCGCGCTGCGGTGTCGGTGCTGAAGCAGCTCGCTGGTCTCCGCCCCGACGACCCGCAGATCCATTCCGATCTCGGCGAGTGCTACCTGGCGGGCGGTTACCACTCGGATGCCCGCGCCGCGCTCGACGCGGCGGTGCGCGGGTGGGTTTCACTGGGCAAGCCGCTTCTCGCCGCGAAGCCGGCGCGGCGGGTGGCCGATTCTGCTCCCGGCGACGTGACCCTCCGCCTCCGGGTGGGCGAGTTGCTGCAGTCTGGGGGCGACAACGCGGGTGCCCTGGACGCCTTCCAGGAGGTCATCGACGAGTTTCGGCGGCGCGGCAGGCTCGACGAGGTGGGGCGGGTGGCCGAGATCGCGCTGGCGCTCAAGCCAGACGACGTGGGACTCTTGCTCGATGCCGCGCACGCGCGCATCGCGGCGGGTGACTGCAAGCGTGCGCTCCAGGCCCTGCAGCCGGCCTTTGCCGCCGCGCCCAGGGAACCGCGCACCCTGGATTTGCTCGCCCGGGCGTTCGAGGGCTCGGGCCAGCCCGACCGGGCCCTGAAGGTGCTGGTGGAGTTGTCTCGCCTGGCCGCCGAGCGTGCCGAGATCAAGGGCGAGGTCGAGGCGCTGCGTCGTGCCGCCGCCCTGGCCCCGGACGACGAGGACATTCGGTCGCGACTGGTCAACGCCGAGGACCGCCTCGGTCGTCTCGAGCAGAAGCTCACCGGAATGGCCTTCGCGCAGCCGGTAGACGAGGAAGAGCTGCGGGTCGTGGTGCGCGCCGAGGTGCTTGCGCGCTACGGTCTGGTCGACCGCGCGGAGAGCGAAGTACGCGAAGCGCTGTCGGCACGGGGCGACTCGGTGGCGCTGATCGCCGGGCTGGCGGAGGTGCTCGTGTCGGCGGGCCGGAGTGTGGAGGCCATGCCGTGGATGGAGCGCCTCCTGCCGCGAGCTGGGGCCGAAGCCGAAGCGGTGATCGACCGGATGGCGCTCATCCGCGGCATGCCGGCGGCGGCCGGGCTCGACGAGGAGCTGCTCGAGGAGGACGACCTGGCCCCTGAGCCTGACGACGGCAGCCTGTTGCCCCCCGAGAACGACGAACAGCCGGACGCTGGCGAGGGACCGGAAGCCGAGGGCGACCGGCTGGCGCGCCGGGGCGATTTCGCCGGCGCGCTCCTCGCCTGGCGCCGCGCGCTCGCCGACGACCCCCTCAACGAGGGCGTCCTCGCCAAGATCGCCGAGCTGCGCAGCGCGGCGCGGTCGGCCCCGCCAGAGCCAGCCCCCGCGGCGGCCCGGCCCTCGGAGGGGACTTTCGCCGAGGTGGAGCCGGCGGCGCTCGACGAGGTGTCGCCCGAGGGCGGCGTCGAGGAGGCGCGGGCGCTAGCCGCCGTGGGCCAGGGCGAGGCGGCGCTGCAGATAGTGCGGGATCTCCCTGGCCTCGAGGCCAGGATCGTCGAGGCGCAGGCCCGCCGCGCCCAGAGCGACCTATCGGGGGCGCTCGAGGTGCTTCGCGAGGCCACCAACGATGCCTCCGAGTCCGACCCGGCTTACCCCGAGGCGCTGTTCGACCTCGCAGGTCTCTACACGGCTACCCAGAAGCACCGCTCGGCACTGCGCTTGCTGGAGGAACTGCGTGACCTCGCCCCGGAGTTCCGCTCGGCCGAGGTGGAGTCGCGCCTTCGCGGCTTGCAGTTGCTCGCCCGCTAGGCCTAGGCCGTGGGGCGGATCCCGTAGAAGGTGTCGAGCACCGTCACGGTCACGTTGGCCCAGGCGTGGAACAAGGCGCCGGCCAGCGGCCCGCCGCTCTTCTCGCGCATCCAGCCGAAGAGCAACCCGGGGAAGAAGGTAGCGAAGTGCCACCAGCGAACTGTCACCAGGCTGTGCCCGAACGCGAAGTACGCGCAGGCGATGAGGAGGCCCCAGCCCAGCGGGACGCCGAAGATTAGGAACTTCCTGGGGAATACCTCGTTGAGGCGCGTCTGGAAGTATCCCCGGTAGAAGATTTCCTCCGGGATGGCCACGAAGAAGAGGTGGTAGGGGACGAGCAACCACGCTTCCCGGGGCACGCGCCAGCGAGGGACGACCGTGCGCGTAAGCGTCGCGACTGGATCGTCGCCGAGGATGCCGAGTTCCCCGTGCACGAGGCGCGCGAGGGCGCGCAGGACGTCATCGACGTCGCGCAGCGGACCGGCCGCGTGCAGGAAGGCGGCCACCAGGTTCTGGTAGAGGTGGTAGCCGACGAGCCAGGGAACCAGCACCACCAGGATGGCGCCCCCGCACAGGCGAGCGGCCGCGCGCCACTCGGCAAGGTCGCGGAAGGCCGGAATGGCCAGCCGGTAGCCATAGCTGTCGACCCCGCGGTAGTTGCAGAGCCACACCGGCGCGTAGATGAAGAGGAAGGGCACCGCCGCGAGCACCACGTCGGGCAGCCCGAGACCCTGGACCATCACCACCATGCGGATGGCGAGCAGCGTCGCCAGCCAGAGCGCGGTGAGCTCGAGGAAGACCCGGCGGCGCGCGCCCGGCGCTACGTGCTCGGTGCGGTCGCCGGGCCCGAGTTCTTGGAGGGCAGGGCCACGTTCCCCCTCCGGTAGCCCCTCGGGTCGATGTGGGTCCAAGCAAATCCCTCGTGGCGGCAGCAAGCGAGGACCGCGGCGCGGACCCCAGGCTCTTCGAGTCTATACAGTTCGTCGGCACCGAGTTCCACGCGCGCCGTCTCGGTGGTCCCAAGGTCGATCACGCGGACCCGCACCACGGCGAAGCCGAGCGCGGCGATCGCGGCCTCGGCCGCCGCCACCCGCGACACGCGCTCGGCGCTCACGACGGTCCCGGCCGCGAAGCGACTACCGAGGCAGGGCATCGACGGTTTCTCGGCGTTGGGCAGGCCGTAATACCGAGCTGCCTCGCGCACCCGCTGCTTGGTGAAACCGGCCTCGACGAGGGGATGACGTACCCCGTGCGCTGCGGCCGCTTGCAGCCCTGGGCGGTGCTCGCCGAGGTCGTCAGGCAGCGTGCCGTCGGCCACCCAGCGAAAGCCGAGCTGATCGCGCTGGGCCATGGCGAGTTCGAACAGCTCGGACTTGCAGTGGAAGCACCGGTCGCCCTCGTTGGCGCGGTAGCCGGGGCGCTCGAGCTCACGCGAGCTCACGACGATTCGCCGCCCGCCGATCCTCGCGGCCACCGCGGCGGCCACCGCCGCCTCGCCCGGGGCGAGGGTGACGCTTTCTGCGGTCAGCGCCGCTGCGCGCTCGCCGAGTACTTCCACCGCGGCGGCCAGCAGCAGGCTGGAGTCGACACCACCCGAGTGGGCGACGAGCACCGAGCCCATCTCGGCCAGGATCGCGCGCAGCCGATCGAGCTCGGTCACGGCGCCACGCCTAACCGAACAGCGCCCGCCGGGCGTCGATGCCCACCGAGGCGGTATCGACGGCGCCCACGACACGCCGGCGCTCGGTGGGGTCGGCGAGGTCGACGAGCGGGCCCTGCCGCAACTCCCGTCCGCGCTCGTCTCGCACGAGGCGCACCAGGGGCTGGCCCGCCATCGCGGGGTCGGACGGGGTGTGAATCACCACGCCCACCTCGCCGGTGTCGAGGGTCACCGCGCTACCCACTGGGTAGCGGCCCACGCAGGCGGCGAAGAGGCGGAGCAGGTCGGGGTCGTAGCGACCACGGACCTCATCCCGCATGCGCTCGAGGGCCTCGTCGGCAAGGAGGCCAGCGCGGCCAGGGCCGGTGGTGGTCAGGGCGTCGAAGCTCACCGCGATCGCCGCTACCCGGCTGAACAGGTGGAGCGGCCCGTCGAGCGGGATGAAGGGCGGGCCGGTGCGGTCGAGACCAGCGTGGAGCTCGAATGCGGCGAGCATGCGACGGGCTCGCGTCAACGTGAGGTGACTCGACGGCAACAACTGCAGCGTGAGGCCCTGAATTTCGGCGGCGCTGGGCTCGTCGGGGAGCGTGGCCGCCAGTGCCGCGCAGAGCCCGCACTCCACGAGGAGCTGCCGCGGCAAGCCAAGCCTTCGTCCGAGTGCCATGGCGAAGATGAGGCTGTTCACCGGGTGGCGCGTCTCGTGCTCGACGTCTTCCTTCAGTGTCGTGAGCGCGATGTGATATCGCGGCTCATCCTCGGCCAGCTCGGCTAGCCTCTGGGCGGCTCGGAACATCGCGGGGGGCACGCGAAGGAGGGTGCCTTCCTGGAGCGCTTCGCCAACGGCCAGCACCGCGCGGATGTAGGCGTGGAGGGCAGCGCTCGCCGCGAGTCGCACGGCCTCGCCGGGGCCGCTGGACATCCCTGCCACCAGCGAGCGAGGCGAGAGCAGCTGGAGCGACCTTGCCTCGTGCGCCTCCAGCCACTTCTGGGCGACGGCGCGCTCCGTGCCCTTGCTAAGAGTCGAGAGCGCGAGGAACAAGGTGCTGAGATCCCCGGGCACCACGGCGCCTGAAATCTTGAAGCCGCCCGCGTTGATGTCCCGGAGCATTCTGGAGAGCGGTAGTAACTGCGCTCGCGCGTCGCGACTCAGCCGGACGGGCGTCCCGTTTACGACCAGCACGCCCCGGTCGAGTTCCACCCGCGCATCCGCGTTTAGGCGCCCGATCTCCGTCAGGTCGCGCGCGCACCACTCGAGGAGCCGGAGCACGGCGCGGTTGCCCACGTCGTGAATGCGGATGGCACGGGTGATGGCACCGAGGTGCCGCGCCAGCATCCGCGCGTCCTGGCTCCGATCGATGCTCACGCGCGGCCCCAGTGGGTGAGCAGGTCCTGCGCCTCCTCGGCGAGCGCGGGCACGGTGCGGGTGACCTTCTCCACCAGCGACCGGGCAGTGCCGGTGCCCGCCGCGCGGAGACCGTGCAGCACTAGCCTCGGCAGCTCGGGGTGCGTCGGCACCCGGCGACCGAG
>VGRE01000086.1 GCA_016875435.1 Deltaproteobacteria bacterium | reverse complement strand
CGTGGCCGGCTCGTCCGGGGTTGTCGGCAGCCACCTCGTCGCCGCGCTCGCCGCCCGCGGTGACGAGGTCGTCCGCCTCGCCCGCCGCACACCCGGGCCGGTCACTGGCGTATGATGCCGGGGGAGACCCTCCTTGGGATACCTGCGAAAGGCGATGCTCACGGTGGCCAGCGAAGTTGCCTGGCGGCTTCCCGGCTGGCCTGCGCGCTTCGTGACCTCCTTCGCAGACTCGGAGCGCGCCAGCGGCATCGACATGTTGGCGGCCGCCGAGCACACGGAGCGCGGTGACCTCCGGCGCAAGTACTTCCTGCACGCGCTGGACGAGTCCAAGCACGCGGCGCTGTTCCTGAGCCGCGCGATGGCCCTCGGCGGTAACAAGGAGCGCGCTCGCGCGGCGCTCGACGACTCCGGCACGCTCCAGCGCCACGGCACGGTCGAGGGACGGTCGATGTTCGAGCGACTCGGCGAGATGGAGTTCCTCGCGTTCGTCTGGGTGGCCGAGGCCGACGCCGTCGAGCAATTCGGCGTGTACCTCGAGCGCCAGCTCCCCGACCCCGAAACCCACGCCACGCTCCAGGCCATCCTCAAGGACGAGCACTTCCACGTGTCGTACAGCAGGCAGGAGCTGGACCGCTTCCGGAAGCAGGGGCAGGTTGCAGAGGTGGAGTGGTCGCTGTTTCGCGTTCGCCGCGACCGGTGGTTGGGCGCGTGGCTGCGTTTCAGTCGCGAGTTCGGCGTCATCGTCAGCGGGCTGTGGCTCGGGTTGGCCTACGCGGCGATGCTCGGACCCTTCCGCGGCTTGGCCGCGCTCGAGCCTGGTGGGTGGCGCCCCCCCCTTCCCCGACCGGCGTGCAGTCTCGCGACGGCGAGGTCGCAGGCCTGATGGCGTCTCACGTCCTCGGAATCTCCGCGCTATTCCACGACTCCGCCGCCGTGCTGCTGCGCGACGGCGTGGTGGTGGCTGCCGCGCAAGAAGAGCGTTTCTCCCGCGTGAAGCACGACGCCGCCCTGCCGGTTCAGGCGGCCAGGTGGTGCCTCGCCCAGGGGGGCATCAGCCCCGCCGACCTCGACTGCCTGGTGTTCTACGAGAAGCCCCTCCGCAAGTTCGAGCGCATTCTGGCCACGGCCACGGCCACCTTCCCGCGCAGCTGGCAGAGCTTCCCGCGGGCGATGCACGCTTGGCTGGGCGACAAGCTGTGGACCCACCGGGCGTTGGCGCGGCTGTTCTCCGTTCGTCCTGACCGCATCCTGTTCTCGGAGCATCACCTGTCGCACGCAGCGAGCGCGTTCTTGTGCTCGCCCCACGCGACCGCGGCAGTGCTGGTGGCCGACGGCGTGGGCGAGTGGGCCACCACCAGCCTGTGGCGCGGTCGAGCCGACCCGCCCTTCCTCGAGCCCGTGGCCGAGGTGCGCTTTCCACACTCGCTGGGCCTTTTTTACTCGGCCATCACCGCCTACCTCGGCTTCGCCGTCAACGAGGGCGAGTACAAGGTCATGGGGATGGCCGGCTGGGGCAAGCCCCGTTTCCGCGAACAGATGGCGCAGCTCTTGCGGCTAGAGGCCGACGGCGCCTTCTCCGTGGATCTGGATTACTTTTGCTGGCACTGGCACGCCACCGAGAGCTTCACCGCGCGCCTACCTGCGATGCTCGGCCCGCCTCGAGTGCCCGGGTCGCCCTTCGACCCCGCGTCCGACCCCGAGTCGCAGCGCTTCGCCGACGTGGCGGCGAGCGCGCAAGCCGCCCTCGAAGACGCGATGCTGCACCTTGCGGGCCATGCCCACCGCGCGCTCGGCGAGCGCGCCCTCTGCCTCGCCGGAGGGGTGGCGCTGAACGCGGTGGCCAACCATCGGCTAGCCGCGGAGGGTCCCTTCGAGCACCTGTGGATCCAACCCGCTTCTGGCGACGCCGGCGCCGCCCTGGGCGCCGCGCTCTGGGCCTGGCACGCCGTGCTCGGCAACCCGCGGCTGCCCGAGATCCGCGCATGGTGCCTCGGTCGACGCTTCGCTCCGGCCGCAGTGGAGGCCCAGCTGTTGGAACTCGGCGCGCGCTTCGAGCGCCTCGACGACCCGGTGGCGCGAGCCGCCGCCGACCTCGCCAGCGGCAAGGTCATCGGCTGGTTCGAAGGGCGCGGCGAGTGGGGCCCGCGCGCGCTCGGCAACCGGTCGATCCTTGCCGACCCCCGCGGCGCCCAGACGCGCGACCGCGTGAACCTTCGCGTGAAGTTGCGCGAGCAATTCCGCCCCTTCGCCCCCGCCGTCACCGAGGCGGCCGCCGCCCACTGGTTCGACATCCCCGCCCCGGCCGAGGCACCCGCGCGCGCGATGCTGGTGGCCCCGCCAGTGCGGGCCGAGCGACGCGAGGAGATCGCCGCGACCACCCACGTGGACGGCACGGCCCGCGTGCAGGTGGTCAACCCGGCCGACTCGCCCACGTTCCACCGCCTGGTCGAGGCCTTCGGGGGGTGCACCGGCACGCCCGTGCTCCTCAACACCTCGTTCAACCTCAAGGGCGACCCCATCGCCTCCACCCCGATCGACGCCATGGCGGCGTTCTACCGATCGGGCCTCGACCTGCTGTATATGGAGGGTTGCCGCGTGGAGAGGCCCCGATGAGCACCGAGCCCGAGCCCTACGAGCCAGGGCGCCTGGAGTCCATCCTGCTCCGCATCGGCACCGTCGGCGAACTGCTGGCGATGATGATGCGCGGCGGCCGCTGGTGGATGCTGCCCGCGACGATCACCCTGCTCGGGATCGCCGGCGTCCTGTTGGTGCTCCAGGGCATCCAGTACGTTGCGCCGTTTGTCTACATGGTGTTCTGAGTAGCGCCCGCTCCGGGCAGCGGGGCAGGGAGCCGGGGCGCCTGTGCTATGGTTCGCCCCCAGCAGGTAAGTCGGAGGCGAGCGATGGTAGCGCGGCAGTGGTCAGTGGGGTGGGTGGCAGGCGTGCTGATGGCGCTGCTCGGCAGCAGTGCACTGGCTCAGGACGCCGCTCGCGGCGTCGTGGTGCGCCTCGACACCGGGGGCGAACGCCTCGACGCGCCCGTCGTCGCCGTGCTCACCCCCAAGGACGGTGGCGCGGCCATCGAGATCGCGCTCAACGACGGGGGCACCGCGCCCGACGTCAGCGCGGGCGACAATTCCTGGTCCGGGTCCGCCTCCGTGGCGGCCGACGCGGTGAGCGTCGTGCTGAAGGCGGGCGCGAAGTCCCACGACGGTGGCACCGTCTCCTGGAGCGCCGACGATCGCTTCCGCGAACTGTCGGTGAGCCTAGCCGGCGGCGCCATCAAGATCGACGCGGCGGTGGCGGCGGGCGAGGGGGGCGGGGGCAGCGGCTCGGGCGGCCCCACCGGCAGCGTCACGGGGGAACCGCCACTGGGCGACATGGCGGGAGGCGGCTCGGTCGGCCCCACCGGCAGCGCCACGGGGGAACCGCCACTGGGCGACGTGGCGGGAGGCGGCTCGGGCGGCACCTCGAGCACGCCCTTCGGGTCCACTGCCCCCGGCGCGCGTCCCTCGGCGGTGAGTTTCCCGACGGGCGGCGCTGAGCCCGATCCGGGCCTCTTCATCGGCCTCGGCGTGGGACTACTGCTACTGGTCGGCGTGGCCTGGCTATGGGTGCGCACCCGCCAGCACGGGAAGCCGCACGAAACCACGTCGTTCCTGGAGCCCCTGCCCGAGCCCGCCGTGGTCGGCAAGCACACGCCCTCGCTCAGCGACGGCCTGTCGCTCTGGGTCGCTGACGCCGACACCACGACGGAACTGCTCGAGCCTCTGCTCGCCACGCTGGCGCAGAACCACCGTGTCCTGGTAGTGGGCCCTGCCGCGCTCAGGCCGCCCTCCGTTCACGGCGGCCCGGTGTACCGCGCGTCCAAACCCCGACCCAACCTGGCGGCCGACACCGCCGACGCGCTCCTCCGGGAGCCGGGGGCGCCGTTGGCGGTGCTGATCGTGATCGAGATTGGCGACGTCAATACGCTTCGTGACTTCGCCGACATGTTGCCTGACAGGCTTGGCGGCGTGGTGTTGAGCAGACAGGACGTCGACGTGCCCTGGCCAAAGGTAACGGTCACACGCGACGGCGAGCTGTTCGTGTTCGCGTCGGGCGGGGGAAAGGACTGCGCGCGGTCCACCCCGCGGGGCCTCGAGGTCGCCTGATGAGGCAGGGCGGGCGAGCCACCCGCGCTCGCCGCCACCGCACGGCCGTCAAATACCGGGTCATCGGCAGCCTGCTCCTGCTGCTGGTGGTGCTGCTGGTCGGCGAGGGCGCGGCCCGGGTCGTCGGGCCCGAGGTGCCGGCCTGGAACGGGGGCGACACCGGCTCGGTGGTGATGGTGGGTCACCCGACGCGGCTGTGGGGCATGGGCGTGGGGGTGCGGGAGAACTCTGGCGCGACCGCGACCATCAACGAGCTCGGCCTGCGTGGCGAAGTGCCCGTCACGCCCCGGCCCGCGCAGCAGGAGCGGATCCTGGTGCTCGGCGACAGCACCTACTTCGGGCACGGCGTGGCCGACGCCGACACCTTCCCGTCCCAACTGGAGGGCCTGCTGGTGAAGAAGGGCCTGAAGGTTGACGTCGTCAACGGCGGCATCCCCGGGTACTCCACCGAGCAGTCGCGACTGCTCCTGGACGAGGTTGGCTGGGCGCTCGAACCCACCCTGTTGATCGTCGGCAGCCTGTGGAGCGACAACAACTTCGACCACTTCGAAGATGCCGACCTGCTGCGCACCACCCAGGTGATGAGCGGCTACCGGCTCCTCTCGAAGTCCGCGTTCTTCCAGGTGCTCGCCGGCACTGTCGATCGCCTTCGCGGTGGGCGGGGCGCGCACATCGTCACGTGGACCAAGTCGAGCGCCTGGCCCACGGTGGGCGTGCGCCGGGTTCCCCTGCAACGGTATGCCGAGAACCTCGACTTGATGGTGCGCGACGCGCGCGAGCGAGGCGTCGGCGTGCTTTTCTTCACGCCCTGCAACCGCGAGATGGCGCGCGGCGATTCCGAGGACGACGTGGCCTGGGGCGCCTACTTCGACGCCCAGGCCAGGGTGGCCGCCCATCATGGTCTGCCGATCGCGGCCACGCGCCACGCGATGTTCGAGGCCGCCAAGCGCACGGGCGTCGAGGCTCTTCTCGTCGACACGATGCACCCCTCCGCCGCCGGGCACGCCATCTTCGCCTCGGTGGCTGCCAACGCTCTCGACGCCGCCGGTTGGCCGGGGGCGCGCCTCATCGGGCGCGGCCCCGCGTTCCCCTTCGACAAGTTGGAAGACTTCGTTCCCATGTCCGAAGACGCGCTCAACCCCCGCTCGCCGCAGGTGAACCTATTCAAGACCGGCGGGCCGCCACCCTCGACGAGCGTGCACAGCGGCGGCGGCGAGGACATGCGGTGGTGGCCGCTCGCCGGCGAGGTGACCGGCGGGTCGGGACCGGTGCGGGTGGAGGTACGGAGCCCCACCGGCGACCAGATCTCGGTGGCCAACCTGCCCGAGCCGGGACCCTTCAGTGTCAACGTGCGGGTGGCGTTCCGCGAGGTGCGCGTCGTCGCGGTGGGTGCCAACGGCGCGCAGGTCGAGGCCAGGGCGACGAAGGGTGGCGGCGACGTTTTGCTCGCGCTGCCTTGAGCGCTAGTTCCCGGCCGCTTGAACGGGGGACGCCGGGCTCATGTCGCCTGCCGCGCGCCGCCCGAGCCGCACCTCGATGGCTTCCGCGAGCCCGGGCTCCGAGACCGCCATGGTGGCGATGGCCACGAGCTGGAAGTCCTCGATGTACTTGAGCGGGGGTGCGCGGAACTTCTCGATCCCCCACAAGCCCGCAACGTTCATGTGCGGCTCGCCCTCCGGGCGCGCCGTGGCCGGCAGCAGGCTGAAGTCGCCCCCGTCCCAGTCGATGCCCGTGTACTCCCCGTAGTCCTGCGGATTGAGTAGCGGTCCAAGCCGATGATTTAGGAAAAACCTGCACTGTGAGAGGCGGTAGCGCTGCGGCCGCGCCAGCCCTTCCACCCACGCGCTCACCAGGTCGAGCGAGGCGCGGGTGCGCGCGAGCTGAGCGGCGTGAGGATCGCCATCCGCCGCGACAGCCTCGCGAGCTACCGAGAGACGCCGAGCGAGATCGTCGAGCGCCGCCTCGGGCACTGGCGTTCCCGTGGTGTACAAGGCCGTGATCTCGGCGTATACCGGCCCATACAGCTCGGCCTCGCGGAGGCCGATCGCCGCCGTGGCCACCCGGTCGGCCTCGTCGAGCACGCGGACCTTCCCCACGAGCGTCAGGAGGTCGACGAGCTGCGCGCTCTCGAAGCCCATCGACGCGAGCCAGACGAGCATGCGCGCCCGCTGGCCCTGCGCGAAGGCCTCTCCACCAAGCTCGCCCGCGTAGAGCAGCTGGTAGAGCCGTTCCTGCGACGGGTCGTCGGCCGCGGGAGGGGTACTGCGCGGCTGCTCGACGGGGGGAAGGGACGCCGTCCGAGTGAAGTCGTCGGCGGCCACCCGGCAGCCGTAGAGCAGCTTCCAACACGCCAGGAGGAACAACGACAGGCCAACCTCGTCCGGAAGTAAGATGCTACCATAGACCATTCCTTCTCCCCACGCGTTGCTGTCACCCGGGGCGCGGCGCCACGCCCTCGTCGTCGTCACCATGGCCTTGCTCGCGGCCCTGGCTTTCGCCGAGGCGCTGGTCGACCCGACGCGGCAGGCCATCGGTCACCCCGCCAACGACGTGTGGAACCACGTCTGGGGGTACTGGTGGGTGGCCCGTGAGCTCGCGGGGGGGGAACTCCCGCTACACACCGACCTTCTGAACTGGCCGACGGGCGGCAGCCTGTGGTTCATCGACGCCTTCGGTGCCGTCGCGACGCTTCCCGTGCAATTCCTCTTCGGCCCCGTGGCGGCCTACAACGTGGCCAACTGGGCCCAGCTCTGGCTCTGCGGCATCGGGGCCTACGTGCTCGCCCTGCGCGTGTCGGGATCGTGGGCAGGCGCGTTCGCGGCGGGCGTGGCCTACATGAGTTCCCCTCACCTCTTGGCACAGGCATACAACGGGATCTCGGAGACGCTCGCGGCCGGTTGGCTCCCGCTCGCAATCACCGCGATGCTGGCGGCGGCCGAGTCACCCACGCCCCAGCGTGGAGCGCTCGCGGGTTTGACGTGGGCGTGTACCGTACTTGCAAACTGGTATTATGGATTGTTCGCAGGGATGGCTCTCGGCGCCATCGTGCTCAACGGGGTCTGGGGATGGTGGCCACGCCGGCTGCGAGGCGCCGACTGGCTGGCCCTTCGCCGGGGGCTCGTGACCATCGGCGGCGGCGTGCTGGTCGGCGCCGGAATCGCCGCGTGGCCCTTCGCGCTCTTCGTGAGCTCGATGCACGCCGACGACGCGGTGGTGACGCGAAATCCAGGCTTCGTGTGGATGACGCTGATCTTTCACAACATGACCGACGCGGTGACGCTCGTGCGCCCCGGGAAGTACTACTCCCCGGACCTCAAGGCCGTCTTCGACGAGGATCTCATCGTCGTGGTGTACATCGGCCATGCCCTCTTGTGGCCCGCCCTCGCGGTGCTCGCGTCGCGACAACGCAAGCTAGCGTGGCCCTGGGTGGTATTCGCAGCGATTTTCCTTCTCTTCACGCTCGGTCCCTACCTCTACGTGGCGGGCGACTACGTCCAGTTCCTGGGGGGCTGGATTCCCCTGCCCTTCCTAGGCATGTTCCATGTCTTTCCGATGTTCGACCGCGTGGCGCACGCCTACCGGTTCATCATCGGCGTGTACCTCGCACTGTCGGTGATGCTCGCGCTCGCGATCCGCGCCGCGCGAATGCACGGCCTGCCGGAGATGCCGGTGGTCGCCGCGATCCTCGTTTCACGCGTGGTGGAGACGGCCGCGTTCTCCCCGGCCGTGCTGCCCGTCCCCGCCTCGACCGTCGACGTCCACCCGGCCTACGCAGGTCTCGACGGCGGCGCCGTGCTCGACCTGCCCGTGGGGCTGCCCGTCTTATCACGTTCTACCTACATGATCGCCCAGATCGTGCACCAGCAGCCGGTGCCATATGGGCTGAACGATCCCACCCCACCGTACATCTATTACAACCACTACGGGCAGTACCTCCTCGAACTCGAGCGCAGCACCGTTGCGCTCACGCCGCCGCGATTGCCATGGCTCGACATCGAGCTCGGGCGTCGCGAGATGGCGCGCCGAGGCCTGCGGTGGATTGTCCTACACCTCGACAGCTACCCCAAGCCACAGGCCGCCAAGCTGGCGAAGTTCCTCGACCTCACCGCCACCCCCCACTACGCCGACGAGAGCTTGCGCGTTTACCGGCTCGACCCGTAGCGCGAGGTCTTCGCCAGCGCCGCGCGGACTTGCGGAGCGGCGGCGGCGCCCGCCCGCAGGTTTCCCTCGGCGCCCAGGTGGCCAGGGTCGTGCGGAAGCACCAGGTGCTCGGCGCCTGGACCACAACAACGCCTGAGGTCGACGACGACCAGGTCGTGCTGCCCCGCGTAGGCACTCGCCCAGTCGGCACCGACTCGTGGCACGGCCTCGACCGAGCCGAGGTCGTCGAGGAAGGGCAGGTGGCCCAGCGCAAGCCTTCCCCCCCACTCGGCGAGCCGCGCCCGGAGCCCGTCGAAGTTGTCCGCCCGCTCGGCGTCGGACACCCGGGGCACACGGGGCTCCGCGTCGCCCCTGCCTGGGAGCAGGAAGGGCTCGCTGGCGAGGGGAAAGAGGGCCTGCCGCAGGGCCTGGTAGAGCCGCGAGTGCTGCGCGAGGCTGACGCGCAGGCCCGACAGGGGACCACTGGGACCATCGAGGTGCTCGCGGTCGGACACCAGCACGAGGTTGTGGTCGTGCATGGGCAAGAACTGCACCACGAGATCGGGCTGGTACTTCGCGACGACGCGCTCGAAGAAAACCGCGCTCTGCGTCGTGGAGTAGCCCGGCTGCGCGGCGTTGAGCACCTCGACCTGTGGCCCGCCGTCCACATCGAGCGCGTGCTGGAGCCCATCGGCCACGGTGCTGCCATCGTCGACCCCCCAGCCGAAGACGGTCGAGTCACCGAGAAGCGCAACGCGGGCGCGCGCGCCCGGGTGAGCGACGGGGAGCTGGGTGCGCATGCCGTCGGCGTTGGTCGTCAGGCCGAAGCTCGCTCCCTCGCGGGTGTCCATCCGCGCCGCGCGCATCTCCGACATCATGCGCCACCCGCCCACCTGGTCGGCCACGTAGGCGGGCTGCACCTGCGCGATCCGCGCCGCCAGCTCGGCCAGGTAGACCAGCAACAACCCGAAGGAGACGCCGAGCAGGGCGCGTGGCCACCTGGCGGAGGGCCTCGCGCGCCTCACGGCGGGCTCCCGTCGGCGAGGCCCAGCAGCGTCCGCACCCGCGGGGCCAGGGCATCGGCAAGCCTCGCCGAGCCCTCGCGCGAGAGGTGGTTCCGGTCGACCAGGAGGGGCGCCTCGGAGGGACCAGCCATCGCTGCCCGCACGTCAATCCAGTGCACGTGCTCGTAGCCGTCGGCCACCCGCGCCTCCATCCTCGCGTAGTCCTCCAGCAGGAACTGCTGTTCTTCCGCGACGTACTCGGTGAGCAACAACACCTGGACGCCGACCGCCGCGGCCGCGTCGGCGATCCGGCGCAAGTTCTCCTCGGCGTCGGGAAGCGGGACGTCCTGCACCTGCCGGGTGGCCGACTCGTGGAGAGGGCGGATCGCCAGCCCCACGCCGGTGAACAGCCGCGACCGATTCGCTACCCCGCTGAGGCCGCGGAGCGCCTCGGAGCGTTCCGCTTCCTTCGCTTCGCGCTCCTTACGCGTGTGCGCGTTGTTCGTGGTGAGAACGTCGTTCACGCCCGTGTACAGCACCACGAGCGCCACGTCGCCCACCTGGGCGAACATCTTGTCGACCGTGCGCGAGATGGTGAACGTGTCGCGACTACCATCGCCGAAGTTCCCACTGGCCAGCTGCGTGCCCTCTGGCAAGTCCGCGCACAGGCGCGCGTGGACCTGCGCCGGGAAAAACGCCTCGGGCGTGCCGCGAAACTGGTAAGCGCCCCCCATCGACGAGCCACCGGCCCACACGACGCCGAGGCGGCTCGCGGCGCCGTCGCGGCCACACGCGTTCTTCCAGAAGGGCGTGGCCTCGCGCCATCCGACCGTCGGGGCCAGTTCGCCGGACAGGCGCGCGGCGTCCCAGCCCTCGACGAGGTAGGTGCCGCGCACCGCGAGCTCCGCCGCTGGGAGACAAGCCAGGAGCGTGAGCCAGAGGGCGTCGGCCGCCGGACGAGGTGCCCGATCGAGCAAGCTCCTCGCCGAGCCCCCGAGCACGAGCAGACGCCAACCCATCGCGAGCAACAGGCCGAAGTGCCATCCCAGCGCCGCCACCGCGAGGAGCGCCGGGACATCGCGCAGGAGCGCCTCGCCAGGCTCCTGGTCGGCACGCCGAGCGAGCCACCACGGCACGCCGAGCAGGGCGGCGCCCGGGACGGCCAGGGCCCACTCCGCGCCCTCCAGCTCGCGCGACGCCAGGACCGTCGTCACCCCGAGCACGAGCGGCCAGGTAAAGCCGGGGACGCTGGGCAGGGATGCTCGCCGGTGCCGCACCGCGAGGGCGCCCGATCGGAGCAAAGCGCTGCAAGTAAGAGGCAACAACGACAGCGCAAGAGCCAAGCGCGCGAGGTCCCAGGCCGCCGTGCGCACCAGGTACAGCCGCTCCACCGCCCATAGCCAGCTTCCTGAGGGCACCAGGGCCACCAGCACCGGCGGGCCCAGGCAGAGGCCGAGGCCCAGCGCGCCCTCGATCACCCCGGTGGCGCGCCGCAGAACCGACGCGCCGGCCACGCCCGCGAGCCCGCCGATGAGCGCGCCGGCGGCGAGCACACCCCATCCCGGCCGGTGCCGCCGGAAGTCCTCATGGAAGATCACCGCGCCTGACGTGTCCTCCACGCGGAGCGCCGCGATTCGAACCTCGCCGGACTCGGCGGTCAACTCCAGCTGCGTGGCCGGCCCGGTGCCGATGGTCAGCGCGCCGCGAGGCTGCTCGAGGCGCACACCCGCCTCCGACAAGTGGAGCACCCATGGCTGGCCGGGATCCATCCGCTCCGTCCAATGGCTCGGCCCCACCCGGTAGGCTTCGGCGGTGAACCAAATCGCCGCGGGGCTGCCCTCCGAGGCCCTCATCACCGCGCGAAGCACGCCGCTGTCGGGCGCGAGCAGCAAGTCGACGCGCCCCACCGGGCGCGGGTCGCTGAGGGTGAGCACGTCGGCCCGATAGAACGCGTGCTGCCGAATCACCAGCGCGCCGCCGAGCACGTGCGAGCCGCGCCCGAGGAGGGGGGTGACCACCGTCTCGTCGAGACCCGGCGACACCACGTGCCACTGGGTCGGGTCGATCGGCTCCGGAGCGACGAAGCGGTCGCCGGTGAACCAGCCGACGGCGATGCCCAGCATCGCTCCCAGCGCGGCGCCGAGCCACCCGGCCCCCCCGCTCGCGGCCGACCGCCCCACCCCGCCCCGGCGGGACGGCCGCTGCACTGTCATCACCGGGGGCTCTGCGTGAAGTCGTACCCGGTCTGGCGCAGTTCCTTCACGAAGGCCTCGTCGAGAGTCAGCGTACGCGCCGCGTTCTCTCCTCGGGCGGCGCGGAATGCGCCCCAACGGGCAAGCAGTTCCTTCACGACTTCGGGTTTCTGCCGCGCGATGTTGTTGGTCTGTCCGGGATCGGCGGTCACGTCGTAGAGGCAGGTGGCGGGTTCTCCCCCCAACCGCGGCGGATCTTGCCCCGGCGCACCCCCGCAGCCTCGCTGCTGGCGGAGCAGGGTGAAGGGCAAGGCGATCACCGCGCCCTTGGGGTGGGGCCCGATCTGCTTGGCCACCCCGCCCTCCACCAGGGCAATCTCGCGGATCGCCGCCGCCTCGCCCCGCATCAGGGGCAGCATCGAGCCCCCGTCGATCTCGGCGGGGCTCACCGCGCCCACGATCTCGAGCAGCGTGGGCAGCACGTCGGCCTGGCTCACGAGCGCCCCGATGGGCTCGCGCTTGCCAGGCATCCCCGGCACGCGGATGGCCAGCGGGACGTTGATGACGCCGTCGAAGTACGCGTCGCCGTGCAACAGCTCCCCGTGATCGTTGAGCGACTCGCCGTGGTCGCCCAGCACCACCAGCACGGTGCGATCCCATCGACCCGACGCGCGGATGGTGTCGATCACCCGCTGGAGGTCGATGTCCATCCGGGCCACCGAGTCGGCGTAGGCCTCGCGCCAGGCCTCGACCGCCGGCTTGCCCAGCTTGTCGACCAGCACCTGCAAGGGATCCGGGCCGATGATCTCCACCACGCCCTGCTGCGCGGTGCCGCCGGCCATGCCGGGCATGGCCTGCGAGCTGCTCGTTTGCACTTTCCCGGCGTCCCAGAGCATCTGGTGGACCCCGGTGGGGTCGTCGCTCGCGCCCTCGTCGCTGATCACGAAGGGAAAGTGTGCCGTGCGGGTGTGAAACATCGCGAAGAGCGGGCGCGACCCGGAGCGCGATCGCATCCACTCCACCACCGGGCCCGCCGAGGCGCCGCCCGGACCGATCTCCCCCGGCTGGAAGCGGCCGTCGGGCGTGTCGCGAGGGGCCTGGAAAACCTCCATCCGCTGAAATCCACGGTGGAGCCCGTAGTCGGGACGGAACCCCGAGGGCGCATCGATGGTGAAGGCACCCGTCTCGTAACCGTAGTAGCCGAGGATCTCCGGCAGCACGGGCACGGACTCGCTCAGCCCCTTGTCCCAGCCGGTCACGCCAGTGCTGCTACCGAAGCGCCCGGTCAGCGTGGCGGCCAGTCCCGCGAGCGTGAAGTTCGAGGCGGCGTAGGCGCGGGAGAAGAGGTACCCCTCGCTCGCGACGCTATCGAGCGCAGGAGTGAGCCCGGTGATCTCGCCGTAGGCTCCGACGTGGTCGCGACGTAGCGAGCACACGGTGACGAGCACCACGTCGCACCCCGGGCACGGAGCACCGGTGGCGGGCGCCTCCGTGGCGGCCGGCGGATCGACGCTGAGCGTGACGGTCCCCGGCGACACCGGCGCGCTCGCCCCATCGGGGGACGGCGGCGGGGGCGATGCCCCCGGTGACGACGCGGATTCCACCCTGGGCGCGGCCGTAGGCCCCCGGTAGGCGACCCACAGGCCGTAGCCGAGGCTGAGGCCCCCGACGCCGGCGACCGCGCCCCAGACCCAGTTTGGCACACCACCCGGATCTCGAGGACGAGGGCGGTGCCGACCGGAACTCATGAGCGCGGAGCGTACCACGCCACCCGCCCCGACAAGGCAGTGCGCCGGGCGTGGTAACCTGACCTTCATGCTGCCCCTCAGCGCCGCCCAGTTCGTCGTCGCATCCGAACTGCCGCAAGAAGTGAGGCTCGAGGTCGTGGCGGAGTGTCAGCCGAACAATCTCGCGATCGAGGTCACGACGCAGTGGCTGGGGGAGGCGCGGACGATGACCCTGCGAGACGACGGCGTGCTCCCGGAGGACCGCGCCCGCGACGGCGTATACGTCGGCGTTTGGACCGGCGAGACCGCGCGCTCGCTCCCACTGCGACTTTCAATCTCTGCGACCGACGTGGCGCCGACGGAAGTGTCGGCCTCGACGGAGACGGTGGCGGTAGGACGCGATCGCATCGTGTGGGCCCTCGAGTGCGAGCCGCAGTGGCGCGCGCGGCGCGTGGCCGCCGCCTTGCCCAGCCGCTCCCTGGAGATGGTCGAGGCCACGGGCGTCGCCGCCACGCTGAGCTGGCTCGGATTGATCCTCGCCTACCTGGCCTGGCTGCTGCAGGGTCAGCGCGCCCCGGCCGGAGACCGTCCATGAGCTGGCGCGGGTGGTGGACACCCGTGGTGCTGCTGGCCTTCGCCGTGGTTTTCACCTGGCCCGCCGCCGTCACCGGCGACGTGCCGGGCCACCAGCCCGACGCCCTCGGCACGGTGTGGTTTCTCTCCGCGGCGCCACGGCTACTCCTCGACCTCACCGACCCCCTCACCGGCTTTCCCGAGGGCGCGCGCTACGGCCGTCCTGACAGCTTCACCCTGCTGGTGCTCGGCCAGATCTTCGCGTTTATCCCTGCGCCGCGGCTGTACTCGCTCCTCCTCGTGGTCGGGGTCGCCACCTCGGCCTGGGCCGCGGAGGCTTTCGCCCGGGCGCTGGGGGCGCGCGCACCCTGGTCGCTGCTGGCCGGCGTGGCCTTCATGAGCTGTGGCCTGGCGAGCACGGCGCTGCTCGAGGGATACGGCTACCACGCCCTCAATCCCTGGCTGCCGCTGTTCGCCCTGGCGTGGCTCCGTGCCACCTCGCCCGGAGGGACGGTGCGCGACGGACTGCTGGCAGGCGGCGCGTTCCTGCTCGCGCTCCTCACCACGGCGTGGCTGGGACTAGCTGCCACGCTGCTCGCGCTGGGCTTCCTTTTCGGCGGCCTGTTCCGCGGTTCCCTGGCCTGGCGGGCGGTACTCGCCGCCCCCGCCGTGCTCGTTCTCCCCCTCGCCGTTTACGTGAAGGTGTTCATCGACGGCGGGGGCGCGACGGGCTCCGGCGAGACCGGAGGCGCCATCGCCATCGACAACCAGATGGTGATGACTGCGATCCGGCTCGCGGGACCGGGCCTGTCGATCGACGTGGACGGCCACAACCAGTCGGCGGCCATGCCAGCCTTCGCGCTGGCGCTGGTGGCGGCCGCCCCCATTGCGCTGCGCGAACACTCGCGCTGGCGCACCGTGGCGCTCACCGGCCTCGGCGCCGGCCTGCTCGCTGCGGCGCCCCGGCTGCCTCCCGAAACCTGGTCGTCGCTGGGCCGCATCGGTGAGCTGATTGGCTTCTCCCTGCTCCGCTTCCCTGAGCGACTGGGCTGGGCCTGGGTACTCTGCGCCGGCGCCGTGGGAGCGCGAGTCGCGACTGGTCTGGGGCAGCGGGGCGGCCCGGCAGCCTACCTGATTTTCCTGGTGGCAATCGTCGACGTCTTGCTCGTGATGCGCATGCCCTGGCGGCAGCGAGAGGCGAGCGGCGTCGTCCCGTCGGCCTATGCCGCCGCCGAGGGCCCGGTGCTGGACCTGTGGCCCGAGGAACTCCGGGGCCTCCCCGCCTGGGCGCTGCGGACCACCAACACCGCTTGCTTCTACCAGTCCGCTCACCGCCGGCCCATCGCCGACCACTGCCTCCTCACCTACGACGCCGCGAGCCCCCGCGTGACGTGGAGCCGCTGGTTGACCGACCGCCTCTTCGTGGGCGACGTGGCGGCAGCGGAGGCCCGCCTCGCCGAGGTTGGCTTTGCCACGATCGCGCTGCACGGCGACTACTTCTCCGATGGCGACCGTCTGCGCCTCGGTGCCGCCCTCGCGCAGATCGACGCGGCGCCCGCGCATAGCACCGATGGCGGCGAGGCCATCTGGGCCTACGCGGTGGGGGCCCCGTGACGCCGCTCCTCGCGCTCGCTCTCGCCCAGCAGCCCCGCGGCCTGATATTGATGGCGCGCGACCCCAGCGGGCTCCTGACGACGACGCCGCAGGTGGCGGTCACCGACACCACCGGGGCCACCGAGACCATCTCGGTCACCGATGACGGTCTCCTGGCCGACATGACCGGTGGCGACGGCACGTGGAGCGGCGCCGGCCGCGATCTCGTGGGTCCGGACTACCGGGTGACCGTGTCCGATGGCGAGCGCACGTGGGTGGCCACGCTCACCGCTCCGCGACCGAACGAGCCCAGCCTGCACTTCGAGCTGACCACCGAGGGCAGCCTCGTGCCCGTCGGCGCCGACCTCGCGCCGACGGGGGGCAAGCCCAGGGCCACCGCCGCCGCGCCGAGCCCCGAGAGCGCCGTCGATCCCGCGACCGACGAGAAGGTCGCGGAGCCACCCGCGGTGCTGGCCTCGCGGGCCTATCTCCTCGGCTGGCTGGGGGCGCTGGGGGTGCTGGGCTGGCTCCTCGCCGGCCCCCGGGGTACCGCGGGCGTGCCCGCCCCCCACCCGGGCGCGAGACCGTCCCTGCCCGGCCAGGGCCTCGTTTTCGTAGAAGGCGACGCGGAACAACTGATCGGCAGGCTCGCGGGCGAGTGCCGCGTGGTGCTGGCGGGACGGCCGCCCACCATCGCCGTGCCCCACGGCACGGTGTTCGTGCTCGGTCCCGGCCGCGTCCACGTCGACGACGCGCTCTCGACGCTCCGCAGCCTCGGCGACCGGGGCCCCGACCTTGTGCTGGTCGTCACCGGACGCCTCGAGGCACAGGGCGCGCCCGACCAGGCCTCTGTCCTGAGTCAACTGGCCCGGCACCTGCCCAGCGGCGTGACCGCCTACGTGTTCCACGGCGAGCGCCCTAGCCTGCGCGTGGTCGGCTCTGGGGATCTGGAGGCCATCGAGTCACCCTCGGCTACCACCACGCGCTGACCAGCAACAACGGCGCGGCACACGGCAGCGCCCACCTCGGGGCCTGCGCCACGGCGCCAGCGGCGAGCAGCGCCACCGCGAGCCCCGCGCCCGCTCCGGCCGCGGGGA
>VGRE01000085.1 GCA_016875435.1 Deltaproteobacteria bacterium | reverse complement strand
GCGGTTCCGAGACTCGCAGGAACGCGGCCGGCAAGGCCGCGAGCGCGCCGGAGCCCGCCCGGCGGAGGACGGGCGCAAAGCCCGGCCGTGAGCCGGGCGAAGCCGCGGAAGGTCATCCAGCAGGTCTAGGGGCCTGGGCGGCTTCGCCGCGAAGGCGCGCGGTTCCGAGACTCGCAGGAACGCGGCCGGCAAGGCCGCGAGCGCGCCGGAGCCCGCCCGGCGGAGGACGGGCGCAAAGCCCGGCCGTGAGCCGGGCGAAGCCGCGGAAGGTCATCCAGCAGGTCTGAACCCGTCACCGATCGTCAGGCGCGCGAATCGTCACCCGGCGGCAGCGTCCCTGTGGCCTACTGGAGCTTGCGAACGATGCGCGCGTGGACTATGCCGGCGGACTCTCGAGAGGTAGCGGTGCGGAGCTGGCTGTGGATCGCGACGGTGACGATGCTGTGCATGATCGCGGCGCCCCGGCCGTGCCAGGCCTCGCCCACCGACCCGGCCACGGTGCCCGAGTTGGTCGCGGCCGTGGAGGGCACCTACAAGAGCGTCAACAGCATCCGCGCCGAGTTCACGCAGGCCTCGAAGAACCCGCTCACGGGCATCGAGGAGAGCGTGAAGGGCCGGATTGCGCTCGAGCGACCGCGGAAGATGCGCGCCGAGTTCGGCGTGCCGGTGAAGCAGGCGATCGTGATGGATGGCGCCATGCAGTGGCTGTACTCGGCGGACCAGAAGCAGGTGATCGTCCAGAAGGACCTGGGTGGTAGCAACCCGGTCTCTGCGCTCATCGAGAACCTCGGCCAGATCAACGAGCTCTTCGATGTCACCATGGCGCCCTCGACCAACCCCGCGAAGCAGGTTCACGTCGTCACGCTCAAGCCGAAGCAGGCCGGCGCCATCAAGACGCTCGAGCTCACCGTCACCAAGCACAAGTACTTGTTGCAGGAGTTGGTCGTGGTCGACCAGGCCGACAGCGTCACGCGGATGAGCTTCACGCTGGTGCGCACCAACGTCGACATTCCCGACGTCGAGTTCAGCTTCAAGGCTCCCCCTGGCGTCACAGTCGTGAACATGTAGATGGATCGCGTCCACCTCGTCTCGCTCGGCTGCCCGAAGAACCGTGTCGACTCCGAGGTGATGGTCGGCAAGCTCCGGCAAGGCCCATTCGAGCTGGTAGACGACCCCCAGCAGGCCGACGTCATCGTGGTGAACACCTGCTCGTTCATCCGGCCGGCCACCGAGGAGAGCATCGACACCGTGCTGGAAATGGCGCAGCTCAAGCGCACCGGAAAGCTGCGCAAGCTGGTGGTCACCGGCTGCATGGTCCAGCGGTACGGCAACGCCCTCGAGCTCGAGCTGCCCGAGGTGGACCACTTCCTAGGCACGGGCGAATATCATCGTATCGCAGATGTGCTTGATACGCGCGCCGAGGGCGTGCAGAAGACCTTCATCGACACGCCGCTCTACATCCACGACGAGCTGGCACCACGAGTGAACTCCTGGGCCCCGCACTCGGCCTACCTCAAGCTGAGCGAGGGCTGCGACCACCGCTGCGCCTTCTGCATCATCCCGCAGCTCCGCGGCAAGATGCGCAGCCGGACGGTGCCGTCGCTGGTGGCCGAGGCACGGCGCCTGGCCGAGGAGGGCGTGCTGGAGCTCAACCTCGTCTCGCAGGACAGCACCGCGTACGGTCGCGACCTCAACGACGGCTCCGACCTCGGCGTACTTCTCCGCGCGCTGGCACGAGTCGACGGCCTGCGGTGGATCCGCCTGCACTACGTGTACCCGATGGGCGTCCCCGAGTCGGCGCTGCGAGCCATCGCCGAGGAGGAGAAGGTTCTCAAGTACGTCGATATCCCCCTGCAGCACGCATCCGGGCCGATGCTCAAGGCGATGAAGCGGGGCGTGAGTCGCGACGGGCAAGTGAAGATCCTCCAGCGTATTCGCGACGCCATCCCCGGCGTCACTCTCCGCACCACCTTCATCGTCGGCTTCCCCGGCGAGTCCGACGCGGACTTCACTGAGCTCTGCGACTTCGTCGAGACCGAGTCCTTCGACCGGGTGGGCGTGTTCACCTACTTCCAGGAGGACGGCACACCGGCGGCCAGCTTGCCCGGGCAGGTCGAGGAGCAGGTGAAGAAGGCGCGGCAGAAGGAACTCATGCGCCGGCAGGCTACCATCAGTCGACGGCTCCACAAGCGCCTCGTGGGCACCGAGCAAGTGGTGCTCGTCGACGGCCCGAGCAAGGAGAGCCCGCTGGTGCTGGTGGGACGACTGCCGTCGCAAGCACCCGACGTCGACGGCGCCGTGTGGCTGACCGAGGTCGACGAGAGCGTTCACGCCGGGCAGTTCCACCGCGTGCGAATCCAGAAGGCGACGGCCCACGACTTCGTGGGCGAGGTCATCGGCTAGGGCTCAAAACCCGCGCCCTCGCGCGCGCGATGCTTGCCGAGGGGCCGTAAACGTGACAGAAGGGGGCCCCCGACGTGGCCAAGCCCGGCCGCTCCGCCGCCACTGGAAAACTGTCGATGCCGAACCTGAACTTCTGGACCGCCCTGCCCGCCATCGCGGGCGTCGTGGCCTTGCTGATCGCCGCCGCCCTGTACTTCCGCATCAAGTCCCTGCCCGAGGACCATCCCGACGTGGCCCGCATCGGCGGCTACATCCGCGAGGGCGCCATGGCCTTCCTCGTCCGGGAGTACAAGGTGCTCGGCGGCTACGCGGTCGCGGTGTTCGTGGGGCTCACCGTGGCCTTCGACTCGCCCCTCCCGGGCGCCTGGTTCCTCCTCGGCGCCTTCCTGTCGCTGCTGGCCGGCTTCATCGGCATGAAGGGCGCCACCTTCGCCAACACGCGCACCGCGCTGGCCGCGAAGAGTGGCGTCAAGGGCAACGCGCTCGTCACCGCGCTCGACGGCGGCGCGGTGATGGGCCTGTGCGTCGCGGGTCTCTCGCTCATCGGCCTGGCGATCGTGTACTTCGTCAACCGCGGCAACGACGACACGCTCGCGACGATGTTGCACAGCTTCGCGGTGGGCGCGTCGTCGATCGCGCTGTTTGCACGCATCGGCGGCGGCATCTACACCAAGGCCGCCGACGTGGGCGCCGACATCGCCGGCAAGGTCATCGAGAACATCCCCGAGGACGACCCCCGGAACCCGGGCGTCATCGCCGACAACGTCGGCGACAACGTGGGCGACGTGGCCGGCATGGGCGCCGACATCTACGAGTCGCTCGTGGCGGCCATCGTCGCGACCATGGCCATCGGCCTCACCGCCGAGGCCGCCGACCTCAGCACGCTGCTGACCGCCGGCAACAGCGCCAGCGAGGGCGACACTCGCGCCATGGCCGTGGCGCTCCCGCTCATCCTCGCGGGCATCGGCCTGGTGGTGTCGATCCTCGGCATTTTCATTACCCGCGCCATGAAGGGCTCGGCACCGTCCACGGTGCTGCGCGCCGCGATGGTGCTCCCGCCGCTGGTGCTCGTGGTGGTCACCGCCGCGCTGCTCCCCAGCTTCGGCATCAGCCAGTCCGTCACCGTCGCCCTCGCGGGCGGCGCGCTCGGCGGCGCGGCGATCGGCCTCCTCACCGAGTACTACACCGGCCACTACGGCCCGGTGAAGGCGGTCGCCGAGAGCGCCAAGACCGGGGCCGGCACCAACGTGATTCGCGGCATGGCCGTGGGCATGGAGTCGGTGTTCTGGTGCCTCTCCCTCGTGGCGGTGGTCGCGATGGTCGCGAACCTCGCGATGCCCGAGTTGGGCCTGTATGGCATCGGCCTCAGCGCCGTGGGCATGCTCGCCGGCACCGCGATCGTGATGACCGTCGACGCCTATGGCCCCGTGGCCGACAACGCCGGCGGCATCGCCGAGATGGCCGGGCTGCCGCCCGAGGTGCGCGAGATCACCGACGAGCTCGACGCCGTGGGGAACACCACCGCCGCCATCGGCAAGGGCTTCGCGATCGGCTCGGCCACCCTCACCGTGATGGCGCTCTTCTCCGCCTACAGCCTCGAAGTGAAGCTCGACGCCAAGGATATGTCGATCATCAACCCCGAGGTCCTGATCGGCGTGCTGATCGGGGCGGTGCTGCCCTTCGTGGTCGGTGGCTCGACGATGCTCGCGGTCGGCAAGGCCGCTGGCGCGATCGTCGAGGAGATTCGCCGCCAGTTCGATACCATCCCCGGCCTGCGCGAGGGCAAGGCCGAGCCGCAGCCCCGCGCCATCGTCGACATCGCCACCAGCGCGGCGCTGTCGCAGATGATCCTGCCCGGCGTCACCGCCGTGCTCGGCCCAGTGGTCGTCGGCTTCGCGCTCGGCCCGGCGGCCCTGGCGGGCACACTTGCCGGGGCGCTGGCGGTGGGCGCCTCGATGTCGCTCTTCATGGCCAACGCTGGCGGCGCCTGGGACAACGCCAAGAAGTACATCGAGAAGGGCGGCCTCCCTGGCCACGCCAAGCGCTCTGACGCCCACAAGGCCGCCGTCATCGGCGACACGGTGGGCGACCCGTTCAAGGACACCTCGGGCCCCGGCGTGTCGATCCTCATCAAGGTCATGAGCGTCGTCAGCCTGCTCATCGCGCCGCTCCTCGCGGCTTCCTGAGCGCCTCGGCCGACGCCAGCCAGATTCGGGGGTGCGCTCACAGCGCTTTGACGCTACGTGGTAATGCCACTGAAACCATCGAGTTTTCCGAGCGCGCATCGTCAACGCCCTCCACCCGCATCAAGCGTGGGCGGCGCAAACCGATTCGCGTGGTAGATTCCCTGGCCGCCGGTCCGCCCGGACCCTCGCAATCCCTCTCCCCGTAGGCTTGACTTGACAAGACTCCCCACGAGGAGTCCCAACTCCACAAACTCCGGCGCTGCGGCCCGCGCTCAGCTCCCGGATCCCCCGATGGATAGTGCATGGAAGGTCTTCTCAAGTTTTTTCACGACGGCGGCCCCTTCATGGTGGTCAACGTCTTCTTCATTGCCTTCGCTCTGGCAGTCATCGTAGAGCGCATGTACGCGTTGTTCCTTAGTTATGGCATCAACGAGAAGCCATTCGTGGCGGCGGTTGACCGCTACCTTCAGGCGGGAAACATCGAGGCGGCCGCAAAGGTCTGCACGCAGAGCCCGACGCCCGCCCTTTCCCGGGCCACGCGCAACTTGCTCAAGCTGCTGCGCAACGGCTTCGAGAGTCCCGTGCTCGCGGTCGAAGAGTCGCTCATGGAGGTGCGTCCGCTGGTGATGGCACGGGTGAACTGGCTCTGGTCGATTGCCAACATCGCCACGCTAGTCGGTCTCATCGGCACCATCGTCGGCCTCATCGGCGCCTTCGGCTCCCTCGGCGCCGTCTCGGCGGAGCAGAAGGCGGCCGCGCTCGCCAAGGGCATCTCGGAGGCCATGAACAACACCGCCTTTGGCCTCACCATCGCGGTGATCTGCATCTTCTTCCACCTGATCCTCAACAACCAATCGGTGAAGATCGTCGAGCGCACCGAGCACGCTCTCTTCCACTTCCTGAACGTCCACGCGCAATGGCGCAAGGGCTACCGTCCCGCCGAGGGCGGCGACCAGAAGAAGGGCTAGTCCATGTCGGGCGGCGGCGGCGGTCAGGAGGACCTCAACCTGGTTCCCTACCTCGACATCATGGTCAACCTGATCATGTTCATGATTGTGGTCACCGCCTACATCGTCGAACTCAAGGAGGCGCCGGTGCTCCCACCCGCCTACGGCGGGGGCGGCGGCGCTGGCGACCAGCAGAAGGCCTACCTCACGGTGGCCATGGCCGACCAGGGCTACGTCATCATCGCGGGCGGCGCCGCCGAGGGCACCGAGGCGCCGATCCCGAAGGCGGGCAACGAGTACGACACCAAGGCCCTCACGATCAAGCTGAAGGAACTCAAGGCGGCCCTGCCCAATCTGTCTGAGAGCGTCGTCATCACCGCAGGCACGACGCAGAACTACTCCGAGGTGATGGCCACGATGGACGCCGTTCGTTTCGATGGCGTCGCGACTAAGCCCCTGTTCACGGGTGTTACTCTGGCCTCCGTGGTGCAGCGGTGACGCCGTCCGCAACGCACTCCTCGGAGATGGTCGAGGGCGCGCCTCCCGAGACCAGCGACGACGAACTGCTGCTCCGCCGTCGCAAGCGCGCAAAGCTAGGTAGCGCGATCGAGGGACTCAACCTCACCGCCATGATGGACGTGATGACCATCCTGCTGGTCTACTTGATCAAGCAGTACGCGTCGGCGCCGGAAAACATCCAGTTCGCGGAAGACCTCAAGCCACCGGCCTCCATCACCAGCGACAAGCTCGTCCCGGGCGTGCGAGTCCTGCTGTCTCGCTCGGCCATCCTCGTCGACGACAAGCTGGTCCTCTCACTCCAAGACGGCCGCCCGCCGCCCGATGAGGCCTCGGGCGAAGTCAGCGCCTGGGCGCCCGTGGGCGCGGCCCTGGGCACTCGCCGCGAGACCATCCAGCGCATCGCCGACGGCGGCGGCCTGCCGTTCGACGGCAGCCTGATGGTCGTGGCCGACGAAGACACGCCCTACGACGTGCTCTACAGCGTGCTCTACGTGGCCGGCAAGGAGCAGTTCACGACTTTCCGCCTCATCACTCGCCGCAAGTGAGTATTGTGGTGGCGGAGGCCCGATGCGCAGCGTCCTGATTCTACTCCTCGCGTGCCAGGAAGGCATCGGCGGCAACAAGCTGAGCGGCGACGGAGCCAGCGACGGCGAGGAGTTCGACGAGGGTAGCGACCAAGTGGCGCCGACCATCGTGTTCGATCCGTTCACCGACAACCAGCCCAGCGGCACCGATGTGGTCGTCGAGGCCTACATCACCGACGACGAGACCGGCGTTTTCATGGCGACGCTCTACTTCCGCAACGAGACCGACAGCTCCAAGGACTGGAGCAGCGTGGGTTTCACGGTCCAGGGTGACGAACTCTGGACGGCGACGATCAAGGCTGACGAGCAGCGCTCCGGCGGCATGTGGTACTACCTGCTCGCGGTCGACATGGCCCAGAACAGCGCGACGAGCCCCGACCGCGGCGACGAAGAGCCCTACCACTTTGGGTACTCTGACTAGAGCTTGCTCCGTTCGCTTTCGATCGTGCTCCCGGCCTTCAACGAGGAGGCGAACGTCGCAGCCGTGGTGCGCTCGGCGCTCGACACACTGGACCGGCGTGGTCTGCGAGGCGAGGTGCTCGTGGTGGATGATGGCAGCGGCGATGGCACCGCCAGCGTGGCGGGCAGCCTGCGCGACCCCCGGGTTCGAGTGCTGCGCCACGCCCGCAACCGGGGCTACGGCGCGGCGCTCCGCACCGGGCTGGACGCCGCCCAGTCGGGCCACGTCCTCTTTTGCGACGCGGACCAGCAATTCGACCTTCGGCAGTTCGAACGGCTCGAGCGCTGGGCCGACGGCTACGAGATCGTGGTCGGCTACCGCGAGGTGCGCTGCGATTCACTCTCGCGACGGATCAACGCCTGGGCGTGGAACCAACTTGTCGGCGGCATCTTCCAGCTTGGCGTGCGCGACATCGACTGCGCCTTCAAGCTCTTCGACCGCCGGGTGCTCCTGGCCATCCCCCTCCAGAGCGTGGGGGCGTTCATCAACACCGAGATTCTCGTCCGCGCCCGCGCCGCCGGATTCCGCGTCCGGGAGGTGCCCGTCCCCCACCACCCGAGGGCAGCCGGGACCGCCACCGGGGCCAACCCGCGCGTGGTGCTCCGCGCCCTCGGCGAGCTGGCACGCCTGCACCGAGAACTTCGCGCGGTCGCGACATCCCGGCGCGGCGCGGCGCTAGGGGCGGAGCAAGGCCATCCCCGCCTCCAGCGGCGCATCAGCGCCGGCGCGCGGCTCGACCAACACGTCGACCTCCAGTCCCTGGTGATCGAGTATGGGGGTTCCGCTGGGCAGGTAGTAGCGGCCGACGGTGAGCTTCAGCGCCGCGCCGTCCTCGTAGGCGAAGATTCGCTGCACCGAGCCCTTGCCGTAGGTCCGCGCCCCCACGAGCTGGGCGCGCCCGAGCTCGCGGAGGGCCCCAGCCACGATCTCGGCGGCGCTCGCCGTTTCCCCGTCGACCAGCACCACCACCGGGAAGCTCCAGTCCTCGGCCGAGGCGCGCGCCTGCAGCACGTCGTCGCCGCCCGCCCGCCGACGGGTGCTCACGATCACGCCGCCCTGCACGAAGAGATCGACGAGGGCCGCGGCTTCCTCCACCCGTCCGCCCGGGTTGCCGCGAAGGTCGAGGACCATCCCGGCGGGCGCCCGCTTTCGAGCCGCGACCGCGACGGAGAGGGGACGGGCGACCGCTTCGGCCAGGTGTCGTACGCGCACGTAGACCAGATCGTTGCCGATCCCGCGGGTCTCGACCGCCGGGGGACGAGCTCGCCCGCGGAGCACCGCGACTTCCCGCGACGGGCTCCCGCCCTGCAACTCTAGGCGCAGGGCGGTGCCCTCGGGCCCCTCCAGCGCCGCGGCCGTGGCCGGGAGGCCGTCCACCCGGTGGATGCACTCGCCCACCCCGAGGCCAGCGCGCTCGGCCGGGCCGTAGGGCTCCACGCGCGTCACCCACAGGCCGCACTCCCTGGGCTCGGTGGTGACGCCCACGCCCACGAGCAAGCCGGCCTCGCGGTCGCGGAGCGCTCGCCAGGTAGCGGCGTCGTAGTAGGCGCTGTGCTCATCGAGCGCCCCCGCGAGCCCATGCAGTGCCGCCTCGACGAGCACCCCCGCGCTCACCTCGCGCTCGGAGTGAGTCTCCACGTCGGCGACGACTCGCGCGAAGCGCTCGAAGGCCGGGTAGGCGTCGGTGGCTCCGAGCAAGGCGGCACAGCAGAAACCAAGCCCAAAGGCTGCGAGTTGCCCGCTGCGGGCCGAACTCAAGGTGCGAGCCACTCCGCGGGGTCCTGGGGCGTACCATTGTAGCGCAGCTCGAAGTGGAGGCGCTCGCCGCCGCCGTCGGCGAGACCCGTCGCCCCCACGATGCCCAGCGTCTCCCCCTCGCGGACGCGCTGCTCGACGGCCACGCGGAGCGAGCTCGCGTGCGCGTAGAGCGTCGTGTAGGCGCCGTGCTGCAGCATCACCATCTGGCCGTAGCCCCGCACGTAGCCGGCCCTCGTGACGACGCCGTCGGCCACCGCCGCGAAACTCGTTCCCGCGCCCGCCGCCCAGTCGATGCCGAGGTTGGTGGACCGCGCGCCGCTCGCAGGGTCGGCGTAGGGGCCAAAGCCGCGCAACAGCCGCCCCGCCACCGGCTTGCGCAACCTGCCGCGGAGGGAGCGGAAGCTCGCCGTGTCGGAGCCGCCCACGGTCGAGGGCAGCGTCGCCTCGCGCGTCGCCACCGACTGCGTGAAGCTCGCCCGCGCATCGGCGACCTCGGCCCGGTATTGGCTGGCCATCGCCGGCCGCTTCTGGATCTCGCGCAGCAGCGCCACCCGCCGCTTCCGCTCCTCCTCCAGCGCCTCGCGCTGCGCCAGCAACTGTTCCCGCAGGCGAAGGCTCGCCTCGTTGGCCGAGGCCGAGGCAGCCGCCGCGGCCCGCCCCTGCTCGGCGAGGGCGACGTAGTCTACCGTGCGGGCCTGGTTGGCGACGATCACGGCGCGCAGGTAGTACACGCGCCGGCGCAGCTCCACCGGATCGTCGGCACCGAGGAGCAGTCGGAGCGCGCCAAACCTCCGAATCCGGTACAGCGCGCGGACCAGCGCCCGTACCGAGTCGGATCCACCGGTCACCTCGGCCTCCGCCGCCTCCGCCGCCGCGAGCTTGGCATCGGCGTCGGCCCGCGCTGCGGTCACCGTGCCCTCGAGCGTCTCGAGTTGGCCGCCGAGGAGGGCCACCTGCGAGTCGAAAGCCTCGATCTCCGCGAGTAGTTGCTGGGCGGATCCCTCCTGCGCCCCGGTCGCGAGGCAGAGCGCAAGCCACGCGCCGCTCAGGGCAGCCTCGCGAGAAAGCGCCGACCGGCCACCCATGCCGGCAGCGCGCCGATCAGGACGCCACCCAGCCCGAGAGCCAGCACCAGGCCGGCGGGCAGGAAATGCAGGGACTCGGCACCGAACGCCAGGGGCAAGATGTCGTCTAGCTGCACCAGGAGGCCGCGGTGAACCGCCTGGAGGCAACCGAGCGCGGCGAGCGCGCCGAGCAGTCCCTGGGCCACCCCCTCCACCACGAAGGGACCGAGGATGTAGCCGTCGGTCGCCCCCACGAGTCGGAGGATCTCCAGTTCGTCGCGCCGCGCGAGGACCACGAGGTTGATGGTATTGCCCACGAGAAACAGCGCCGCCACGGCGATGATGACACCGAGGGCCACGCCCAGCATGCCCAGCAGCTCGAGGAAGCTCCCGGCGCGCCCCACCCACTCGCGACCGTAGTCCACCTCGGCGAAGCGGCCGCTGGCCGAGAGCGACTCGGCGAACGCGTCCACGGCCTCGGCGCCCCGGTGCTCGGCGCGGAGAGTGATCTCGAGCGACGCGGGGAGCGCGCTGGGACCGAGCTCGCCGACGACCTCGCTCACCTCGGGCATACGCTCGGTCATCCACGCCGCCGCCTCCTCTGGCGACACCAGCGACACCGCGTCGACCTCCACCCGGCCGGCGATCGCCGACTTGGCCTCGGCCCAGTCCTCGACCCCGAGGGACGGCTGGAAGTAGGCCGACACGTGAACGTCTTGTTGCCAGCCGGCGACCAGACCCTGGAGGTTCACCACCACCAGGGCGAACGTCCCGAGGAGCACCAGCGCCGCCGCCACCACTCCGGTCGCGACAAAAAAAAGGTAGAGGTGCTCGCGAATACCACGCGCAGCACGGCGTACGACACCGATCATGCGCGCGCCCTCGGGGCGGCGCCGGCCACCAGCTTGCCGTCGACGAGGCGCAGGCGGCGGTAGGGGAAGCGATCCATGAGGCCCACGTCGTGTGTGGCCACGAGCACGGTGGTGCCGCGGAGGTTGATGGCCTGCAAGATCTCCATCACCTCGACCGCCATCGCGCCGTCGACGTTGCCAGTTGGCTCGTCGGCCAGGAGGATGGGCGGGTCGTTGACGATGGCCCGGGCGATGGCCACGCGCTGCTTCTCGCCCCCGCTGAGCACCCCGGCCGCGTCGTCCTCGCGACCGCGCAGGCCCACGATGTTGAGCACGGCAGGCACGCGACGGCGCACTTGCTCCTCCGCCGCCCCGATCACCTCGAGCGCCATGGCCACGTTCTGTCCCACCGTGCGCCGCGGCAGGAGCTTGAAGTCCTGGAACACGACCCCCATGTTGCGGCGCAGGGTCGGCAGCGAATGCCGGTCGAGCTTGCTCACGTCCACGCCCCCGATCAGCATCTTTCCCGAGCTGGGAAGCTCCGCCCCGTAGAGGAGCTTCAGGAGCGTTGACTTCCCGGCGCCCGAGGGACCGGTGATGTACACCATCTCGCCCTTGTCGACGGTGACGGAGACATCCCGCAGGGCATCGCGGTCACCGTAGCTCTTGACGATGTGGTACAGGCGAATCACGGGGCCGATAGGTATCACGCCCCCCCGGAGCTCCCGTGGACGTGGCGGTATTCGGCGGCAGCTTCAACCCCCCGCACGTGGGCCACGCGATGGTGGCCGCGTGGGCGCGATGGGTTGGCCTCGCCGACGCCACGTGGCTGGTTCCCGCCTACCAGCATGCCTTCGACAAGGCGCTGGTGCCCTTCGAACGGCGTCTCGCGGCCTGCGAGGCGCTTTGCGCGCTCATGGGGCCGGACTTCCTCACGTGTGATATCGAGTCGCGACTACCCACGCCCTCGTACACCATCAACACCCTGCGCGCCCTGCGCGAGCGCCACCCGGGGCTCAGCTTTCGGCTCCTGCTCGGCGCGGACAACCTCCCCGCCGTCCACAAGTGGCGCGCCTGGCCCACCATCGAGGCCGAGTTCTCTCCTATCATCGTGGGACGGGGCGACGCGGGTCCCGACGGGGCCCCTCGCTTCCCCGACATCTCATCCACCGACATCCGGCGCCGGTTGGCCGAGCGTCTCCCCGTCGACCACCTCGTCCCTCGCGACGTGCTCGAGGCCTGGCGGCGCTAGGGGCCGCTAGCGGTCGCCGACGGCCACCTCGGTCCACGGCCCGAGGGGATTGCTACCGAGGTTCACCGCGAGGAAACTGCGGAGGTGCGGCTGAGGCAACTCCACCAGGCGAATCAAGCACCGGGTGCCGTGGGAGACGTCGTTGAGCTCGAACCATCGGGCCGCGAGGGGAACGCGCACGCCGGTAGGGTGCACCTGGCCAAAGCGCAGCCGCAAGGCGAGCGCCTCGCCCGCGGCCTGCCGCGCCTGTGACGACTCCGGCAGGCGGAAGCTCGAGTCGGCGCGGACCATCTCATGCCCCAGGAGCACCACCGAGAAGCACCCGTCGAGGAAGTTTCGCACGATGCGCAGTTGCTGGGCCACCAGCAGCGAGGTGTCCACGTCGTCGGGGAGGGCCTCGGGCACAGTCCCGACGAAACAGTCGAGCACGCGCTCGATGTACGTCGGCGGGTGATCCGGGTGCCATACGCGCACGCGACCGGCCATGCCTCCATCCTACCCGACAACCGGCGAACTCGCGTGGTTCCCTGCGTCGCGCCCGGCTAGGCGGCGACGTGGCCAAGCCCCTCGTCTGCTTCGACATCGACGGCACCCTGGTGCGCACCCGAGGCGCCGGCCGGGAGGCACTGGACGAGGCCTTCCAGGCGCTGCATGGCTGGCCGAGCGCCACCGAGGGCGTCCACGTCGCCGGCGCCACCGACGACGTGATCTGCCGCGACGTGGCGGCGCGCTTCGGCCACGCCTGGCGGGCCGAGCACACCGCCGCCCTGCGAGATTGGTACCTCCTCGCGCTGGCCGCGAGGCTCGCCGACCCCGCGCGCACCGAGGTGCTCCCCGGCCTGCCGCGGGTGATCGCGGCCGCCGCCGAGGTGGCCGAGGTGTGCCTCCTCACGGGCAACTGGGCCCGGGGCGCGAGGCTCAAGCTCGACGCCGCCGACCTGTCGCGACACTTCAACTGGGGGGTGTACAGCGAGGACGCCTTCGATCGCGACGGCCTCGTCCCCGCGGCCCGCCACCGGGCCGGCGAGCGGGGCCTCGAAGTGGGCGCCGTCGTGGTGGTGGGCGACACGGTGAGCGACGTGCGCTGCGCGCGCGCCGGGGGCGCGGTGGCGGTGGTCGTGGAGACCGGCTTCTCCACCGTGGAATCCCTGCGCGAGAGTCGCCCCGACCTGCAGCTCAGCAACCTCGACGCCGGCAGTGCCGCCTTCCTCGAACTCGTCGCGACCCTTGGCCGCTAGTCGGGTGGGTACAGGAAGAGCGACGCACCGTCCTCGGCGCCATTGTAGCCGTCTTGCCCCCCGGCGAAGAGCACGCCGAGTTCCTCGTCGAAGAGCGCGAGCGGGCGCTCGGCGCGATTGGGCAAGCCGCCGTTGTCACTGTCGCCGTCGCAGTCCTGGACCAGCTCGGACGCGTTGGCGAGCGTGTCATACACTTCCACGCACGACAGGGCCTGCGCGTCGGACGCGGTCGGTCCCCACGCGTCGCTCCCGCCGGCCACCACCACCGTCTTGTCGTCAACCAGCACCGCCGTGGCGTTCGCGCGGGGGAGCGACATCGTCCCCACCTGCGTCCAGGCCTGGGAGCCATGGTAGTAGCGGTACACCGCCGCCGTGGCCGGCGCGGTGTCGCCTAGCTCGATCGTCTCGGCGCTGACCACGCCACCGAAGCTGAGCACGTCGCCATCGGGCAGGGCCACCAGCGCCTGGGCCGCGATCTCCGGCAGGCCGGCGAAGAGCTCACCGGCGTCTTCCCCGCGGAGGGTGACGCGAAAGCAGGTGTCGGTGAGCTCCCACTCGGCCACGCCGTCGTCGTCGTAGTCGGCGACGTGGATGCCGCCGCACACCATGGTGCCGCCGTCGCCGAGGTCGGCGAGCGACGACGCCACGCCCCCGGCCGCGTCCGGTCCGCGGACGTTGCGGAACTGCTTGTCGACCGGGTCGTAGATCTCGCCGTTCGCGAGGTTCCAGATGGTGGATCGGCTATCGGTGACGCCCCAGCCGCCCCAGGCCAGCACCGCCCCGTCCACGTTGGCCAGCGCGTTGTGCATCGACCGCGCGCCGGAGAGCGCGTCGCGCGAGTTCAGCGGCTCGGAGAACTCCAGGGTCGAGGGGTCGAAGTAGCGCACGTCCGGGGTGATGGTGGTGCCGTCGCGCACCGGCTCGGTGTCGCCCCCGCCCGCGTACAGGTACAAGCCCTTCTCGTCGCCCAAGGTGAGGAGGGTGAGGCTGGCCCCCCCCCGGGTGGACTGCGTCTCGCCGTTGGCGTCGGTGTAGCTGGGCACGGTGAAGGCGTCGCTGTCGATGACGAGGTCATCGTTGGGGGCGCCCAGGTCGTACACGGCGGTGCTCGAGACGGCCTGCCCGAGCCCGCCGCTACGGCTGCCGAAGCCGCCGAAGATAGCGAATCGCCCGTTGCCGAGCGCGACGCCGCTCGACCAGGCCGCGCCCTCCTCCAGGGGTCCAAGGCGGCCCATGGCCCCTGGTGTCGCGACATAGATAGGAACGTCTACCTCCCCGGTGGTGGCCGTCACCGGGTTGCTCCGCCCCCAGGCCACGAGCTGGCCGAGCTGGTAGCCCTCGACGGTGATCCGCGTGTCGAACAACGCGGGGAGCTTCTCGACGGCGGCGCTCCCACCAGTACCCGGCGGGTCGAGCGAGATTCGCACCAGGTCGCTCGTGCCGCCGGAGAGCACGAGATCGAGGCGATCCACGTCCTCGAAGGGCGACTGGTTGTCGGGCACCACGGGGCGCAGGTTGAGCACGTAATCGGCCACCTCGACGGTGGTTGAGCCGGTATCGACGCCCCAGCAAGCGAGGATTAGGCCAATCAGCATCGCCGCCACATTAATCGGTGCGACGATGCTCCGCGCGGCTTACCTCGCTGCCTACCCCCACGGGTTCACCGGCCGCGACCACGGCGACTTCGCCCCGCCTTCATCGGCCCCGGCGCGCCTCCTGGCGACCCTGGCGCTACCCGGCCCCTACGCCGCCGCCTCACAGGTGCACGGCAATCGCCTAGCCTCGGTCCCCTTCGAGGCCGAGGTGCCCGAGGCCGACGCCGTGCTCACGCGCCTGCCCGGGAGCTGCGTGGCGGTTCGCGTGGCGGACTGCGTGCCCATCCTGCTGGCGGCGCCGGGCGCCGTGGCGGCCGTGCACGCCGGCTGGCGGGGGACGGCGGCCGACATCGTGCGCCACGCGGTGCAGGCGCTGGGCGCGGGGGAAGGGCTACGGGCGGCGATCGGCCCCTGCATCCGGGGCTGCTGCTACGAGGTGGGGGAGGAGGTGATCGACCGCGTCGCCGCCGTCGCGCCGGGACGGGCCTGGCTCTCGGCCCGCCACGTGGATCTCGCCGTGGCGAACGCCGCCATCCTCGCCGAGCTGGGCGTAGCGACCGAGATCGTGGGCCCCTGCACGCGCTGCGACCCGCAGTACTGGTCGCATCGGCGCGACGGCGCGAGCGCCGGGCGCCAGGTGGGCGCGATCGGGCTCCCACCGTGATCGTGCTGCTCCTGGCCTGTCGCGACCCGGCCCTCGACCCGGTGCGCGGTGCGCTCGCCGCCTACGAGCGTGGGCGGGTGGCGCTCGACGAGGGGAGGATCGACGAGGCGGTGACCGCCTTCGCCGATGCGCGCGCGCACGACCCCTCGAGCCCGCTGCTGCTGCTGTGGGAGGGAAAGGCGCTCGCCGCCCGGGGCGATCTCGCCGCCGCCGAGGGCCGCGCGAGCGAAGCGATCGCGCGCGAGCCGCGCCTGGGACTGGCCTGGTACCAGCGCGCCGCGTGGCGGGCGCGTATGGGGCAGCTCGACGGGTCGGCCAGCGACCTCGCCGCCGCGTTCCAGCTCGGGGCCACCGGCCCGCTCGAGGCCGCCGCCGATCCCGACTTCTCGGCGCACCTCGGCAACCCAGCTCTCGCCGGCATCCTCCCGCCCACGCCGCTTGTGCTCGACGCCCGTGGCCCCGAGGGCGCGGTCTTCGTCGGCAGCGAGGTGGAACTCTTGCTGAGCGTGGCCGCCGCGCCGCCGCTGGCCTACGGCCTGCGGCGGGAGGGAACCGACCCCGGTTGCCTCCGCCTCGATAGGGTGGTGGAGGAGCGGCACGCCGAGGCCCATGCCGTGGTGTCGGTGATGCACCTCCGGGCGCGCGCCACCCGAGCCTGCGCCGGCGCGATCGGTCCCTTCCGCGCCGACAGCAGCCTGCCGGTGCAGGCGACGAGCGTGTCGGACGCGCTGTCACTGCGGGTCGAGGCACCCCAGTCCTTCGCCGGGGGACAGGTCGCCACCTTCCCCTCCGCCATCCCCGTGCCGAGCGTGCTTGCCGATCCCGATGGCGCCTGGGCGACAGGGAGGCTCGGCGACTGGGTGTACGCCATCGGCCGCGCCGACCAGGTGGCCACCCTGGACGGCGCCGCGCCCGAGCTGGGGCTGGAACTGCGGGAGGAGTCGACGACGCGCGCCGCAGGCGGGGCGTGGCGTCGCGAGGGACGGTCCACCATCCAGGTCGACGGTCGCGACTTCGTCGTGGAGTGAGGGACTAGCTCGGCGAGCTGGTCGTCGACACTGTCGCCGCGTCGCCCG
>VGRE01000084.1 GCA_016875435.1 Deltaproteobacteria bacterium | reverse complement strand
AAAAGGCCCAACTCGGCCTCGTCGACCGCTTGACCAAAACCCAGCGGCACGAGGAACAGGCTCGACCGAAGCGACATCCAGAACTCCGGGAGCATGCGGCGATGCCGCAGTTCGGCATGTAGGAGCTACAATTTATGCGAAAACAGAAAACAAACCACTCAAAACTTCGGACCATCGAACGAGAACAACGCGCGCTGCCGCCCTGCGGATCGGCTAGCATAGCGCCGTGCTCCTCGCCCTCCTCCTGCGCGCGCAGGCCGCCGACCTCACCGTCCTCGACGAAGACTTCGACGCGTACACCACCACCAGCTTCAGCGGCAGCGCAGGCTGGAACACGGGCTACTCGAGCGACACGTGGTCGACCTACCTTTACGGCGGCGTGTACGCCAAGACCGACGACCGGAGCGACAGCGGCACCTGGGGCAACGGCTACGCACAGGACAACCACCTCACCTACCAGTCGGACAGCTTCTCCGACTTCACCTACTACGCCGACGTGTTCCAGGGCGACGAAGACGGCATCGGCCTGGTCGTTCGGTTCACCACCGCCGCGAACTTCTACCTCATTCTCTTCTGCGGGGGCGAAGATTGCCCGGCCTCGTCCAACGGCCGTAACTCCGAAAGCATCTCGGAGGGCACCTACCTCTACAGCATATCCGGCGGCACCGGCACCCTGGTGGCCACTGGCTCGGAGCTCGACCGCGACGAGGTGGTGAGCGTGAAGGTGGTGGCGAGCGGCAGCGACATCGACGTGTGGGCCGACAACGACAACGACGGCAGCTACGAGACCACCGAGCACCTCATCGACGCGACGACGAGCACCCACACCAGCGGCTACATCGGCTTCTATTGTTACGACAACGGGAATCGCACGGGCGGCTGCTACTTCGACAACGCGGTCGTCACCGTGCCCGACACCGACAGCGACGGCGTGGCCGACGAGGACGACAACTGCCCGTCCACGAGCAACGCCACGCAGGTCGACAGCGACGGCGACGGCACCGGTGACGCCTGCGACACCGACGCCGACGGCGACGGCTACACCAGCACCGCCAGCGGGGGCACCGACTGCGACGACGCCAACGCCAGCGTGAGCCCGGCCGCCACGGAGAGCTGTGCCACCACCGGCGACGACGATTGCGACGGCTCCGCCAACGACGCCGGCGCCACCGGCTGCACCACCTTCTACAACGACGCCGACAGCGACGGCTACGGCAGCACCAGCAGCACCTGCCGCTGCAGCGCCACTGCAGCCTACACCGCCAGCAACGACGACGACTGCGACGACGCCGACAGTGGCGACTACCCCGGCGCGACCGAGTACTGTAACGGTGACGACGAGGACTGCGACGGTACCGCCGACAACAGCGCGGTCGATACCACCGAGTTCTACCTCGACAGCGACGGCGACGGCTTCGGCGACGCCTCCTTCGACACCGAGGACTGCTCGGCGCCCACCGGCTACGTGGCCGACGCCACCGACTGCGACGACCGCGACCGCGAAGTGTACCCCGGTGCAGCCGAGACCTGCGACGGCGTCGACGAGGACTGCGACGGCAGCGCCGACGAGAAAGCGATCGACGCGACCATCTGGTACGCCGATGCCGACGGCGACCTCTTCGGCAACGCCGCCAAGAGCGTGTCCGACTGCAGCGCGCCCAGCGGCTACGTGAGCGACGACAGCGACTGCGACGATGCCGACGGCAGCAGCTACCCCGGCGGCCTCGAGGTGTGCGACGGCGCCGACAACGACTGCAACGGCAGCGCCGACGACGACGCCGTCGACGCCAGCGCCTGGTACGCCGACGACGACCGCGACACCTGGGGCGACGACGGCGACGTGACCTATGCCTGCAGCCAGCCCGTCGACAAGGTCGACGCGGCCGGCGACTGCAACGACCTCGACCCCGACATCAATCCTGGCGCCCCCGAGCACTGCGACGAGGTCGACGAGGACTGCGACGGCGAGATCGACGAGGACGCGGTCGACGCGGAAACCCTCTACGCCGACGCCGACGGCGACGGCCACGGAGACGCCGCCAGCCCGGTGCTCGCCTGCGGCACCAGCGACGGCGTGGTTGACAACGACGACGACTGTGACGACGAAGACGCCAACAACTTCCCCGGCAACGCCGAGAGCGCCGACGGCCTCGACAACGACTGCGACGACATGGCCGACGAGGGCCTCGACAGCGACGGCGACGGCCTCGAAGACCGTGCCGAGCGCGAGGACTACAACACCGACCCCTTCGACGCCGACAGCGACGACGACCAACTCACCGACGCCGAGGAGGTGGCCCGCGGCACCAACCCGAACAACGCCG
Organism: Deltaproteobacteria bacterium; assembly: GCA_016875435.1. Classification (GTDB taxonomy): domain Bacteria; phylum Myxococcota_A; class UBA796; order UBA796; family SXON01; genus SXON01. The sequence continues at coordinate 14,585 of VGRE01000084.1, read as the reverse complement.
ACACCGACGGTGGCGGCGTGAGCGACGGGGCCGAGGTGAAGGTCGACGGCACCAACCCGCTCGACCCAGGCGACGACGTTCCGACCGACACCGACGGCGACGGGCTCACCGACTCCGAGGAGACCGTACTCGGCACCGACCCGAACGACACCGACACCGACGACGACGGCATCAGCGACGGCCAGGAGGTCGACGACGGCACCGATCCGCTCGACCCCGACGACCCCGGCTCCCCGGGTGACACCGGCGTGACGCTCGATGATGTTCCCCCGCGAACGGGCGGTCTCTACGGCGGCGGTTGTGCCTCGCTTGGGCCGTGGTCGCTGCTTGTAGTAGGCTCCGCCCTCGCCTTCCGGAGCCGTCGCCGATGATCCTCGGAATCCTTGTTCTCGGCCCCGCGCTGGCGGCCGACAGCATCCCCGAGGCGGCGGTCGACGGGCAGATCTACCGGCCCCCGATCGGCGCGCAGGCCACCCTCTGGGCCGACGACAGCGCCGTGGGCCAGGGCGCCCTCGCCGGGGCCAGCGTGGGCTGGGTCCACGAGCCGGTGGTGTGGGTGTGGGAAGACACCGGCGAGCGAGTGCCGCTCGTCGGCGACGCCGTGGGTATCGACGTGCTCGGCGGCTACAGCTTCTGGCGCATCCGCGCCGCCGTCGACGTGCCGGTTTACCCGGTGGCGTCGTCGTCGGCGGGCGAGGGCGGTGCCGGGCTCGGCGACATCGCCGTGGATCTCAAGGGGATGATCCTCGACAAGAAGACGGCACCCCTGGGCCTCGCCATCGCCGTGCGCGCCGACCTGCCCACGGCCAGCACCGCCGCGCCCCTCGCCGCCGACGGGTTTGCCTGGGAAGCCACGGTGATCGCCGATAAACAACTGGGCCCGGTGCTGCTGGCGGCCAACATCGGCACGCGAGGCATGCCGGCGGTGGAGGTCAGCAACCTCAGCGTGTCCGACCAACTTGCCTGGCGGGTGGGCGGGGCCTTCGACCCCGGCGCCACCTGGGGCGTCTCGCTCGACCTCGCTGGCTACGCCGCCTGGGCCGACCTCGGCAACCCCGCGGGCGCGCCGGCGGAAGCGATGCTCGGCGGCTTCTACCGCCTCGGCGACAGCCTCAAGCTCGCCGCCGGCTACGGCCACGGCATCAGCACCGGCATCGGCGCGAGCAACGGCCGCGCCGTGCTCAGCGTGGGCTGGCAGCAGGCCCCCGCGAAAGAGCAGCCCCGTCCCGTGGCAGTGGTCACGCCCGAGCCCAAGCCCGAGGCGAAGCCCGCCCCGAAGCCCGAGCCCGTGGTCCAGAAGCCGGTCCCGCCGCCCGTCGTTTCCCCGCCCCCGGCGCCGGTCCCCACCGCGCAGAACCCGGTCGTCGTCCGCGGCACGCGGATCCTCACCTACCAGCGCATCGACTTTGACGGCGCCACGCTCCGGCCCGGCGGCGCCACACAGGTCGAGCAGCTCGCCAAGTACCTGATCGCCCACCCCGAGATCGAGTCGGTGCGCATCGAGGGCCACACCGACGGCCGCAGCGACCCCTCCGAAGAGCTGGCGATGTCCGGTACGCGCGCCGGCGTGGTGCTGGAGCGACTCGTCGCCGCCGGGCTCGACCGCGGGCGCTTCTACGCGGCTGGCTACGGCGGCATGCGCCCGGCCGACCCGAGCGGCACCGAGGCGGCGCGGGTGGCCAACGAACGGATCGACTTCGTCGTCACCCGCTGGGCCGAGGGTTTCGAGCCGAAGTGATCCTGCTGCTCGCCTGCTCCTCCGAACCGTTCGCCATCGGCAACGCGGGGAACGAGCCAGTGGCGATCGAAGGCAGCGCCGCGCCCGACAGCGGCGTTCCCGGCGACACGGCGGCACCGGTGGAGCCCCTCGTCACCGAGGAGGGCGTGGGCGACTACATCGCAGCCAACGACTGGATCTTCGACGACAGCTTCGTCCACCGCATCGACATCCAACTCAGTGACGAGAGCTTCGCGCTCTTGCGCTCGTTGCCCTACGACTGGGCGCCGGCCGACCTGAGCATCGACGGCGTGAAGGCGCCCGACGTGGGCGTGCGCCTGCGCGGCAAGATCGGCAGCTTCCGCACCATCGACAACAAGCCGAAGTGGAAGATCGACTTCAACCAGTATCGCGACGGTCGCGACTTCTACGGCCTCGAGCACCTCTCGCTCAACAACAGCGTGGCGGACTGCTCCTACCTCAAGGAGAAGCTCGGCTACGCGATCGTCGGCATGGCAGGGCTTCCCACGCTGCGCACGTCGTTTGCCAGCGTGTACGTCAACGGGGTGGACTACGGGCTGTACGTCATCCTGGAGACGCCCGACAAGGACTGGCTGGAGCGGACCTACGCCGACCCCGAGGGCAACTTCTACGACGGCAAGTACCTCTACGACTACACCACCGGCGCCTTCCTGCTGCTCGACTTCGTCGACAGCTTGGACGACTACTACCAGCTCGAGGAAGGCACCGACGTGGGACACGCCGACATCTTCGCGGTTACGGCGGCCAACACGGCGGCCAGCGGCAGCGGCCAGTACGAGGCGATCACCAGCACCGTCGTGGACTGGGAGCGGCTCCACACCTACCTCGCCGTGGAGCAGTGGCTGGGCCACAACGACGGCTACGCGCTCAACATCAACAACTACCGGGTGTACTTCGACCCCTCCGACGGCCTGATGGAGTTGGTCATGTGGGACCTCGACTACGCCTTCCTCGAAGACAGCTGGTGGGGCATGAGCTGGGCCGACCCGCGCGGCGTGCTCGCGGAGGGATGCTGGGCCGACACCGACTGCCGTGCCAAGCAGCGCGAGGCGGTGTCCACGGTGATCGAGCGCATCGACACCGCCGCGCTCGACGCCGAGCTCGACCGCTGGGATGCCCTGACCAACGACCTCGCCTACCGCGACGCGCGTCGCGAGTGCTCGGCGGAGAAAGTCGCCAGCTACCGCCAGTGGCTGCAGGACTGGCTCCCCTACCGCACCAGCTACATGAAGACGTACTGGGACCTCCCTTGACGTGGTTCCTCGCCTGCTCGGCGAGCATCGTCCCGGCCGATCGCCCGGACGACGCGTCGGCGCCGGTCGACACGGCCAGCGACACGGCAACCGACACCGGCCCGCCCGAGCCGCCCGTCGACAGCGGCACCCTCCTCGACGATCCCCTCCCCTTCTGCGTCAACGAGTTGATGCCCGCCAACGCCTCTTCTGTCGCCACCAGGGCGGGCGCCTACGAGGACTGGATCGAGTTGCACAACCCCGGCGCCGAGGCCGTCGCCCTGGCCGGCTACACCGTGTCGACCGACCGCGACGACGACGATCCCCACGTGATCGAGGCCCTCGACATCGAGCCCGGCGCCTTCGCGTTCATCTGGGCCACCGGGGAGGAGGGCGAGGGCGAGTGGCCGGTGAAACTGGCGGCCTCGGGCGGCGAGCTGGCGATGTTCGCGCCCGACGGCCGGGGGACGATCCTGAGCTGGGGCGTGGTCGCGACCGATTTCTCGGTGGCGCGCTCGACGGACTGCTGCACCGGCGACGACTGCCTCGGTTTCGTTTACCGGGGCACGCCCGGCACCACCAACGTGCCGCCTTCCACGGCAGAAGTCGCCGTGCTGGAGGCGGGGAGCACATGGTCCTACCTCGACACCGGCGCCGACCCTGGCTCCACCTGGCACGACGTGGGCTTCGACGACAGCACCTGGGCCTCCGGCCCTGCGCCGCTCGGCTACGGCGACGACGGCCTGGGCACGACGGTGGGCTACGGCAGCGATGCGAACAATAAGCACATCACGACGTGGTACCGCACCACCACCTCGCTGCGCGACCTCGACGGCGTCGTGAGCGCCACCATGGGCATTCGCCGCGACGACGGCGCGGTGGTGTACCTCAACGGGAACGAGGCCTTCCGCACCAACATCGCCGAAGGTCCCGTGGACCCGAGCACGCTGGCAAGTAGCTCCGTAGGCTCCTACAACGAGACCGCGTACTTCGAATTCCCCGTCGATACCTCGCTGCTGGTGGAGGGCGACAACCTCGTGGCGGTGGAGGTGCACCAGCAGGCGGCGGCGAGCTCCGACCTGGTGATGGACGCGTGGTTGGTGGTGGACAGGCTGTAGGCTGTAGGCTGTAGGCCTGAGGTTTTTCGTGGGGGGAAGGGCGGAGGCTCGCTGACGACCGCGAGGGGGCCCCGCGAGCCAACTCCGTCACCCGACCGGTCCCGTCGTCACCGCAGGTGGCAGAACCTCGGCGCGCTCTAGCCGACATCCTACAGCCTACCGTCTCGTTGACAGCAGCCCCCCATCAGGGAAAGATGATGTCTTGCCGATCTGCCTCAGTGTCGGCCTGCGGAGCCTCCATGCCGAAACTTCTCGCCTCCCCTGCCTTGTTGACCCTGCTCGCGGCCTGCAGCAGCGGCGACACCGAGGTGAAAGTCGCCGACGATCCGCCGGAGATCACGATCATCAGCCCGCTCGAAGGCGCCTCCTTCGACCCACTGGTGCCGGTGTCGTTCTGCCTCTCGGTGAGCGACAACTCGCCCGACGCCACGATGCGGCTGGTGGCGCAGTCCAGCGTCGACGGCACCATCTGGAGCCACGACATCGACAGCGAGCCCGTGACCTGCGACGGCGGCAACTTCGGATTCGACGCCACCCTCTCCGACGACGACCACGGCGTCATCATCACCGTCACCGACCCCGCCGACCAGGTAGGCATCGCCAACGTCAACCTCCTGCGCACCGACAACAGCGCCCCCTTCTGCGAGGTGCTGACCCCGCTCGACGCCGAGGCCTTCGAGGCCGGCACCGTGGTGCCCTTCACCGCCCACGCGGAAGACGCCGAGGAGAGCGGCGAGGAACTCACCGGGGTGCTCGCGAGCGACGTCGACGGCGAACTGTGGAGCGGCGCGCCCGACAGCGGCGGCACGGTGAACACCTCGCTCACCTCGCTCACGAGCGGCTACCACGCGCTCACCCTCACCGTCACCGACCCGCGCGGCCTCGTGGGCGCCTGCGCCACCACCATCTTCATGAACGACTGCACGGACTGGGACAACGACGGTTTCACCACCTGCAACGACGACTGCGACGACAGCGACGACAGCGTGTACCCGGGGGCCGAAGACATCATCGACGGCAAGGACAACGACTGCGACGACATCACCGACGAGGGCGCCCCCTACGTCGACGATGACGGCGATGGCTACGCCGAAACCGAAGGCGACTGCAACGACGGCGACACCTCGATCAACCCCGGTGAAGCCGAGACCTTTTACGACGGGGTCGATGTCGATTGCGACGGCCGCTCCGACTACGACGCCGATCAGGACGGTTTTGACAGTGACGCCTACGGCGGCACCGATTGCGACGACGCCGACGCCACCATCTACCCGGCCGCCCCCGACGCCTGGTACGACGGCGTCGACAGCAACTGCGCGGGCGACGACGACTTCGATGCCGACACCGACGGCTTCGAATCGGCCGACTACGGCGGCGACGACTGCGACGACACCGACGCGACGATCAACCTCGACGCGGCGGAGAACTGGTACGACGGCATCGACCAGAACTGCGACGGCGAGAGCGACTACGACCGCGACGCCGACGGCTACGACTACGACTTGTACGGCGGCGACGACTGCGACGACAGCGACGTCGCCATCAACCCCGGCGGCAGCGAGACGCCGTACGACGGTATCGACCAGGACTGCACCGGCGCCGACTGGACCGACGTCGACGGCGACGGCTATGACAGCGACGCCGTCGGCGGCTCCGACTGCGACGACGACGACGCGGCGGTCAACATCGATGCCACCGAGTTCTGGTACGACGGCATCGACCAGGACTGCGCGGGCGACAGCGACTACGACCAGGACAAGGATGGCTACATCCACGAGTCTTACGGCGGCTCCGACTGCGACGACGAGGACATCAACATCAACCCCGCCGCGGCGGACGACTGGTACGACGGCGAAGACACCGACTGCGACGACTGGTCGGACTACGACCAGGACCTCGATGGCCACGACAGCGACGCCTACGGCGGCGACGACTGCGACGACCTCGAGGGCAGCACCTACCCCGGCGCCGCCGACGCCGCCTACGACGGGATCGACAGCGACTGCCTCGGCAATGACGACTTCGACGCCGACGGCGACGGCTACACCGCCGACACCTACGGCGGCGAGGACTGCAACGATCTCGATGCCGACATCAACCCCGGCGAGGTGGACTCCTGGTACGACGGGGAAGACACCAACTGTGACGGCGCCAACGACTACGACCGCGACGGCGACGGCTACACCTCCGACGCCTACGGCGGCGGTGACTGTCTCGACGTGGACAGCACCGTGAACCCCGCCGCCACCGACACCTGGTACGACGGCATCGACAGCGACTGCGACGGCGCCAACGACTACGACCAGGATGGCGACGGCTACACCGCCGAGGCCTACGGCGGCACCGACTGCAACGACACCAGCAACGCCATCAACCCCGGTGCCTTCGACTTGGCCTACGACGGCGTCGACAGCGACTGCGACGGCGGCAGCGACTACGACTTCGACGGCGACGGCTACGACAGCACCCGCTACGGCGGCGACGACTGCGACGACTACGACGACACCGTCAACCCCGGCGAGGCCGAGATCTGGTACGACGGCGACGACCAGAACTGCGACGGCGAGAGCGACTACGACCAGGACGGCGACGGCTACGACGCCGTGCCCTACGGCGGCGACGACTGCGACGACACCGAGGCGAGCGCCTACCCCGGCGGCTCGGAGACCTACTACGACGGCATCGACGGCGACTGCGACGGCTACTCCGACTACGACTACGACATGGACGGCTTCGACAGCGACGCCTACGGCGGCGACGACTGCGACGACTCAGACGATGACCGGCACCCCTACCGCTGGGAAAGCATGAGCAACGGCATCGACGACGACTGTGACGGCGACACCGACACCGCCGACACCAGCAACGTGACCACCACGATGAGCGGCGACGACACCTACCAGACGATCACGTGGCGCTCGGGCGTGACTTTCCCGTTCTGCGGCACCAACTACTCCACCGCCTACCTCACCACCAACGGGCGCGTGACCTTCGGCTCGGGCGACGCCAGCTACACCGAGTACGCGAGCTACTTTGCTTCCGACCTCGCCGTGGCCGGCGTCTGGGACGACCTCTACGCCTACAGCAACGACATCTCCTGGGTGCGCTACACCGACGCCGTCGGCGTGTACTTCAACGGCATCCCCCAGTTCGGCGTGTACAGCGACTCGAGCACCTTCGCGATGGTGCTCATGGACGACGGCCGGATCTACCTGGAGTACGACGCGCTCAGCATGAGCGACGGCCTCGCCGGCTTCTCCTGCAACCGGGCGGTCACCGAGCCTGAAGTCGACCTGAGCAGCGAGGCCGCGAACCTCGCCTACGGCGCCAAGGGCATCGGCACCGGCACCGACGACATGGTCTACGAGATCTTCACTGGCAGCGGCGGCGACGCGAACGACCTCGACGAGGCCAAGTTCTTCCTGTGCGGCAACGCCGGCAGCGACGGCGACGGCGACGGCTGGACCGAGGAGTGCGGCGACAGCGACGACTCCGACCCGTCGGTCTTCCCCTACTGATGAGCGAGTGGCTCAGCGAGCGACGGTCGAGGCTCCGCCTCGAGGCACACCCCGAGGGGGGGCACTTCCGCGAGGTGTACCGGTCTAGCTCCACCCTGCCCCTGCCGCGCGGGCAGCGAAGCCTGCTCACGAGCATCCACTTCCTGCTCGCGCCGGGCGAAGTGTCGCGCTGGCACCGCGTGCGTGCCGACGAGGCCTGGTGTTTCTACGAGGGCGCGCCCGTCGACCTCTACCTGCTCGACGACGCCGGTCACCTGGCGCACCACCGGCTCGGCCCCTCGCCGGGGGGCGAGGCACTCGCGGTGGTCCCGGCTGGCTACTGGCAGGCGGCCGAGTGCCGCGGTCAACCCGGCAGCCACGTCACGTGCACCGTGGCTCCAGGCTTCGACTTCAGCGACTTCCGGCTCGCTGCGCCGGGAGAGCTCGCGGGACTCTGCCCCGAACACGAGGCGCTGGTTCGCCGGCTCGGCGGCTAGGCAAGCCAAATCTGCTCACGATGCGTCGCGCCCGGAGCGTGGCCCGGCCCAACGCGGTCTCCTGTCGAGAATGCCTTGTACGATGGCCTCCACCTCGCGGGCCATGTCCCCCAGCGCCCGCCTGTCAGCCGGATCCACCGCCGCGTCGAGGTGGCGGGTGTAGGGCGGCGCAATCACCGAGGTGATCCGCACCGGGAAGGGCGGCGACAAGGGCCACAGGCCCAGGGGACCGACGCCCAGCCAGGGTGGCAGCCCGCCGGGAAGCTTGATCTTGTCGATGTAGTGAGCGCCGTTCACCAGCCCCACGTAGGTGTCGTCGACCCCCCACGCGCCCACCGGCAACACTGGCACCCGGTGCTTGAGCGCCAGCCGCAGCCACCCGGTGCGACCGCCCCAGTCCACCCGGTAGCGGACATCGTGGCGTCGCGCCGACTCGCGCGTGCCCCCCGGGGTGACGATGATCTTCCGTCCCTCCTCGAGGGCAGCCTCCACCTCGGGCCCGTCGCCGAACACGCAGCCCATGGGGCCGAGCGCGTGTCGCACCACCGGCAAGGTCTTGGCCACCTCGTGCACCACCGCGTGGGTACGGACCCCCTCGCGGAGCAACCCCACCTGCAACATGCAGAGGTCGTGGGCCACCGGTCGCCCGTGGTAGCCCACCATCACCGCCCCGCCGACGGCGTGGAAGTGCTCGAGGCCTTCCACCCGATAGCGATGCCAGTGGCGGCGGAACTCCCAGCTCCGTTTCCACCACTCGGTCGCGACCACGGCGCGCGCCCCCATCACGGCACCTCATAGGCCGCCGCGCCGTAGGCGGTGCCCGAGCCCGCCTCCGCCATCAGCACGCGATGGCCAGCCGCCGGCCGCCCGGGCCAGCACTCCGCCCGCGCCTCCTCGACCCGCTCCCTGAGGGACATCCTACCTTCGTATCACGGGGGCGCTACCCCCTCCTAGGCGCCGAAGGGCTCCCGGGGGATCGGCTCCACCACCACCGCCGACAGAGGCACCCCGAGCGGGCGCCAGGTGCAGCTCCGCACCCGCCAGCCCGGCGCCAGACGAGGGGCGGCGATGGCCCGGATCTCCGTGGGGGTCCAAGTTCGCAAGGCGCTCATCGCGCCGTCGATCGACAGCGCGATCGGAATGGCGGGGAACGCGATGTCGCGGGCGGTGCGCAGCGCGGCGCGATGTCGCGGTCGCGACAGGGGCGCGGACAGGATGGCGCCGAGGCCGGTCAGCGAGGCGACCAGGAGCCCCCAGGGCGAGCGCTCGGTGGCCTCGACGATCACCAGCGGTGCCCCCTTCCGCACCGCGTCGGCCACCACCTGCTCGGCGAGCGAGGGCGTGAAGTGGTGGAAGCCCTCGAAGATGGTGCGCACGCCATCGAGCGTGACGGGCACGTCGGCGGCATCGACGGGATCGGGATGGTAGGAGATCCGTTGTCGCGACTCGGAATCGAGAGCATCGAGGGCCCGGACCTGAGGATACCGGTCGGTGCAGGTGATCTCGATGGACTTGCCCAGGTGGTTCTCCACGTCGCGCCACAGCCAGGCGAGGGGCCCGACGCCCCCGGAGCAGAGGTCGACCACCCGGCGCTGGCCGTGGGCGCGCAGCACCTCGGCCAGCAGCGGCGCCACGGCCCGGTGAACGCGCACCAGCGAGGTGAGGGTGCGCAGGGAGTCGACCTCCCCGGCGCGCACCCAGGCCGGGCAGCCCGGCAGGTCCATGATCTCGAAGGCCTGGATCCGGCGCACGCGCAATCTCCCACACCGCCCGTGTGATTTTTCACAGAGGCGACCTCGAAAGGAAACACCTATCGCGCGCGGCTACGAAAGCGTAAGGGAAAGGTGCCGGAGGTTAAGGGTTAAGGCTTAGTTCTTGCCAAGCCAAGAGTTCCGCGTCGTACTCTTGGCACGTCAATAGCTGTGCACGGTAACGTCACCGAATGGCCGAGAATTCCTACCAGCCCCTGCCAGCGGGCACGGCGATGCCCGCGCGGCCCTCCGACGGCGACGTCCCCGGACAGCCCCGAGTGGCAGCAGTTCGGGGCCGCCGCGGGCCTGCTCTGCCAGTCCTGGTCGCCGCTCATCGTGGCCGGGCTCGCGCGCTCTGTCCCCATCGGCATGCTGACGCTGGGAATCCTCTAGCTGCGGGTGCGCGCGCGTCAGCCCTCGTCCTGGCCCGCCCGAGCCGCGCTCGCCGCCTCGCTCTGCGCCTCCGTTTCCGGCTCCACCCCCCGCGACCGCATCGCGTCTTCCTGCTCGCGGATCTGCCGCTCCATGTCGTCGATTCGATGCACGCCCCGCTCGAGCCCCGGGTGCTTGATCTCGCCCGCCTCGACGAGTTGCCGCGTCTCCTTCCCGAGCTTCACGAACATGCGCTCGCGGTCGCTCCGCAACTGCCGCAGGTGCAGCATGTCGCGCGCGGCGCGACCGGCGCGGGAGGCCTCCTTCTGCGTGCGCGTCCACAGCTTGCCGAGCAGCTCGGACATCTGTTCGAGGTTCTTATTGTCGGCCATGGGCAACTCCGGGCGCAAAAACAAATCACCCCGCCAGGCGGCGGGGTGACCGGGGTGGTGGAGCTGAGGGGGCTCGAACCCCTGACCCCCAGAATGCCATTCTGGTGCTCTCCCAAGCTGAGCTACAGCCCCGTGGGTGGCCGCCCCCCTATGTCCCGGTGCCCCCAGCGTCAAGGCCACGCGAAGGGCTCGCCGGTGGTCGGTCGATGAAGTAGTGTGCCGCCGCTCCGAGAAATACCCATGATCCTCGTCACCGGCGCCACCGGCCGCCTCGGCCACCAGATCGTGCGCGCGCTGCGCTCGGTCGGCCTCGAGGTGCGCTGCCTCGTCCGCAAGGGCTCCGAGTACTACTGGCTAAACGACACCGGCACCGCCTACTTCTTCGGCGACCTCCGCGATCCCCAGAGCCTCTCTCGCGCCATGCGCGGCGTGAAGCACCTCGTGGCCGCCCACGGCGTGCGCACCGAGTCGACCGACAACCACCACAAGAACGTCACCGCCGACGGCAGCGCGGCCCTCTTCGAGGCCGCCAAGAACCGCGGCGTCGAGCACGTGGTGTACGTGTCGTGCGCCGGCAGCGAGCACGGCGCCGGCGTGCCGCTGTTCACCGCCAAGCGCGCCGCCGAGGAGGCACTCGTCGGCAGCGGACTCGACTACACCATCCTCCGACCCGGCCTCTTCGTGCAGAACTTCGCCGACCTTGCCCGCCGCGTCGAGGCCAACGGCAACGTCTTCCTGCCCGGCAAGAAGGAAACCGCGATCAACCCGGTACACACCCGCGACCTGGCGCTGATGTGCATGGCCTCGCTCGACCTCGGAGCGGTGAAGAACCGCATCGTCCACGTGGGCGGCCCGGAGACGATGACCGTGGGCGACGCGTTCCGTCGCATGTGCGAGACAAATGGCCTGCCGCCGAGCGCTTGGAACGTCCCCCCTTCGGCCCTCAAGGCCGTGGCGGCGCTGGCTCGCCCCGCCGGTCGCCGGTGGACCAACCGGGTGAAGGCGCTCGACGTGCTCTACAGCCACGACTGCGTGGTCGACGGTCCCGAGATCGGCCAGCTCTTCGGCATCCCGCTGACCCCCTACGAGGATGCGGCAAAGGCGGCCTTCACCGAGCGCCACCCCTCGGAAGACCCCACCGCTCGCGACGAGAAGGTGGTTCACCGGCAGTTTACCGCCACCATCTACGAGCCCGGCGTCATCAAGTGGGACGACCTCCCCGCCGGCCCTCCGCCCCGGCAGGACTGATGCTCTTCCTCCTGGCCTGCACCGGCAGCGGCGACGACAGCGCCACCGAGTTCGTGTTCGATCGCGACATGGTGGCCGAGGAGTGCAGCGCCATCAGCGGCATCGTCGGCGTGGGGAGCGAGTGGACCTACGGGCCCAACGCGGAGTTCAGCGCCGGCGGCTCCGATCTCGACGAGACCATCCGGGTGACGAACGTGGACGAGCGCGACGTGGAAGCGCAGTCGCTCCGCACCCTCACGGAGGCGGCGGCCGACACCGGCGACACCGCCAGCGAGCCCGAGGGGACGATCGAACACTACACCTGGCAGTTCCGCTGCGAGGTCGACGGGCTCTACCTCTTGTCGGAGCACCGGGAACACTACGCCTCCTTGAGCATGGGCGGCGGCGCCGACCTCAGCGGCACGCGCCGTTACGACCCCGCCGTGCTCGTGCTCCCCTTCTCGCTCGACGACACGCCGTCGTGGACCGAGAGCTACGCCGGCACCAGCGACTACCCCGGTGAAGACGCGGCCATCGCCTACACTCGCGCCTGCACCGCCCTTGCCGCCTCGCCCGTCGACTTCGCCGTGGGAACCCTCAGCGCCCACGAGATCGCCTGCACATCCAGCGACGCCGCGCACGACGAGACCTACTGGCAGGTGAGCGCCCTCGGGCGCGCGCGCGACGCGACGCGCGAGCTCCTGGCCTACACCCCCTGAGCCGCGCCGCACGCCGCGGCGGACTCAACCCCCCAGGCGCCGCTTTGCTTCCTCGACGAACGGCGCCTTCTTCGCCGCCTTCGCCAGGTACTTCTCCAGATTTGGCCGCGCCTCGTCGTCGCGACCGAGCACATGCAGCGCCTCGGCGAGGAACCACCACGCATCGCTCGGCACCTTCTTCCCCGCCACCGACTCCTCGAGCGCCTCCAGCGCCCCCTTGGCGTCGCCCCGGGCCAGGAGTGCCGCGCCGCGCACGCGCAGGCCGGCGGCGCTGGTGCCGATCACCGCCTCGCAGGCGTCGAGTAGATCGAACGCGCCCTTGGCCAAGAGCCGGTCGCCAAAGGCGCAGAGATCGTCGCCGTCGGCCGCCCAATAGGTCGATCGCCCCACCTGGACCACGGCGCTGGCTGCCTCCTCCCCCGGGAGCTTCCCGCTCATCACGCGCATCGGCCCGCCCGGGGCGTGTCGCGAGACACTTGCATTGGCCGTCACGCAGTCGGTGGCGGAGAGGAGCGCCATGTAGCCCCGGGGCTTGCCGGGGGGGCGCGCCTCGCCGTTGTCGATCCCCACGTCGACGTAGATCCCCACGCCCGTGGGCGGCGACTGGAGCCGGTCGACGGTCTCGTCGGCCAGCTTGCGGGTGTTGCGGATCGACTCCTCGGCCGCCCGGCGCGCGGGCTCCAGCGCCGAGAGGAAGCCGGCGGCGGCGCAGATGCGTGCGATCTCCACGCGCGTTTCCACGCGGGCGCGCTTGTCGTCGAGGGCGGCCACCACCCGCGCCTCCAGCGCCGCGTCGCCGTTGGCCTCGGCGCTCGCCACCAGCCGCCACAGGCCAACGCAGGCCCCGGCGCGCACGTCGTGGCGCGGGTCGCGCAGGCCCACGACGATGCGGTTCACCGCCTCGGGCAAGGACAGCACGGCCGCGACCTGGAACAGCCCGGCGTTGAGCCCGGGATCGGCGCCCTGGATGGCGAGGAGCCATCGACGCCGGGTGTCTTCCGGGATGCTGCCCGAGAGGCGGTCGCGACTGGCGATGTCGGCGGCAGCGGCGGCGCATGCGAGGCGCACGCCGGGCGACTTGTCGGCCTTGGCCATGGCGAGAAGGCGATCGACGACCTCGGGCGTGCCCGCGAGCGCGAGGTCGCGCGCCCCGGCGGCGCGGGTGGGGATGTCGGGCGCGTCGAGCGCCGCGACAGGGTCCTTCGTCTCGGGCATGCGTCCTCGTATCCGGTTGCCGATGGCCGCCGGGCCGTGTAGACCGCGGCCATGCTCCTCCTCTTCCTCGCCTGCGGTGCAGACAACGTCGTCAAGTCGTCGAACGAGGCGCCGATCGTCACCATCCTGCGGCCAGTCGATGGCTCGAGCTTCGACCCCGCGCTCCCCGTCGAGCTGTGCGTCCAGCTCGAAGACGAGTCCGCGGCCGAGAAGCTCGCGATCGTGTTGCAGTCCGACGTCGATGGCGTGCTGGCGGAGTCGCCCGCCGGGAGCGAGCGCGAGGCCTGCAAGGGCGGGAACTTCGGCGTCGCGGTCAATCTCTCCGGCGGCAACCACGTGCTCAGCGTCTTCGCCACCGACGACGACGGCGACATCGGCGAGGACAGCGCGGCCATCCAGGCCCAGGCCAACACCGCGCCGGAGTGTAGCTTCGCCCTGCCCTACAACGGGACAGTCCTGCGCGTGGGCGAGAGCGTCGATGTGGCGGTGGGCACCACCGACGCCCAGAGCGACCCCGCGCTGCTCGCGGCGGTGCTCGCGAGCGACATCGACGGCAGTTTCTGGTCGGGCAGCCCCGACAGCGCGGGCACCGTCGCCACGCGCTTTTCCCCGCTCGCCGGGGGCGAGCACCGCCTCAGCATGACGCTCAGCGACCCGGGCGGCCTCGTGGGCACCTGCCACGTCGACATCGACGTGGAGGCCTGCCTCGACGACGACAGGGACGGCGCCACCACCTGCGACGACGAGGACTGCGACGACGACAACGACACGGTGTACGCCGGCGCCGAGGAGCTCGCCGACGGGCT
>VGRE01000083.1 GCA_016875435.1 Deltaproteobacteria bacterium | reverse complement strand
GCCATCGCGCTCGCCAGCTCGACATCGTGAGCCGCTGCCGGCTCGGGCCAGTCGCAGAGATGGACGCTCTCGGGGTCGCCGGGGACGCGGATCGACCGGAAGATGCCCTCGGCGGTGAAGGGCACGAAGGGCGCGATCAGCTTGGCCAGGGTGTGCAGCACCGCGTGGAGCGTGTCGCGCGCGGCCACGCCGTCGGCATCGAGCGACTCGAAGCGGTCGCGACTCCGTCGCAGGTACCAGTTGGAGAGCCCGTCGACGAAGGCGGAGAGCTCGCGCGCGGCCTCGAAGGGCCGGTAGGCGTCGAGCTGCGCCGTACACCCACGCACGAGCGAGGCCAGCTCGCCAAGGATCCACCGGTCGAGCGCGTGCGTCGGCACCGGCCGCGACGGCGTCCAGCCCTCGGCATGCAGCACGAGGAACTGGTGAACGTTGCGCAGCCGGAAGAGGAACTCGCGCTGCCCCTCGAGGATCGCCTTCAGGGAGATGCGCGTGTTGTTCCAGGGCGGGTTGCTGGCGCAGAACAGCCAGCGGAAGGCATCGGCGCCGGGCGCCGGGTAGGGCGGGCGAAGGACCGTGCCCGCGCCGAGGCGCGCGAGGTCGTCGGGATGCACGTGGGCCGCGTCCTTGCCCTTTACCGGTCGCGACACCACCTCGAACAGCGAGCCGTCGGGGGCGCGCAAGCGCTCGGCGGGGTCGAGGCCGAGACTCTTCACCTGCGGCGCCTTCAGGCCGAGCTGTCCCGGCTTGAGCGAGGGATCGGCGAGGAGCTTCACGCGCATCTCGCCCTTGAGCACGAGGTCGGGCGAGGTGTAGTTGCCCTTGGACTTCGACTCCTTCTTCCCGTCGACGTCGCACACGTGCCCCAGCACGATGCAGTTACGATAGGGGCGCGGGTAGCCGCGGGGGCGCAGGCCCTGGGCCTTCCAGGTGTCGTCGTCGAACAGGAGCGTCGACACCATGAGCAGCGAGTAGAACCAGCCGCGCGTCTGGTCGACGGCCTCGCTGATGAAGTCGGCCGGGAAGCTACGCGCGAACTCGTCGCGACCCCGGTGTGGCCAGCCCCACTGGGCGAAGGGCATGCAGCCGCTGTCGAACCAGCAGTCGATGACCTCGGGCACGCGCTGCATCTCGCCGCCGCAGCCGCAGCGCAGGGTGACGCGGTCGATCCACGGCTTGTGTACCGCGAGGTCGGCGTTCACCCCCTCGGCGAGCCTGCCCCCGCGGGCCTCGATCTCGGCCACGCTCGCAGGCGCTTCCTGCGCACCGCAGTCGCGACATGTCCAGATGTTGAGCGGGGTGCCCCAGAAGCGCTCCCGCGACAGCGCCCAGTCCACGTTGTTGCGGAGGAAGTCGCCGAAGCGACCCTCGCCGATGGTCTCCGGGTGCCAGGCGACGGCGCCGTTGTTGGCCAGCGCCTCGGCCTTGACCGAGGTGGTGCGGATGAACCAGGCCGGGCGCGCGTACTGGATGAGCGGGTCGCTGTCCGCCCGGGGACAGAAGGGGTACTCGTGGCGATAGACCTCGGATTTCCACAGGGCACTGTGTTCCCGCTTGGTCTCGCCCTCCCCCCTGAGGTCGCGCACCAGGTCCTTGTCGCAGTCCTTGCAGAAGCGACCCGTAAACCCCTCGCATCCCTCGATGAACTTGCCGTCGCTGCCCACGAGCTGGAGGAACCCGAGGCCGTTCTTGACGCGGGCCCTGAAGTCGTCCTCGCCGAAGGCCGGCGCGGTGTGGACGATGCCGGTCTGGGCGATCTCCACGTGGTCGGCGGCGATGACGACGAAGGCACGGCCCGAGGCGAGCTGCGCGGCCTGCTCGGGGACGGCCTCGTGCCAGCGGAAGAGGGGCTCGTAGGTGGTGCCCACGAGTTCTTTGCCGGAAAGCTCGAGGAGTCGCTCGCCCTCCGGCGCGAGGTCGGCGGCGGTCACGACGGCGAGCGCCCGGCCGTCGCGCTCCACCCGGGTGACGGCGTACCGGGCGTCGGGCTTCACCGCGAGCGCCACGTTGCTCGGGAGGGTCCAGGGGGTGGTTGTCCAGGCCAGCAGGTAGACATCGAGCCCGGGGGCGATGGCCTCGATCCGGTCGAGCCAGTCCTTCACCGGGTACGCGCCCTCGTTGCCGGCCCGGGGCGTGACGGCATCCACCCGGAAAGCCACCGTCACGCTCGGGTCGTCCACCGACTTGTAGCCCTCGCCCACCTCGCCACTCGACAGCGCCGTGCCGCCCTGCGCCCACCACCACACCACCTTGTAGTCGCGATACAGGAGCCCCTTCTTGAACAGCTCCGACAGCGCCCACCACACGCTCTCCACGTAGCTGCGATGGTAGGTGACATAGGCGGTGGGCAGGTCGACCCAGAAGCCGATGCGCTCGGTGAGCTCCTCCCACTCCCGGGTGTAGGTGAACACGCTCTGGATGCACTTCTGCGAGAAGGGCTCGAGCCCGTAGGCGAGGATCGCCTCCTTGCCGTGGATGCCCAGCTCCTTCTCCACCTCCACCTCGACCGGGAGCCCGTGGGTGTCCCAGCCCGCCTTGCGATCCACGCGGTAGCCGCGCATGGTGCGATAGCGAGGGAACAGGTCTTTCACCACGCGGGTGAGCACGTGCCCGTTGTGCGGCATGCCGTTGGCGGTGGGCGGGCCCTCGTAGAACACGAAGGCGGGCGAGTCGCGACGCAGCGCAAGAGACTTCTCGAAGATCCTCGCGTTCTTCCAGAAGGCGAGGATCTCGGCCTCGAGTTCGGCGGGCGCGAGGAGTTCGGGGTAGGTCGGCATGGCGGCCGCGCGCTCTATCCGGGCCAGCCTCAGAATTCCAGGCTCACGCCCACGTTCGGCGCCCGGGTGTCGCGGACCAGGGTGGCCGAAAGCTCGGTGGATTTGCCAAGCAGGCTCTCGGCGCGGACCGCGAGGCGGTTCTCTCCCTCCGCGAGCGACACGGTCACGCGGAAGCTGCCGTCGCTCCCTGCCCGGGTACTCACCGGGCGCTCCCCGCCGGTCACCGTCACCCGCGCGCCCGGGCTCGTGCTCCCCTCGATCTTCGCCTCCCGCTCGCGCGTGCGCGGCGGCGTGCCGTCGCGCAGCGTCAGCAGCAGCGCCTCGGAGGCCGGGGCCCGCAGGGGCGACCCGTCGCGCGGGGCCACCAGCTCCTCGCCCTGGCCGAGGCTCGACAGCCCGTCGAGCCCGGTGATCGCCACCTCGCCGCGCTCGGTGCTCACCGCGAGCGTGCCGCCCTCGTCGCGCACGGCGGTGAAGTCAGCGTCGGTGGCCGAGAGCTCTCGACCGTCGGCCACCACGCCCACCCGCCCCGAGCCGGGACGCACGGTGGCCTCCACCTTGCCCCCCTCGAGCTCCAACTGCACGCCCTCGTCGGACACGCCGAGCACCTCGACACTCGACTGGGGGCCCACGGTGATGCGGGCGTCGTCGCCCAGCCCGAGCACGGCGCTTCCCTCGCCCCGCGAGACGATCCGGTCGCCGGTGGCGAGGCGCTCCCCGGCCGCCGCGCTGGACTCGCCCCCGCGCGCGCGCACGTGCATCACCTCGCCCGCCACGCTCACGATGCGGAAGCGGTCGGCGGCGTCGTTGCCGAAGAGCCAGCCGTAGGCGACAAAACCGACCCCGAGGATGGCGACCACCGCCAACACGCCGAGCCAGTCGCGCTTCATGCCGCCCCCGGCGCCAGCGGGACCACCAGGCGCCAGGCGCGCCCCGAGGCCACGGCGACCTCGTCGAGCCGCGCCTCGTGCATCACCAGCACCTGGCGGGCGGCCCAGAGCCCGAGCGCGCTCGCGCGCCAGTCGTCCTCGTTGTCCACCACGGCCTCCATCGAGAATCGCACCTCCGCTCGCGCCGCCATCTCCCCCTTCACCCGCCCGGCGGCGATGCTCAATGTCGAACCCGGCGCCGCGACGGCTCGCAGCGCGGCCAGCACCTGCGACAGCGCCCGTCCCAGCTCGTCGGGATGGGCCAGCACCGGGATCTCGGCGGTGTCGCAGTCGAGCTCCAGGCCGACCTCCCGCTGGCGGAAGGCACTCCCGGCGAGCCCCACCACGTCCCTCACGATGCCCCCGAGGTCGACCTGCTCCTGCTCCCCCTCGCCACGGGGCTGCGCCGTGAAGCGCAACAGGCTCGCGACGATCTCCTTGCAGCGAATCGCCTGCTCCTCGGCGCTCCCGAGCAGGGCCGCGTCGGCCTGGCCCACGCGCAACTGCTTGAGGATCTGCAGGAGCCCGAGCACCCCGGCGAGCGGGTTGTTGAGCTCGTGCGCCAACCCCGCGCTCATCTCGGCCACGGCGGCGAGCTGTCGCGACTGGACGAGCTGCTCCTGCGTCTCGACTAGCTGGGCGGTACGCTCGCTCACGAGGCGCTCCAACTCTCGGTTGTAGCGGTCGATGATAGCGCTCTGTTCTGCGATCTCCCGGAGATTTGCCTCGAGGCGTTCGGTCATCTGGTCGAAGGAGTGGCCCAGCTCGCCCAGCTCGTCACCCGGCGCGAGGCGCACCCGCTGCCGCAGGTCGCCCTCCCCAACGGCCTGCGCGGCGGCGCGCAGCTGGTCGACCGGCTCGGTGATCGACTTCCCGATGATCCGGCCGCCCACCGCCATCGCCACCAGCGCCACCAGCCCGATGAACCAGGTGGGCCGGCGCACGCCGTCGACCGCCTGGTCGATGAAGCTCGCCGCCGAGGTGACCACTACGGCCATGTCGCGACCTTCCACGGCGGCCGTGGCGACGATCGCCTCGTCGTCTACTCGCGCGTCGGACGAGGAGCTACGCAAGACGGGCGCGAGCCGCGCGGGATCGATGGCCCGGGTGCTGCCGGCCGCCACCAGCACCTCGCCGTCGAGGTCGACGAGGGCCACGCTGCGGTCGTCGCCCGCCACGCGCGCGAGCTGCCGCGCGATCGGGCGCAGCGACACCTCGGTGTAGAGCACCAGGCCGTCGCCATGCGGCGACAGGAAGCTGATCGGCATCACGGCGGCGCCGCTCCCGGCCGGCACGTAGGGGGCACCCCGGCTCACCGGCCCGGTCGGCACCGCCCAGCCGGCCTGGAAGTCGGCGAGGCGCCGGGCGTCGACGTGATCGTGCGCGCCGGCCTCCCCGGCGCTGCTCGCGTAGACCGGGGGCACCAGGTCTTGCCCCTCGCTGTCGACCAGCGCGGCGATGGCGATCTCTGGGAAGAGGCGCCAGGTGGCGAGGAGGAAGGCGCCGCGGGCCTCGTCGGTAGCCACGTCGAGCTGGAAGTTGCCCGCCTGCACCGAGAGCACCCGCTCGAGGTCGTCCAGCGCGCGACCCACGCCATCGGCGAGCTGCACCGCCACCTCGACCTGGGCGCGGCGCATGGTGTCCTCGAGGTGGTCGCGGGCGATCTGCCCGGCCATGTAGGCGACGAGCACGAGCGGCATCACCCCGGGGACGACCACGAAGGCGACGATGCGCGAACCGAGGCGCAAGGGACTGGCCTAGCGCTCGATGGGGAAACGCAAATCGAAGGTCGCGCCCTTGCCGGGTGCGCTCTCGACGTGGATCGCGCCGCGGTACTTGGTGACGATGCGGTACACGATGTTGAGCCCGAGGCCCGTGCCCTTTCCCGGCGCCTTGGTGGTGTAGAAGGGGTCGAAAATCAGCTTCTGCTTGTCGGCCTCGATGCCGGCGCCGTTGTCGGACACCGTGATCCACACGTGGTTCCCGGTGCGCCCCGCGCTCACGCGCACCACCCCGCTGCCCGCCGGGGCCCCCTCGCGCACCGACTCGGTGGCGTTCTTCACGAGGTTGACGAACACCTGCTGGAGCTCGTTGGTTCGCGCGTGGACATGGAGGTCGGGCTCGAGGTTGGTCTCGAAGTTCACGCCCGACGTGTCGCCCGATCGCTCCACGAGCCGTATGGCGTCCAAGACCACGCGGGAGAGCTCCACCGTCGTGAGGTACTCGTTGGTGGCGGCCCGCGAGTAGCTCGACAACTCCACGACGATGTCGCGCACGGTGCGACAGTACTCGACGATCTCGCGAGCGTAGGACTGCGCGAGCGGCAGATCCTGCTCGTCGGCGATCGCCTCGGCGAGGCCCATGATGCCGAACAGCGGCGAGCTGATCTCGTGGGCGATACCGGCGGCGAGGGTGCCGATGCCGGCAAGCTTCTCGCTCTGGATCAGCTCGGCCTGGAGCGCGCGCGTCTCTTCCAGCGCCGCCTCGAGCGCGCCGTTCTTCTCGCGCAGCGCGGCGATGAGGCGACGATTCTCGAGCGACACGTCTTGCTTGGCGAAGGCCTGGCGCACCTTCTTGCGGATGTCGAAGACGTTGTTCAGCGGCTTGAGCACGTAGTCGAAGGCGTCGAGCTCGATCGCCGCCAGCGCCGTTTCCAGCGAGCCGTAGCCGGTGAGGATGATCACCTCGGTGAGTGGCTCTTTCTGCTTGGCAATCCTCAGTAGTTCCATGCCGTTGACGTCGGGCAGGTTCTTGTCGGTGAGCAACAGGTCAACGTGCTCTTGCTCGATGATCCGCTTGGCCTCGATCCCGGCGCCGACGAGGGTGAGCTTCCACGGTTCCTCCTCGAAGACCGCCTTGAGGATCTGCAGAATGACCGGCTCGTCGTCGACGACCAGGAGGTGCTTCTTGCCGTCGCTCTTCATGCGCCCACGCTAACGCGCGCGACGGGTTACATCGCCCTCTTCCCGACTGGAGGAGTTTCTGCGCATGCTGCTGGCGCTCACCCTGACTGGCTGTCCCACCACTGGCGACGTCGCGACGCTTAAAAACTCGGCCGCGTCGACCATCCCACAGGGAACCGCTGCGATCCTCGCCACCCGCGCCACGGCCGATGGGCTCACCGAGGTGCAAGTGGATATCGATGGCGACCAGAAGGCCGACATCATCAACTACTACCGCGAGTCGAGCGGCAGCAAGCTCCTTCTCAGGAAAGACGTCGACCTCAACCGCGACGGCAAGGTCGATGTCCGTTCCGAGTTCGACGAGGCCGGCCTCCGCGTCAAGGAAGAGATGGACGGCGACTTCGATGGGCGCGCCGACTGGGTCGACCACTACATCCAGGGCAAGCGGAGCATGACCGAGATCGACACCGACTCCAACGGCACCTTCGACCTCTTCAAGTACTACGAGAACGGCCGTGTCCGCCGCAAGGAGCGCGACACCAACGCCGACGCGCGCATCGACTTCTGGGAACTGCTCGACGAGAGCGGTAACGTGGTAAAGACCGGTCGCGACAAAGACGGGGACGGCTCGATGGACGAGCGCGAGCAGTAGGTGCTTCTAGAGGGGAAGCTGGCCGTCGTCACCGGGGGCGGGCGCGGCATCGGGCGGGCGATCGCGCTGGAACTGGGGCGCGCCGGGGCGCGCGTCATCGTGAACTACAAGGGCAACGCCGAGGCCGCGGCCGCCACCGTGGCGGGGATCGGAAACGCCGTGGCCGTGGCCGCCGACGTGTCGACGCAGGCGGGAGTCGACGCACTGCTCGCCGCGGCCGAGGCCGAGGGCGGCGCCGAGCTGGTGGTGAACAACGCCGGCATCACCCGTGACGGCCTGGTGCTGCGCATGGCCGACGACGACTGGGACGACGTGATCGCCGCCAACCTCACGTCCACCTTCCGCGTGTGCCGCGCCTTCGCCGCGCCGATGTTGCCGCGCCGCCGCGGCGCGATCGTCAACCTTGCCAGCGTGTCGGCGCTGATGGGCAACGCCGGGCAGGCCAACTACGGCGCCGCCAAGGCCGGGGTCATCGCGTTCACGCGCTCGCTCGCGAGGGAGCTGGGCCGTCGCAACATCCGCGTCAACGTGGTGGCACCGGGTTTCATCGACACCGACATGACGCGGGTGCTGCCCACCGAGCTGCTCGATGGCGTCAAGCAGATGGTCGCCTTGCGACGGCTCGGCAAGCCGGAGGAGGTGGCGCCGCTGGTGTCCTTCCTGCTCGGTCCCGGCGCCTCGTACATCACCGGGCAGACTTTCGTGGTGGACGGGGGCCTGTCGTAGCGCCGCTGCGCGGAGATCAGGGGGAAGGGACGGGTCCAGCGGCTTCGCGTGCCGGGCAGGCGTCCAACAGCGCCGGCATCGCGATGGCCATGGCCGCCGCGAGATCGCCCGGGATCGATGCCCCGGCGGCCTTGGCGTGGCCACCGCCGTGCACGGAGATGCGCTTGGCGAGCGAGGCGACGTCGATCCCTCCGCGCGAGCGCAGGCTCAACTTCGTGCGCCCGTCCGCCTTCTCGACGAACACCGCACCCACCTCGACCCCCTGCACCATGCAGAGCGCGTCGACCGCGCCCTCGACGTCGCCGTCGCCCGTGCCCAGTTCGTCGCGGAGCGCGAGCGAGTAGCGCCCGACGGCGAGCCTGCCGCCGGCGAGGAAATCGGCCTGGTCGAACACCCGGGCATGGAGCCTCAGGCCCGGGAGCCGCCGCTCCACGAGCACCTTCTCGCACACCAGCCAGTGAGGGAAATCGAAACTGAGCAGCTCGGCAGCGAGCAGGTGCGTGGACGGGCGCGTGTTGCTGTGTCGGAAGGCCCCCGTGTCGAAGATGATGCCCGTGTACAGGAGCAACGCGATGTCGCGGTCGAGACCGACACCCCAGGCCCGCATCAGCTGACGCACCATCACGCAGGTGCTCTCGGACTCGCCGTCGAGGTAGACGAGGGTGTAGCCTTCCGCCGTGGTGGACCGGTGGTGGTCGACGATGGCCGTCCACCCCGCGCCGTTGAAGGCCGCCTCGATCGGCCGCGGCAATCGACCGGCGTCGCCGTCCATCACCACCACGCCGTCGTAGGCACCAACCTGCTCGTCGGGAACCAGGGTGTCGGCGCCCGGGAGCCAGTCGTAGCGAAAGCCCGGGTGCCCCGCGACGTCGACGCGAACCCCCGGGGCCAGCTGAGCGAGCACGCGCCGGAGCGCGAGGCAAGCGCCGATGCTGTCGCCATCGGGGCTCTCTGGACCCGTCAACAGCACCGACCCACTCCGGCGCACGGTCGCGAGAAACTGCGAGGCGAAGTCCATGGGTGCCTGGTCCAAGACAGCCGCCACACTTATGGCCCGGCGCGCAGGGCGCAAGGGGCGTGTTTGCGTTAGCAACCCGCCCTTCCGACGAGTGTACCTTTGGCAGACCCAGAAGCGGCAACCGGCGAGGCCGCCGCCCCGACCCCCTCCTCCGACTACGTCAGCGACCGCACGTTCGCCGACTTTCCCATCGCGCCGAGCACGCTCCAGGGCCTCGACGCCATGGGCTACAAGAACGCCACACCGGTCCAGGCGGCGGTGATCGACCCGGCCATCGCCGGCCTCGATCTGATCGTCCGCGCCAAGACGGGCACCGGGAAAACCTGCGCCTTCGGCGTGCCCCTGATCGAGCGGGTGGCCGAGGGCGCCCATCAAACGCAGGCGCTGGTGCTCACCCCCACCCGCGAGCTCGCGGTGCAGGTGGCCCAGGAGGTGGCGAGCATCGCCAAGTTCCGCGACGTGCGCATCGCCGCCATCTACGGCGGCGTGGGCTTTGGCCCCCAGGAAGATGCGCTGCGCGACGGCGCGGAGATCGTGGTCGGCACCCCGGGCCGCATCATCGACCACCTCCGCCGGGGCAACCTGCGACTGGAGAACCTCCGGGTGGCGGTGCTCGACGAGGCCGACGAGATGCTGTCGATGGGCTTCCTCGAGGACGTCAAGCGCATCCTCGACAAGGCCAGCAGGGAGCGCCAGACCCTGCTGTTCTCGGCCACGCTCGACGAGTCGCTCCGCGGCTTCGCGCGCACCCACATGAAGTCGCCGGAAGACATCCACCTGTCGCACGACGGCGACAACGTGGAGCTCATCACCCACGTGCTCTACGAGACGAGCCCGGACTACCACAAGGCGCGCGCCCTGCTCGACCTCATCGAGCAGGAGCGCCCGCAGAGCGCCATCATCTTCTGCAACACGCGGGAAGACGTCGCGACCGTACACAGCTACCTCGACCGCCAGGGCCTGGGCGTGGAGATGCTGTCGGGCGACCTCCAGCAGAAGCAGCGCGAGCGGGTGATGGCGCGCATCAAGTCGAGCGCGGTGCAGTTCCTCGTGAGCACCGACGTGGCCGCCCGCGGCATCGACATCAGCGACCTCTCCCACGTGATCATGTACAGCCTCCCGGAAGACCCGGCGGTGTACCTGCACCGCAGCGGTCGCACCGGGCGCATCGGCAAGGCCGGCACCTGCATCTGCCTCGCCGACGGGCCGGGTTTCAGCACGCGCCAAGTGCTCGAGAAGCAGCACAAGATCGCCTTCGAGGTGAAGGCGCTGCCCACCGCGGAGGAGTCGGCGCGGCTGCGCACCGAGCGATTCGCGCGCCTGTTGAAGGAGGCCTCGGGCACGATGGCCTCCGAGAGCTACCGCGACACCGTGCGCGCGCTGCGCGAGCGGCCCGACGCCGACACGCTGCTCGCCGTGGCGCTACGTGCCTTCCTGGAGTGGGACCGGCGGCGCAAGCTCGCCGAGGCCGACCGCCAGGTCGACGGCGAGCCCCAGGCCGAACGGGGCGACGAGGGACGCGACAACCGCCGCGACGAGCGTGGCGATCGGCGGCCGGAGCGCCGTGACGAGCGCCGTGGGGAGCGTCCCGAGGGGCGCCGCGACGAACGGCGCGGCGAGCGCCGGGACGACAGGCGGGACGACCGACCGCACGGTCGCGACCGCGACCGCGACCGCGACCGGAATCGCGGCGAGCGCCGCGAGGGCCGCCCGCAGGGGGGCACGGCGGCCCATGCCACGGCCGCCAGCCCGTCCGACCTCGCACCGCCCCCGCCAGGTGACGAACCCGCGCCGGCGGCGCCGCGGCCGGAGCAGCTGGCCGACGCGGAAGACGACGGCGAAGACGTGACCGCGGGCGGCCCCGGGGGGCAGGCCCGGAAGCGCCGCCGCCGGCGCCGGCGCGGCGGGGCGGGCGGAGGGCAAGGCGCCGCCCCGCCCGCCACCGACTGAGACCGGCGCGGCATTCCTTTCCGCGGCTAGGGGTTAACCAAGCGCCCTCCCGATGCTCGCCCTCGCCCTCGCGGCGCTCGCCGCCGACCCGCTGTCGCCCGACTACGAGGGGCACTGCCAGTCACCACGCTGGTCGCCCGACGGGCGGCTCCTCAGCTGGGAGGTAAACTACCTCGAGCGCCAGGCGGTGGATCTCTACGTCACGGTCTTCGGCCAGGGCGCGCCCCCGCGCCGGGTGGTTCCCCCCGGCACCGGCACGAGCAGCATCACCTCAGGTTTCGCGACGGGCCCCGGCCGCATGGTCGTCCACGAGCTGGCCTGGTCGCCCCCGGCGCTCGGTCGCTTCGTCTACGCCAGCAGCGGCAGCGCCGAGGACTACGACCTCTACATCGACGGCATGGGCCCGCTGGCGGCCGGCCCCGGGGCCGAGGGCAACGCCGCGTGGAGCCCCGACGGCACGCGCATCGCCTTCACCTCGGCTCGCAGCGGCCAGGGCGATCTCTACCTGATCGATCTCGCCCGGGTCGAGCTTCCCCCTCTGAAGTTGTCGGGCGACCCGGTAGCTAGCGAATTGTACGCCGCCTGGGCACCCGACAGCCGCCGCCTCGCCTTCGTGGGCCACACCCCCCAGGGCGACAACCTCTACCTCATCGACAATACCGACTTCCCCGCGCCGCGCCCCCTCACCGAGTGGCCGGGCGTGAGCACGCGCCCCGCGTGGAGCCCGGACGGCACCAAGATCGCCTTCTACAGCAACCGCGACACGCCCACCCGCTTCGACCTCTACGTGCTCACGCCGGGAGGCACGCCCACTCGTGTCGCGACCGGTGTGGTGATGAACGCGCGTGGCCCCGCGTGGACGCCCGACGGCAAGCACCTGGTCTACGTGCGCGACGACCCCGGCAACTTCGACCCCGTCTGGGCGGTGTCCGCCACCGACCCGAGCCGCGCGCGCATGGTCCCCACGGGCACGGTGGGCAACGGCGACATCGACGTGGTGAAAGGCCCCGACGGGCGATCCTGGCTGGCCGTGGTCGCGCAGGGCCGCGTGGGCGACGCGTCGCGCGACTTCCGGCGCGTCTACGCGGTGGCGTTGGCCTTGCCGTAGGGTTTCCAGTCGGCCACGGCGTCCTGGAGCCGCCAGATCGAGCCCACGCGCACGGCGCGGCCGATGGGGATCTCCGACCCGTCGGCGAGCCGGGACCCGGCCTCGATGTTCCTCGTCGCGACCCAGGCAGGTTGCAGCCGCGCCCGGGGTTACATCACGGTCCCCGCCGGCTCCCGCCCATGCTCTACCTCGCCCTCCCCGCCCTCGCGGAGTCCTGGACCCCCCTCCCCACAGGGGCCTTCGACCTCGCGCTGCCCCTCCCCGAGCCCGTCACCGCCGCGATCCACGCGCGGGAGCACGAGGCCGCCGTCGCCGCGCTCCGCACCATGGACCAGCGCGCGCTCGCCGGGGACCAGGTCGCCGATCAGGCCTTCGTGCTCGCCTGGGAGCTGGTGCGCGCGGGCCGGGCGAGCGAGGCCGCTGCGCTCGTCCCCACCTTCGAGCAGGCGCCCACGCCGCCACCCGCCTACGTCGACCTCGTGGCCGGCGAGGCCCTCGCCGCCGACGGCAAGCACAGGGAGGCCGCGGCCAGGCTGGAGAAGGTGCTGGTCGCTGACTCGCCCATCGGCGCCCGCGCCCGGCTCGCGCTCGCCAGCGCCTACGTCGGCGCCGAGCGCGAGGCCGACGCGCGGCGGGTGTACGAGGCCATCGCCGCCGAGCCCGACCCCTCGCCCGGGGTGGAGAAGGCCCTCTCGTGGCTGTGGGAGCGCCTCGGCAAGGCCAGCAAGGAGGCCACTCCGCACGCGCGGAGGATCTACCGCTCCTACCCGGGCACCGCGGAAGACAGGGCCATCGCCGACTGGTTCGTCCCCACCGCGGAAGACAAGTCCTACCGCGCCGATCGCCTCCAGGAGACGGGCCAGTTCAAGTCGGCCACCGCCCTGCTCGCCGACACCATCGAGAGCCTCCCCGCCGACGACTGCGTGGGGCGCTACGGCTACGGGCGCGCGCAGCACAAGCAAAACAACGTGACCATCGCCGCGGCCGTGCTGGAGCCGCTGGGCAAGGCCTGTCGCGAGAAGGACCCCGACCGCGGCGCCAAGGCGCTCTACCTGGCCGGGAAGTCCTACGAGCGCAAGAAGGAGGCAGGGAACGCCTCGCGCGCCTACGCGCGCATCCCCGAGTGGTACCCCGGGCACTCCATGGCCGACGACGGCTACACGCTGGGGGGCATCGCCCGGCAAGACGCCGGCGACCTCGAGGGCGCCCGCAAGCTCTGGGCCCTCGGCATGGCCGCCTACCCCACCGGCGACCTCGCGGGCGAGAACGCCTGGCGCCTGGCCTGGGGAGCATGGCTCGCCGGCGATCCCACCGAGGCGATTCGCTGGGCCGACAAGGCCGCCGCCGAGATTCCCCTCGCCAGCGCGCCCACCGACGTGCTCGCGTCCACCTACTGGGCCGCCCGCTGGCGAGCCTGGCCCCGCGACAACCAGCTCACCGCCGACCCGACCCAGCGACTCGTGGCCGCCGACCTCCTCGAGGCGCTGGCCACGCGCGCCCCCTGGCACTTCTACGGCGGCCTCGCGGCCGCGCAGCTCGCGCGGCTAGACGCCTCGCGCGCCACCCGACTGTCGCGACCGACGATGGACGACCCGGCCGCCCCCTGGCAGGTGCCCGCCGGCTTCGTCGCCAGCCCCGCGGGACAGTCCGCGCTCGCGCTGGCGCGCGTGGGCCTCACCCGCGAGGCCCTCGCCGAGTTGGCCACCGTCGACGAGAGCGCGATGAGTGGCTCGGTCGCCGCGATCCGCATGCTCCTGGAAACCCGGGCGGGCGACTTCGTTGTCGGTCACGAGCGGCTCCGCGCCTACCTCAAGACCCATCCCCCCGGCACGCTGGGCCCCAACGCCTACAAGGTGCTCCGGGTAGCCTAC
This sequence comes from Deltaproteobacteria bacterium, assembly GCA_016875435.1. GTDB lineage: Bacteria > Myxococcota_A > UBA796 > UBA796 > SXON01 > SXON01. The sequence goes on along the minus strand of VGRE01000083.1, from coordinate 3,017 downwards.
CCCGAGGCGTACTGGTCAAACATTCAAGCGGTTACGACCAAGTACCCCTGGGACGCGCGCATCTTCCACGCGCTTGTGCGAGAGGAATCGAACTTCAACCCTGAGATCAAGAGTCACGCCGGCGCCTGCGGACTGTCGCAGCTGATGCCGGGGACGGCGAGCGCCGTGGCCAAGCAGGCCGCGATCTCGTACAGCTCGTCCAAGATCTGGGACGTCGACACCAATCTCCGTATCGGCAGCTACTACCTGAACGAACTCCTTGACGACAACGGCGGCAGCCCCATGCTCGCGCTCGCCTCCTACAATGCCGGGCCGGGAAACACCCAGCGCTGGCTCGAGGCCTTGCCGCCCGACACGCCGGTCGACACGTGGACCGAGTCGGTCACTTTCCGCGAGACCCGCCACTACATCAAGCGCGTGCTCTCGACCTACCTCACCTACCACCTGCTCTACGACGGCGGCGCCACCTACCCGGACTGGGGGCGCTTCGTCGTCGACGCGAGGCCGCCCCGCTGAGCGACGTCGCGCCCGTTTCTTGATATCGGCGCCCGGCATGCCCCGTCCCGAGCTTCCCCCCGTCGTCGCCGCCTTCGACGACGCACAGCGCCGCGCGATCGCGATGCTGGCCGACGTCGTCGCCCGCCTCGAGGCGGGAATGTTTGCACGGCACATCGTGGAGCTGGCGGAAACGCGGCTCGGCGAGCACGGTTTCACCACCTGGTTCCACCCGCCCGAGGTGGCCATTGGCGAGGCCATCGGCAAGGCGGGGATCCACGTGCCCACCCGGGGCAGGGCCCTCGCCGGGGGCGACCTCGTGAGCATCGACCTCGGTCCCGGCACCGCCGAGGCCTACGGCGACATCGGCGTCACCCGCCTGTTCGGCGGCGGCGAGGAGCCCCACGTGTTGCGCGAGGCGCGGGAGTGTGCCCGCGCCTCCTGCGGCTACGCCAGCCGCTGGAAGACCTGCGGCGAGATCTTCGTCTTCGCGCAGGCCTGGGCGGTCAACAACCGCCTGTCGCTCGCCAACGAGAACGCGGTGGGCCACCGGGTGCTCGGTCGGGAGGGTCTCGTGGCGCGCGGCTTCCCCAGGTCGGCCCACCTCGCCACCTTCCTGCCACGCAACCGCCTCCACCGGCTCCACCCGGTGCGGATGGACGGCATGTTCGCGGTGCGCCCGGTTCTCAGCGACGGCGCTCGCGCCGCGGCCTTCGAGGAGATGTTCTACATCCACGAGGACACCCGCTGCCTGCTCGGTCGCGACAGCCTCGCCGACGTCGGGACGCTACCCGCGTAGGGTTTGGCGGCGGGCCATCAGAATCGAACTGACCGGGCAACCCCTCTCGAGGCGCCCCGACCGGTTTTGAAGACCGGGGCCGGCACCAGCGCGGCAAGGCCCGCCACGCCCAGGCTATCCCTGCGGCGCTCCCGCTTCCAGCGGCTCCGCTATCCCCCGGAGGCGAAGGCCCCGCCGGGCTCGGGCGCGAACCGCTCCCCGTCGAAGGCGTATCGCTCCACGCCCTCGACCTCGCGGGCACCGAGGGTGTACACGCAGAAGTGCGCGGTGCGCCCCTTCCGCGGCAGGTGGGCATAGCCGGAGGCCCCCGGATCGATCTCCACGATGGACTGGCCCGCGCGGGGGATCGGCACGCGGTAGCCATGGTGCTCGTGGCCGTGGACCACCGCGCGAACTCGCTCGTGTCGCGACAGCACGGCCTCGACCTGTTCCGCGTCGGCGAGGGCGCGGGTCGCGGGGCCGTAGCGTTCGCCGCGGCGGTTCCGCAGGGGGTAGTGCAAGGCCACCAGCGCGGGCGCGGTGCCCGCGCCGAGCGCTCGGTCGAGCGCCTCCCGGCCCGCGGGCCCCACCTCGCCCCGGCTGAGCCAGTCGGGGTGGGCGTCGCGCACCAGCACGATGTCCCAGTCGCCCTGTCGCGACACGCGCACGGTGTCGATCTCGCCGAGGAACTGCTCATAGCGGCCCCGGCTCTCGCCGGTGTAGGCGTCGTGATTGCCGGGGATGCACAGGAAGGGGCGCTGACGCAGCGGCGCGAGCAACTCCAGCGCCGCGCCGAACTCGGCCTCGGTGGCGGTGGCGGTGAGATCGCCCGTGCACAGCACCACGTCGGGGTCGAGCGCCAGCACGTCGCGGACGAGGGCCACCTGGCTCGCGACCGAGAAGTGCGCGGACCGCCCCAGGACATATAGATTGACGGCGCCCGCGAGGCGCTTGTTCCAGAGCTCGCCGAGGGACGGCCTGCGCTCCACGTGGATGTCGGTGATGTGCGCCACGCGCATGGCCCTGCTCTAGCCCGCCGCGTGATAGCGGCGCGCTCCATGGACGACACCCGGCGAGTGCTGGTGACCGCGGCCGAGGCCCGCGCCGGCGTCGAGGTGCTCCCTCGCGGGGGCGCGCCGGCGAGGGGCCAGGTGGTGCGCGTGGAGCGCGGCGGCGTGGTCCTCGCCCTCGCGGGCACGCCGCCCTCCCCCGGCACCGACGTGCGGTGCTGGCTCACCGTCGACGGCGTGGCCTTCACCTTCGAGGCCAGCGTGCTGCGCAGCGGGATCGACGTGCCCGACCGCTCCCAGGGCGGGGTGCTGCTGGGCTTCATCGACGGCTGGGCGCGCGCCAGCAACGAGCCGGGCGGTTTCACGCTCGCGGCGATGCCCGCCTCCGGCGGTGTGCTCGGGCTGAACGAGGGCTCCGTACACGCCATCGAGCTGCACCCCGAGGAGTGGCTGGTCAGCGCGCCCGCGGCCTTCCCGCTCGTGTTCGTGGAGGGGGGTCGCCTGCGCCTGCGCGTGGGACCGGGCGACCGCCCGCCCGTCGAGGTCGGCGCCACCGTCCGCGCGGTCACCCGCGCGCAAGACCACATCCTCTACCGGCTGGCGATCGACGAGGTGGCCGACCCCGAGCGATACCGCGACGCCCTGGGCGCCACGCGCGCCGCGTTGAAGCTCTAGCACAGCACCTCGAGGCTGTACCCGAAGCTCAACTCCGCGAGCACCTCCGCCTCGAAGGC
>VGRE01000082.1 GCA_016875435.1 Deltaproteobacteria bacterium | reverse complement strand
CGGTGTCGATGGTGCCCGCGCCGAAGTCGGCCGACCGAATGATGTCGCGGCAGAGCGCCGCCGTGGTGCATGCGCCGGCGATCTCGAAGTCGCCCAGGGCCAGGGCCATTCTCGCGCGTGCTGCATCGCGGCTTTCGCCGTGGACCACCAGCTTGGCGAGCAGCGAGTCGTAGTGTGGGCTGACGGCATCGCCCTCGGCCACGCCGGCGTCGACCCGCACCCCCGGTCCCGCCGGGGGACGGAACCGGACGAGGGTGCCGGGCGAGGGGACGAAGCCGGCCGAGGGGTCCTCGGCGATGATGCGACACTCGATCGCGTGCCCGCGCGGGGAGGGGACCTCGGGGACCGGATCGCCGATCGCGATCCGGAGCTGCGCCGCCACGATGTCGAGTCCGGTCACCCACTCGGTGACGGGGTGCTCCACCTGCACGCGAGTGTTCATCTCGATGAAGTAGAACTCTCCGCTGGGGAGGAGGAGAAACTCGACCGTCCCCGCGCCCAGGTAGTCGACGGCGCCGGCGAGCCGGAGCGCGGCGTCCTCCATCGCCGCCGGGGCGCCGAGGGCGGGGGCCTCCTCGACGAGCTTCTGGTGACGGCGCTGCACCGAGCAATCGCGCGTGCCGAGCGACACCACCTTGCCGTGCTGGTCGCCCAGCACCTGCACCTCCACGTGGCGCGCGCCCTCCAAGAGCCGCTCCACGTACACCGTGCCGTCGCCGAAGGCGGCGAGGGCTTCCTCCGAGGCGCGGGCCCTCGCCTCCTCCAGTTCCCCGGCCGAGCGCACCACGCGCATGCCGCGCCCGCCGCCCCCGGCCGCCGCTTTCACCAGTGCCGGGAAGCCGGCCTCGTCGCCGCTCGGCACGAGAGGAACCGCCGCCGCCGCCGCGAGGGCCTTGGCGCGCTGCTTGTCACCCATGGCGGCGATGCTCGCGGGCGCGGGCCCCACCCAGAGGAGCCCGGCGTCGATCACCGCCTGCGCGAAGTGGGCGTTCTCGGCAAGGAAGCCGTACCCGGGGTGCACCGCGTCGCAACCGAGGGACTTCGCGGCCGCCACCAGTCGCGACGCCGACAGGTAGCCGTCCGGCGAGCCCAGCGGCGCGCACTCGTCCATCGCCGAGCGATGCAAGGCGCTGGCGTCGACCTCGGTCCACGTCCCGCGGGGCGACCAGCCGATCTCTCGCGCCGCCCGGGCCACGCGCACCGCGATCTCGCCGCGGTTGGCGATGAAGAGGCGCATGCTCAGGCTCGCGGGGGCGTGGGCAATCGCGCGTCGGGGTCGGGTTCCCACCCCTCGTAGAGCGCATCGAGATCGACGCCGATCCCCACCGAGTGCAGCGGCACGCTGCTGCCCGGCCCGTGGCCCCGGCGCACCCACTCGCCACGGTCGTAGGCGGCTGTTCCGGCCGTCGCCACCACCTGCCCGTCAATATACTCGTGCCTTGTCGACGATACGTCCTCGGCGGTGAGGTGCTCGGCAAAGCTGACGAGCTGTCGCGCGGTGGCGGGCATGGCGCCAGTATACCCCGCGAGATCGACCGGCTAAGCTGGGCGCCGTGCTGCTCCTGCTCGCCTGCCCCGTCCCGCCCGACTCGGCCGACACGGCCGAGGAAGTCGCGCCGTGGCAGGACGTGGCCGAGAACCTGCCCGGGGCCATCACCGCCATCTGGGGTGACAGCGCCGACGACGTGTACGTGGTGGGGGCCGACGCCGGCGCCGGGCCCATGGCCTACCACCTCGCCGGGGGCACGTGGATGCCCATCGAGGGGCTCGGCAGCGGCGACCTGTGGTGGGTGTCGGGCGACGCGGCCCGCCTCTGGATGGCCGGCGCCGGGGGGCGCGTGTTTCGCCTCGACCGGGCCACCGCGACGCTCGAGTCGTGGGTGCTCGACGAGGCGCTCACCTTCTACGGCGCCTGGGGCCCCGGCGACGGCACCGCGTGGGTGGTGGGTGGGAACACCGAGGTGCCAAGCGATGCCTCCGCCGCCTACTATTTCGACGGTCGCGACTGGGCGCTCGTCTCGCTCCCCCCGGAGGTGGCGTCGCAGTACGCGTTGTACAAGGCCTGGGGCGCCTCGGCCAGTGACGCCTGGGCGGTGGGTTCGGGCGGCGTGTCGATGCACTGGGACGGCGGCGCGTGGGCGCACGTCGATACCCTGAGCTTCGCCAACCTGTTCACCGTGCACGACGGACTGGCCGCCGGCGGGAGCACCAGCGGAACGATCCTTGCTCTCTCGTCCACCGGCATGACCTGGACCGACGAGACCCCCGACTTCGCGCCCGCCCTGGCCGGCGTGTACGGCGGCGACCAGCCCGTGGCCGTCGGCGCCACCGGTAGCGTGTACTTTCGTGATAACGACGGATGGAGCGCCGACGCTCGCGAGAAGCCGACCTACCAGGACCTGCACGCCGCCTGGGTGGATCCCGAAGGGGGAACGTGGGCGGTCGGTGGCCACACCTCCGCCGCGCCCTTGATCCAGGGGGCGATCGTCTACACTGGCCCGCGCGACCTCCCGGTCCTGGAGTGACGGTGGTTCTCATTGGCCTCTTCGGCTGTCCCCTGGGCGTGGAAGACACGGCGGCGGCCGATCCCTGCGACGAGTCCGCCGCGGGCAACATCTGCACCTACGCCGGGGGCGACCAGGCCGGCTACAACGGCGAGGGGCTCGACCGGCGCGAGAGCTGGTTGTACTGGCCGATCGACATCGAGTTCTCCCCCTACGGTCTCCCGCTGGTCCACGACTGGAACAACCATCGCCTGCGCGTGGTGGGTAGCGACGACACCGTCACCACCGTGATGGGCACCGACTTCGTGGGCGACGGCCCGCCCGACCTGTCCGACCGGCAGCCTCCCGGGGCGCCGGGCACCACCGTCAACCTCAACCACCCCACCGACGGCGTGTACCTGCCCGACGGCACCTTCATCGACGCGTCCTGGCACACCCACAAGCTGCGCGCGTGGAACCCGGCCACCGGCCTGGCGTACGTCCACTGCGGCGACGGTGTCGGCTACGCTGGCGACGACGAGCCCACCGCCGCCGACGCGCTGTTCAACCAGCCCAAGTCGGTGGTGTACGACGAGTCGGACGGCACGCTCTACATTCTCGACATGCGCAACGAGCGCGTCCGCGCGCTCGACGCCGACTTCGCCATCCGGACGGTGGGCGGCAACGGCGTCAAGGGCGCGGGCGGCGACGGCGGCCTCGCCACCGAGGCGAGTTTCGGATTCCCCAACGACACCAACCCGCGGCCGGGCGGTGCGCTCGCCCTCGACGGGCGCCTGCTCTACGTGGCCGATCCGGAAAACCACCGCGTGCGGGCCATCGACCTCGACACGGGGATCATCACCACCGTGGCCGGCACCGGCGTGGCCGGCTTCTCCGGTGACGGGGGGTCGGCGGCGACGGCGCAGCTCAACTACCCAATGGACATCGAGGTGGAGGACGGATTCCTCTGGATCGCCGACACCGACAACGGCCGGGTGCGCGCGGTCGACCTCGCCACTCTCGAGATCGACACCGTGGCCGGCGACGGCGAGGTGGGCAGCGACGGCGACGGCGGGCCCGCGACGGGCGCGCAGCTGTACTCGCCGATGGGCGTGGAACTCGACCTCGACGGCAACCTATACATCGCCGACAGCGGCAATCACCGCATCCGCCGCGTGGCCCGATGATCCTCGCCCTGCTGCTCGGCTGCGCGGGGGAGAGCGGCGACACCGCCGAGGAGGGCTGCGCGCCGCAGGCGGGCACCCTCTGTACCTTCGCGGGCAAGGATGGCCTGGCCGCCCTCGGGCAGGAGGAGGTGTCGGCCACGGAAAGTTACCTTTACTCGCCGCAAGACGTGCTGGCCGCCGCCGACGGGCGCCTGTACTTGCTCGACTGGAACAACCACCGCGTGCGCTGCGTGGAGGCCGACGGCACCATCCGCACCGTGGCCGGCACCGGCCTGCTGGGCGACGGCCCCGAGGGCGACGCGCGGTTGGCGAGCTTCAACCATCCCACCGGTCTGGCCTGGGACCTCGATGGCACCATCCTCGTGGCCGCCTGGCACAACAGCCGGGTGGAACGGCTCGACCCGGAGTCGCAACAGATCAGCTTCGTCGCGGGCGACGGCACGCGCAGCTACGCCGGCGACGAGGGCGACGCGCTGGTGGCCAAGCTCGACCTCCCGAGCAGCGCCGTCGTCGATGCCGACGGCGTGATCTACATCGCCGACACCGCGAACCAGCGCATCCGCACCGTCACGCCCGACGGCATCATCCATGCCTTCGCCGGCACCGGCGAGGCGGGCTACGGGGGCGACGGCGGCCCGGTGAGCGAGGCCTCGTTCGCTAATCCCGAGGGGCAGGCGGCGGCGCCCTCCGGTCGCCTCGAGATCTCGCCAGACGGGCGCTTGTTCGTGGCTGACACCCTCAACCAGCGCATCCGGGTGGTCGACCTCGCTACCGGCCTCGTCGACACCTACGCGGGCAACGGGACGCCAGGCTTCTCGGGCGACGGCGGCCCCGCCGTGGAGGCCAGCCTGTTCTCGCCCACCGACATCGCGCTCGGTCCCGGCGGTGAACTGTACGTGGCCGACACCGAGAACTCCTGCGTGCGCGTCGTCGATCCCGACGGCACGATGCGCACCCACGCGGGCATCTGCACCGAGCCCGACTACACCGGCGACGGGGGCCCGCCCGCCGAGGCGCGCCTCCACAAGCCCTACGGCGTGGCCGTCGACACGATCGGCAACGTGTACATCGCCGACACCTACAACCACGCGATCCGCGTCGCCTGGAAATAGTCCTCGCCCTTCTCGCGTGCGCGGAGCCCGAGCCCTGCGGGCCGGGGGCGATCTGCACCGTGGCGGGCACCGGCGATCGCGGCTTCAACGGCGAGGGGTTCCCGGCGGCGCTGGCCTGGTTGTACCTGCCGAGCGCGGTGTTGCTCGACGCGGACGGCCGGCCGGTCATCGTCGACTACAACAACATGCGCGTGCGGCGCGTCGAGGAGGGGCGAGTGGTGACGCTGGTGGGCCAGGGCGGCCATGCGTACAGCACCCCGGGCATCGACGCGCTGGCTTCCGACCTCGAGAACCCGGTCGACGCCGCATACGGCCCCGACGGCCTGCTCTACGTGTTGCCAGCCCACGAGTCCCGGCTGATACAAGTTGATACATCCGGCTTGATTCAGCTGGTCGTGGGCACCGGAGAGGAGGGCTACACCGGCGACGGCGGCCCGGCGCTGGAGGCCACGTTCTACCAGCCGCAGGGTTTCTGCTTTGACAGCGCGGGCGCCATCTGGATCGCCGACACCCTCAACGGCGCCATCCGCCGGGTGGTCGACGGTGTCGTCGACACCGTGCTCACCGGTCTCGGCGGCCCCCAGCGCGTGCGTTGCGGCCACGGCCGGGTGCTCGCCACTGATACCTTCTCGGGACGTATCATCGAGTTCAGCGAGGAAACCGTGCAGTTCGAAGTCATCGCCGAGGGTCTCGTCTACCCCTGGGCGGCGGTTCCCACCGTCGACGGGTGGCTCGCCGCTTCCTCCGGGAGCCATGAGATCTGGGACCAGGACGGCGTGGTGGCCGGCACCGGCGAGGCCGGCTTCTCCGGCGACGGCGGCCCTGCGCTCGACGCTCAGCTGTCCTGGCCGGCCGACGTGTACCCCGTGGACGGCGGGTTCTACCTGGCGGATATGCAGAACGCGAGGGTGCGGTTTGTCAGGTGGTAGGCGGTACAGAGCCACCGAGGCCACAGAGAAAGCTAAGGATTAACGCTAGAGTACCGCCCCCGCCTGCGCGGGAGGGTGGCCGAAGGCCGCGATGGGGCCCCGTTGGGTAGGTGACTCACCCCCGCCGCCGCCTCGCCAGCGCCAGCCCCGCGATCACCACCGCCACGCCGGCGCTGCCGGTCCCGGCGTCGCAACCGCAGCCACCGCCGCCCTCGACCTCGTCCTTGTCCGCCTGGCCTGCGGCGCTGTCACCGGGGGCGCTGGTGTCCTCGGTCTTGCCGGTGTCGGTGTCCGCTCCCGAGTCGGTGCCGCTGTCAGCAGACTCGCCGGTGTCATTGCCGCCGGTGTCGCCCGAGTCCTCGGCGGTGTCGTCGCCGTCCTCGGCGGTGTCGTCGCCCTCCTCGGCGGTGTCGTCGCCCTCCTCGGCGGTGTCGTCGCCGCTGCTGTCCTCGCCAGTGTCTCCCGCGAGGTCCTCGTCCACCTCGCCGTCGCAGTCGTTGTCGAGACCGTCTTCCCGCTCGGGCGCGCCGCTGTAGGTGGTGGCGTCGGTGTCGTCGCAGTCGCCGTCGTTCTCGCTCAGGCCGTCGCCGTCGTCGTCGTAGGCGTCGGTGCCCTCGTCGGCCTCGCCGTCGCAGTCGTTGTCGACGCCGTCTTCCACTTCCGACGCCGCGAGGTTGGCGTCGGGGTTGGTGTCGTCGCAGTCTTCGCAGGCGGGGTAGCCGTCGGCGTCGTCGTCTGCATAGCCTACTGAGCCATCGCAGTTATAGTCGTTTGGATCTGAGCAATCCAGCTCATCAGCGCCCGGATGATACATCTCGTCTGTATCATCGCAGTCGCCGGTGACCGAGCTGCCGTCGGCCTCGCCGGTGCCGTCGCAGTTGATGTTGGCACTCACCGCGGTGGTGTCGTCGGGCCGGTAGCCATCGTCGTCGGCGTCGGCGTAGCACAGCTCGTAGCCGTCGCAGTCGCTGTCCACGCCGTCGCCCGCCGTCTCGGTGGCGCCGGGGTACACGCCGGCGTCGCCGTCGTCGCATTCCTCGCAGGCGGCCCAGCCGTCGCCGTCGGCATCGGCGTAGGCGACCGAGCCGTCGCAGTTGTAGTCTTTGGGGTCGTCGCAGGTCTCGGTAGCGCCTGGATTGTAGGCGCTGTCCCCGTCGTCGCAGTCGCCGCCGGGCAGGCTAGCGTCGGCCTCGGTGGGGTCGTCGCAGTCGGTGTCGCTCGACGCGAGCGTGGTCGCTTCGTCGGCGTAGCCGTCGCCGTCGGCATCCACGTGGCACTCCTCGGCGCCGTCGCAGTCGTCGTCCACCTCGTTGCCTACCGTCTCCGACACCAGCGGGTTCACCAGCGCGCTGGTGTCGTCGCAGTCGTCGTCGTTGGCGACCATGCCCGCGGAGCCGTCGCAGCTCGACTCGGCCACCGCCGGGTCGCCGAAGCCGTCGCCGTCGGCGTCGTCGTAGTAGGTGTCTTGGCCCGTGGCGCTCGGGTCGGCGTCGTCTGCGAGACCGTCGCAGTCCTCGTCGGTGTCGAGCGTGTCGCACACCTCGGCGGCGCCGGGCTTGATCGCGGCGTCGCCGTCGTCGCAGTCGCCGCCCACCGTCACCTGCCCGGGGCCCACCTCGCAGGCCAACGTGGCGGTGCTGTCGTCGCCGTAGCCGTCGCCGTCCAAGTCGTCGTACACGGCGGTGCTGCCGCCGGACACGTCGGGGTCGAGGTCGTCCACGAGGCCGTCGCAGTCCTCGTCGGTGTCGGCGGCGTCGCAGACCTCGGTGGCGCCGGGGTTGATGCTGGCATCGGTGTCGTCGCAGTCGTCGTCAGGGTCGGTGGAGCGACCCTCGCGCGAGTCGCGGCAGTCGAGGTCGGTCGAGGTCACGACCGTCGACGTCCGGTAACCATCGTTGTCGGTGTCCTCGTAGCAGGTCACCGTGTCGTCGCAGTTCTCGTCGTAGTCGTTGCCCACGCTCTCCGCGCGGCCCGGGTTAATCCAGGAACGGCTGTCGTCGCAGTCACCGTCACGGTCGGTGGCCTGGTTCTCGCCGGCGTCGTCGCAGTCGGTATCGCTCGACGTCACGGTGCCGCTGCCCGAGTAACCGTCGCGATCGGTGTCGGCGTTGCACACCTCGCCGCCGTCGCAGTCGTAGTCGATCTCGTCGCCGACAGTCTCCTCGGCGTCGGGGCTCATGCTCGCGTCGGCGTCGTCGCAATCGTCGCCATTGTCGACGTAGTCCGCTGGGGCGTCGCACTGCGTGCTGTACACGCCGGCGTCGCCGTAGCCGTCGCCGTCGGCGTCGAGATACCAGGTGGGCGCGTCGATCGCGGTGGTGTCGATGTCACCGTCGCAGTCGTCGTCGATGTCGTTGCACAGCTCGTCGGCCCTGGGGCTCACGGCCGCGTCGTCGTCGTCGCAGTCGTCGCCGCCGAAACGCTCGGCGTCGTGGCCGTCGCCGTCGGCGTCGAAGCTGACACTCATCACCGCCACGCCCGCGGGCCCGAGGACGCCGGTGCTCGCGTCGGCGAGCGCGAGGAGGTTGTCACCGTCCACCACGTAGGACACGAGGTCGGTCGTGCTGTCCTCGGCCAGCGTCACCTCGGTGACATAGGCGCCGGTGCTGTCGTAGATGTACAGCGTGACGTCGCCGTCGCTCGACACGGTGAGCTGGGTGTCGCTGAACGCGGTGACCGCCGGTCCTTCCCAGGTCGACGCGGTGTAGCCGGTGGGGCCGGCGGAGAGCGTGGGCACGTCGGCGCCGTCGACCCGGAGCCGCCCCTCGCCGCCGTCGCCCGAGTAGTAGCCGTTGGTCTCGCTGCCGCCGTAGCCGCCGGTCAGGTCGAAGCTGACACCGGACAACCCGGAGAGCTCGTTCGCGGCTAGAAAGACGCCGCCGCCGGAGCCGCCGGCGCCGCCGGTGGAGGAGCCGGGGTTGTAGCCGTCGGTGTTGCCGCCGTTGCCGCCGTAGGCCTCCACCGAGGCGCCGCTGGTGAACACGAGGCTCGAGGCCACGAGCATGAGCGCGCCGCCGCCTCCGCCGCCGCCTGCGCCGTCGGCCCCGGACGAGCCGGCGTCACCGCCGCCGCCACCCGACCCACCGGCGAGGGGCACCAGCATCGCGTAGCCGTTCTCGAGGCCCGCGCCACCGATGTTGTAGCTCGAGGACGAGCCGCCCACGGTGCCGATGCCGTTCTCGCCGCTGGTGCCGAAGCCGCCGCCGCCGGCACCCCAGCCCGAGGCATCGCTGTGCCCGGGGCCACCGCCGCCGCCATAGCCGCCGTCGCCTGCGGTGCCGCAGCACAGGCCGCCGTCGCCTGCCGTGCCCCAGGGGTGGCCGGTGCCGCCGCCGGTGCCGCCGGCGTAGCCGCGGGCGCGGTTGGTGACGGTGGTGAAAATGCCCTCGCCGCCGTCTTCCATGTCGTTGCCCTGCACCGCGCCGTTGCCGCCGTCGGTGTAGTCGATGCAGGTCCCGGTGGAAGTGCCGCCGCCGCCGGTGAAGCCGTTGCCGGGGATGTAGGCGGCCGATCCGTTGCAGTTACTGCCCACGCCGCCGCCGCCGCCGCCGGGGCCGCCGTCGCCGCCGTCGGAGGCGTGGCTGTCCACCGCGTCTTCGCCGTCGATGCCGGCCAGCCAGATGCTGCCCTCGATGTTGGCCTCGCCTTCCACCAGGATCACCGCCGGGAGGAAGGCCTCGTTGCCGAGGGAGGCGCTGTCCGGGTCGCTGGTGTCGAACACCAGCGTGGTGCCGCTGGGCACGTCGAGGCTCTCGAAAACCACCGTCCCGCCGTCGCTGCGAAGGGACGACGACAGGGTGATCACCCCGTCGGCCACGCCGTCCATGTCGTTGGTGCCGCCGTCGACGGGCGCCGCCTCCGGCGTGACGATGCGGAAACGGTTGTCGATGCCACCGGACAGCGAGGTGATCTGCGTGCCGTCGATGTACACGCGGCAGTTGCCGGTGCTGGCGGTCTCGCTGATGTAGAACACCGCCTGGAGCACCGCGCCGGTGATGGGCGCGCTCGGGTCGGCGCTGCTGTCGAGCGCCGCCACCGCGCCCACGGTGATGCCGCCGCAGTTGGTGGTGACGGTCTCGGTGCCGGTGAATCCGCCGACGTCGCGGAGGATCGAGACCAGCACCGCCATGCCCGGGGCGCCTGCGTCGACCTGGAGGAAATCGTCGGCGTAGGCCCGGGTGGCGAGCGCGAGCAGTAGCAGCATCTGTGTACCGAGAGAGGCGCCACTATACCGCAGTTCAGCGCTACATCCGGAACGTCCCGAATGCCGACGCGAAGCCGGGGTCGGGGGCGCGGTCGCAGGCGGCGAGGCACAGGCCGATGACGTCGCGGGTGCGCACGGGCTCGATGATCCCGTCATCCCAGAGGTTGGCGGTGGAGAACCAGGCGCTGCCCTCGCGGGCCTGGTTCTCGAGCACCGGCCCGCGAATCATGGCCTCCTCCTCCACGCTCATCGGTCCCATGCCGAGGCGCTCGCGTTGGCCGTTGGCCACCGAGATGAGCACGCCGGCCGCCTGATCCGCACCCATGACGCCGATTTTGGCGTTGGGCCAGCACCAGAGGAAACGCGGACTGTATGCGCGTCCACACATCGCGTAGTTACCCGCGCCGAAGCTCCCGCCGACGATCACCGTCAGCTTGGGCACCGTGGCGGTGGCCACGGCGTTGACCATCTGGTGACCATGCTTGGTGATGCCCGCGCGCTCGTAGTCGCGACCGATGATGAAGCCGGGCACGTTCTGGAGGAACAAGAGCGGCGTGCGTCGTTTCTCGCAGAGCTGGATGAACTGGGTGGCCTTCTGGGCACACTCGGAGAAGAGCACGCCATGGTTGGCGAGGATGCCCACGCGGTAGCCGTGGACGCGGGCGGTGCCGCACACCAGCGTAGGCCCGTAGCTCGCCTTGAACTCGAGGAAGTCGCTCGCGTCGACCACGCGGGCGATGATCTCCCGCGGATCGAGCGGCTGGGCCAGCGACTCGGGGACGATCCCGTCGATCTCGGCCGGGTCGTAGAGCGGCGCCTCGGCCGGGGCCCGGTCGATCCAGCCGGCCGCGGCGGCGGGGAGGCACGCCACGAGCTCGCGGACGATGCGGATGGCCTCGTCGTCGTTGCTGGCCACGTGGTCGGTCACGCCGCTGTACACGGCATGGACGTCGGCGCCGCCGAGATCCTCCGCGCTCACCTCCTCGCCGGTGGCGGCCTTGACCAGCGGCGGCCCCCCGAGGAAGATCGCGCCGGTGCCCCGCACCTGCACCACCTCGTCGCTCATCGCGGGGATGTAGGCGGCGCCGGCGGTGCAGAGCCCCATCACCGCCGTGATCTGCGCGATGCCCAGCTTCGACATCAGGGCCTGGTTGTAGAAGATGCGCCCGCCGTCGTCGATGTCGGGGAACACCTCGCTCTGCAAGGGCAGGTAGGCGCCGCCGCTGTCGACGAGTGACACGAACGGAAGCCGGTTCTCCATGGCGATGGTCTGCATGCGCAGCGCCTTTTTCACGCCCATCGGGTAGACGGTGCCGCCCTTGACCATCGCGTCGTTGCTGGAAACCGCGCACTCGCGCCCGGCAATCACGCCGATGCCGGCGAGGGTGCCCGCCTTGTGGACCCCGCCCTCGTAGAGGCCGTGCGCGGCGAGCGCGCCCACCTCCAGGAAGGGCGCGCCCGGGTCGAGCAGGCGATCGAGGCGCTCCACCGCGGTCAGCTTGCCTTGCTCGCGGTGGCGGGCGAGCGCCTTGGCGCTGCGGTCGTCGCGGGCGGCGCGGAGGTCGGCGCGCAGCTGCGCCACCAGGGTGGCCATGTGGGCGGCACGGGCCTGCGCGGCGGGGCTCGCGGGGTCGTGCGCCGAGGGGAGGGGAGGCATGCTCCCGGATTATCCGCCCCGGGCAGACTCGCCGGTGCGCAAGGCGGCGATCGTGCGGTCCTGGGCTTCTCTCCCGCTCACCGCCGGGACCCACCCCAGGTCGCGGCGGGCGGGGTCCAGGTCATAGGTGTGCGACGTGGACAGCTGCCTGGCGACGAAGCGCGTCATCGGCGGCTCGCCGCCTAGGCCCAGCAGCGACCACGCGCCCTCCAGGAGCGCCCCGGCCGCGTAGGCCACGCCGGCCGGTACTCGCCGGGTAACGGGCGACAGCCCCAGGCCGGCGAACACCTCGTTGAGCCAGTCCCAAACGCGCACCGGCTCGGCGTCGTTGACGAAGTAGGCCTTCCCGGCGCAGGCGGCGCCGGGTGCGAGCGCTAGCGCGGCGGCCACGTGGGCACTGGCGGCGTTTTCCACGAAGCTCAGCGACACGAGGTTGTCGCCCGCGCCCACGATCCGCAGCCGCCCGGCGCGGGCGCGAGCGAGGAGCCGCGGCAGCAGGTGGGGGTCGCCGGGGCCGTAGATCAGGTGGGGCCGGAGCGCGACGCTGGCGAGGTGGTCGCCGTTCGCCGCGAGCACCAGGCGCTCGGCCTCGGCCTTGGTGCGCGGGTAGTCGGCGAGCCAGCGGGCGGGGTAGGGCAGATCGTTGCTGGCGTTGACGTGGTCGGCGCCGTCGAAGGTGACGCTGGGCGAGCTGGTATAGATGATACGTGTGATACACATGTCGCGACATGCCGCGACGACGTTGCGGGTGCCGTCCACGTTGGTGCGCTCGAAGTCTTGTCGTCGTCCCCACACCCCGGCCAGCGCCGCCACGTGAAACACGGTGTCGTGGCCGACCAGGGCTGCGCGGAGCGAGCCGGGCTCGGTGATGTCGACGCCGGACTGCCGCGACGCCGCCGTCGCCTCGTGGCCGAGAGCCCGGAGTTGCCGCACGATCTCGGCGCCAAGGAAGCCGTGGCCGCCGGTGACCAGCGCTTTCATGGGAGGCTATGGGCCGTAGGCCGCGCGCCGTTGGCATGTGGGTGGGCGGCGAGGCTTGTCGGTGACCCTGTGGTGGGGTTCATCGGAGGGTTCGCTCGGCCCACTTGGCCAGGGTGTGACGGTGGATCTTCGAGTTGTGGCGGGCGTCCACGGGAAAGGCCTTGTGAAACACGACGTGTTTCACCATGGATGTATCAATGATACGCTGCTTGAGCGCGGCGTCTTCTGGGCCCTCGACCACCAGCACGGGCTCGCCGCGCACGCCCACCAGAGCGGTGCGGCCGCACCAGGGGTTGAAGCGGCCCTCCACGTTGTCGGTGTACAGCTCGCCCACGCGCTCGGCCTTGCGGCCGCAGAACCAGAGGTTGCCGTCGCCGTCCTGGTAGCCGAGGTCGCCCATGCGGTGCCAGGTGTCGCTGCCATCGGGGATCTTGCTCTGCTCGGTGGCGTCGGCGTTGTCGACGTAGAGCGCGGTGACGGCGGGGCCTTTCACGCAGATCTCGCCCACCTCGCCGGCCGGGAGCGGCGGCGCCTCGCCGATGTCGAGGATGGGCCCGTCGTTGACGGCGATGATGCGGATCTCGATGCCCTGCGCGGGCCGTCCCACGCAGGTGCCACGGCCGTCGGCGCTCTGCTGCGCGAAGCGCTCCACGATGTCCTTGCCCCAGACCGCTGCCACCGGCAGCGCCTCGGTGGCGCCGTAGGGGGTGCCCACGTCGCCGTTGGGCACCGCCTTGCGCAGCTGGGCGATGAGCCGGGGCGGCACGCTGGCACCGGCGATCATCAGGCGTTGCACGTCAGGGAAGGTGGCGCCCTGCGCCTCGGCCCAGGGCGCGAAGCGGCGCCAGATCACCGGAGATCCGAACACGTTCTGCGCCCGGTAGTGACGCATCGCATGGGCGATGGCCTCGGGACGCGTTCTCGCCATCTTCGAGGGGTCGAGGTCGGGGATGACGCTGGTCATCCCGAGGGCGGGGTCGAAGAGCGAGAAGGGCGGGAAGGCGGCCACGTCGGTCTGTCCCGAGGCGTAGCCGTAGGTTTCCCGAAGGCTCCTCACCTGGGCGTCGAAGTTCCCGTGCGTGTAGAGCACGCCCTTGGCTGGCCCGGTGCTCCCCGAGGTGAAGAGGATCGCGGCCGGGGTGTCGGCCTCCGCCTCCTCCACGACGTAGGGGCCGGGCGTGGCGATGAGCTCGGCGATGGTGTGCCCGTCGAGCCACACGCGGCGACCTGCGTAGATCCGTTGCTTGACCGATGAAAATGTAAAGGGGAAGACCAGCGAGATCAGGTGGGCGATCTCGATCCCGGCCATCGCGGCCGGGCGGATCCGCTCCACGCACCGCAAGAAGTTGAACAGTCCCATCCCCGGGTCGATGAGCACGGGCAGCACGCCGCACTTGAAGCAGGCCCACACGATGCGGATGAGGTCGGGCCCCGGCCGCACCATCACCAGCATCCGGTCGCCCGGCAGCAGGTTGGCGTTCTTGAAACCCTGGGCGATCGACGAGCTGTGCCAGTCGAGCTCGAAAAACGACAATCGGCTGTCGTCGCGGGCGAGGACGATCGCGGGTTCGTCGCCTCGCTCCGCGTGGGCGCGGGCGAGGTGTTCGGCCACGTTCACGTTGCCGCCGCGATCACCGGGCGGCTTCCAGCACGTGCCGGGACAGCTCGTCGGCCGCGTCTTCCGCCACGTAGTGGCCGACGCCCGGGAGGGGGAAGGACTGGGCGGCGGGAAAACGCCGCTCGAACTCCCGGCGGAACCAAGGGGTGAAGCACCAGTCTTGTTCGCCCCACACCAGGCGCATCGGCTTGTCGGCGAGCGACGGTAGCCCCGCCTCGATCTCGGCCAGGGTGTTCCAGCTCGGGTGCCCCTCGGCCATGGGGATGTCTTCCACGAAGCGAAGGGTGGCGATCCGGTTGTGCCAGGAGTCGTAGGGAGCGAGCAGGCCGGCGCGCGCCACCGGCGAGAGGCCCTTCTCGGTGGCCATGTGGACCGCGGCGGCGGCGAAGCCGTTGAGGCCCCGGACCGCGAGCGTACCGAGCCCAGGGATGCGGCAGGCGGCGATGCGCCAGGGGATGCGCGGCGCCCGGAAGGCCGCCGTGTTGGTGATCACGAGGCCGCGGAAACGTCCCGGGTGTCGCGTGGCCACGCCGAGGCCGATGGCGCCCCCCCAGTCGTGGACCACCAGCGTGATGTCGCGCAGGTCGAGCGCCACGACCAGGCGTTCCAGGTTGGCCAGGTGGTCGGCGAGGCGGTAGCTCCAGTCCTGGGGCTTGTCGCTGAGCCCGCAGCCCAGATGATCCACCGCGATCGAACGGAATCCTGCGGCTGAAACACCACTGATACATCGGCGCCAGTAGAACGACCAGGTGGGGTTGCCATGTACGAACAGCACGGGGCGGCCCTGACCCTCATCCACGTAGTGTTGGCGCCCCGATGGCGTGTCGATCCAGCGGGAGGCGAAGGGGTACTCGGCGCGCCAGGACTCCACTTCGCCCAAGACGGCGGCGGCGGTCATCTCGGCTACCAGGTGAGGCTCATCATCGCGACGTTGAGCCCGCTGCCGATGCCCATCAGCGCCACGTGGTCGCCGGGGCGCACACGGCCCGCGTCGGCGGCGAGCGCGAGCGTGAGCGGCACGGCGGCGGGACCCACGTTGCCGAAGCTCGGGTAGGTCAGGTGGCAGCGGGCCTCGTCGATCTCCAGCGCCTTGCAGATGGCCGACATGTGGGCCTTGCCCACCTGGTGACACACGTAGTGCTGGATGCGATCTTGCGACCACCCCGGGATCTCGCCGGCGGCCTTGAGCCAGGTTTGCCGGGCGAGCGACACGCCGGCCTTGAGCAGGCGCGTGGAGTCGGTGACCATGCGCTCGCTCGTGCCCAGGCACAGGCGGTTGTTCGCGGTGTCGGCCATGGCCACCGAGCCGTTGACGCGGTGGCCGCTACGGCTGAGGTCGTCGCGACTGAGCACCATGGCCACGGCGGCCGATCCCAGCGTGAGAGTGGCGAAGTTATCCCAGAAGTCCTGCGAGGTGGACTGGGGCTCATGGAGGCGACGGATGGTGGTGTCGACGATCTCGCCGGCGCTCTCGCCGTCGACCACCAGCGCGTGCTCCACGACGCCGGCCTCGATCATCTGCCCCGCGAACTCGATGCCGTTGATGAAGCCGAGGCAGGCGTTGGCGATGTCGAGGTTGCGGCAGGCGCCCGGCAGGCCGAGGTCGCCATGTACGAGGCTGGCCATCGAAGGTTCGAGGTAGTCCTTGCACACCGAGGTGTTGATAAGCAGTCCAATTCGCGACGGATCGACCCCCGACTGGGCGATGGCCTTGCGCGCGGCGCGGGTGGCCACCTCGTGTACGCGGGTGCCAGGCTCCCAGAAGCCGCGCTCGGCGATGCCGGTGAGCAGCTCGATCGGCCTGGGCGGCAAGCGCATCCGCACGAGCGCGCCGTTGAGGCGCTCCTCGAGCTGTGCGGAAGAAACACGCCTTGGAGCAAGCTCATAGGCGACAGCGTCGATGGCGGTACGACGGAACAGCATCGCGGCGGCTGCCGCTATCCCGGCGTTTGCCTTCGCGCTAAGAGTCCCCGTGACGGATCCGTGACGTGGGGTACGACCTCGACCCCTTCGTCGCGCTCTACCGGGCGGGCACGCTGCACGCGCGGCAGGCGACGTTCACCGAGGCGGCCCCCGAGGTCCGCTGGCGCGCCCACGACTACGACGAGCTTGTCGCCCGCGACAAGTGACGACCTGCGCGGGGCGTTGGAGCAGATCGAGGAGAAGCTGGGGGACTTGGGCGGCTCCGGCTGACCACCCCGCCCGGCCTACCCCTCCCGCACGCCGAGGAACCTCGCCCGCCACGCCGCGTCGGCGCGCTCGATCTCCGCGCCACGTCGCGACATCACCGCCTCGACGATCGCCGCGCCCGGGTGACTGATACACGTCGCTGAAACATCTGGTGTATCGGCCCCCGGCAGCGCGTTGATGGCGTCGGCGATGGCTTGCCGCCGGGCGGCCAGCGGCATCGCGGCGAGGGTGGCCGGGGCGATGGGGGCGCCCACGTGGTGGGCCTGGGGCGCCACGGGGACGTCGGTCTTGGCGCCGTTCACGCCGCCGCGGAAGGCCACCGGGACGATGTGCATGCCCCGCGCGATGGCGTAGTCCACCCAGATGGAGGCGACCTTTTCCACGCGCTGCGCGGGGACGGTCTGCCGCGTGCCCTCCACGTGCACCAGGAGCGAGGTGCCTCCCGGCAAGGCGTCGAGCGTGGGTCGAAGCGTGGCCGGCTCCGCCTGGTCGAACCACAGGATCTGGGGGTCGAGGCGCAGGCCGGGGTAGCCGGTGAGCAGCGCGTGGAGCCGCCCCAGCCAGCGCGTTTGATGCTCCACCTTGGCCAGGGCCCGCATCGGACGCCCGGTGACGGTCGGCATCACCGCCGAGAAGATCACGCTCTCGAGGTAGCTCTCGTGGTTGCCCAGGTAGAGCACCGGCCCGTCGAGTCGCGACAGGGAGCGGTGGTCGTGCAGGACGAGGTCA
>VGRE01000081.1 GCA_016875435.1 Deltaproteobacteria bacterium | reverse complement strand
AGTCGGCCCCCGGCGCATCAGCAGGCGCCCGCGGCACCCCGAAGGCCTCGATCGGCGAGCCCAGCGCCTCCACCATCGTGTCGGCGATCAAGAGTCGCCGCGTGCCCATCCTCGCGGCCACGGGCGCGGTGGCCTCGCTCGCCTTCCTCGGGGGCATGTTGGTGGTGGGGGGCGCAGGCGCCTGGTGGTACTTCGCGAAGGGCGCGAGTGCCGGGGCGCCCGCGGTCGTCGCGTCGCCAGCGGGATCGGCCCAGCCGGCCTCGGTCGAGCCCTCGGGCGTGCGCGTCACCACGGTGCCGCCCGGGGCCCACCTCTGGCACGAGTCGACCGATCTCGGCCCCTCCCCACTCGACCTGGTCGTCCCCGAGGGCCAGACCTGGACCCTCACCGCGCGAGCGCCCGGATTCTCCGACACCGACTTCGACCTGCGCTGGGACAGCGAGCGCCAGCAGGTGGTCCTGAAGCCCGCGCCGGTCGAGGTCAGCGCGCCGCCCACGCCCAGCAGCGGCAGCAGCAGCGCCCGTCCTCGCGCGGGCTCGAAGAGCTCGAGCACCACGGCCACCGCCACCGGCCCGGCCGTGGTCCCCGCCGCCGACCCGCCGGCGCGCGATGCCACCGAGACCCAGCCGCCCGAGACCAGCAGGAAACCTGGCTCCGACCTGAGAGACCCTTGGGACAACTGATCCTGCTGCTGAGCCTCGCACTCGCGCAGTCGCCCGACGACCTGCGAGCGCGAGAGCTGTACGAAAACGGCGAGATCCTCTACGAGGAAGGCCGCTACGAAGACGCGATCGTCGCGTTCGAAGAGGCCTACCGCCTCTCCGCCCGGCCGCTGCTGCTCTTCAACATCGCCAACGCCCAGGAGCGCCTCGGCCACTGGGAGGAAGCCCACACCACGCTCTCCCGCTACCGGGCCTACGCCACCGCGGGCGAGCGCGAGGTGCTCGACCGCCGCATCAGCAACCTCGAGCGGCGCATCGCCGAGCACAAGTCGAGCGCGCCCGCAACGGCCACCGCGCCCGCCTCGTCGACGACCGCCATCGAGAAGAACACCCCCTCGTGGGCGCAGCCGCTGCCACTCGCCGCCTTCACGGTCGGCGCGGTAGGCATCGGGACAGGCGTTGTGCTCGGCTCGATGTCACTCGCGGCGGGTGCCGAGGCCACCGCGAGCTGCGCGGTCGACGCCGGGGGCCTGCTCCGCTGCCCAGCCGGGGCCGCCGGGGCCCTCGACCGCGAGACGGGACTCGCGCTCGGCGCCGACATCGCCTTCGTCGCCGGCGCGGCTGGCCTCGCCGGGGGCCTCGCGCTGTCGCTGTGGGGCCCCGGCGGCCCGCTGGCGCTCGGGCCGGGATACGTGGGGTTGTCCGGGTCCTTCTGATGGTCTTGCTGCTCCTGTCCTGCTCGCTCGGCGTCACCGGGTGGGAACCCTGCACCACCGGCAGCGAGTGTCGCGACGCCTTCGGCTTCGGCTACACCTGCGGCGACGAGGGCTACTGCGAGGAGGTGGCGCTCGCGGATCGTTGCGACGCCACCTACCCCGACGACCTCTTCGTGCGCCCGGAGGACTACCCCGGCATCCTCGTGGTGGGCACCCTGTTCGACCACTCCACCGACGTCCCCGAGAAGCAGGCCAGCCGCCTCGCCATCAAGCAGGTCGACGACAGCCAGGGGCTCGACGGCACCCTGCTCGGCCTGGTGCAGTGTTCCTACGAGGAAGACTCCGCCCTCGACGGCCTCGCCGCCGACGAGGCCGCCGCCGCGATGGGGGAGTACCTGGCCGGCGATCTAGGTGCCTTCGCGATCGTGGGGCCGGCCACCTCCGGCAACACCGAGGCGATGTGGAACGCGACGGCGGATCTCGGCGCCCTCGTGGTGTCGCCCTCGGCCACCTCGCCGGCGCTGACCTACCTCGATGCCCCCACCACGCCGGAGGGTCATGCCGGTCGCCTGTGGCGCACCGCCCCGCCCGACGACGTGCAGGGGCTCGTGCTCGCCGAGGTGGTGGCCACCACCCTCACGGAGAGCGGCCGCACCAACCAGGACGTGGCCGTGGTCTACCAGGAAGGGCCCTACGGCACCGGGCTGGCCGAGGTGTTCGTCGAGAACTACCAGTCCTCGTTCCACGTGCCCACGCGCTACGCCTTCGAGAACGACACCGAGCGCGACAACGCCATCAACAACGTCGCCAAGCTCGACTACGACGCGATCCTGTTCATCAGCTCCGACCTCCCCGACGTGAGCGCCTTCCTCAACGCGGCCGGCGCGCGCGACGAGTTCAACGAGATGCCGATCTTCCTCGCCGACGCCAGCCGCGACGCGGAACTGCTCGAAGACACGCGCGAGGCCGCGAGCCAACTCTGGACCAACATCCTCGGCACGGCGCCGGCGGTGCCCTCGGGCGACGTCTACGACGCCTTCGCGGCCAGCTACGCCGCCGAGTACGAGGGACAAAGCGCGCGAGACAGCAGCTATAGCGCCTACGCCTACGACGCCGGCTGGCTCGTGGCCTATGGCGCCGCCTGGGCCTACGCGCAGGAGGCGGGCGTCACCGGGCAGGGCGCGGCCGACGGCCTGTTGCACATCTCCAATCCCGACGGCGAACTCATCGAGATCGCCCCGAACTACTGGTCGCAGCTCCGCGCCGCCTTCTCAGGGGCCCGCGATGTCAACGTCCAGGGCGCGTCGGGGGCGCTCGATTACGACCCTGTCACCCAGGAGACCACGGGTCCCATCGACATCTGGAAGATCGCGAGCGACGGCCAGAGCTTCGAGGTCGTCGAGACCAAAGAGCCGTGATGATCCTCCTCATCGCCTGCGCGCCCGGCGCCATGGAGTACCGGGAGGCGCTGGAGTCGGGTGACTGCGCCGGGGTGAGCGACGCCAGCCTGCGCGACGACTGCCACGCGCAGCGAGGCGAGTGCACCCAGGTGCAGGGCGCGGTGGCGCGCGACGAGTGCGGCTTCGTGCGGGCGGAGAAGGCCGGCGAGATCGCGCTCTGCGGCGGCGCCGGCCGCTTCGAGCACGACTGCCGCATGCACCTCTGGACCGAGGAGGTCGTCGAGTTCGACAAGCCGGCCTGCTTGGTAGGGCGGGGTGAGCCGGCGGTGGCGAGCCGCCTCGCCGAGTTGGGCTTCGACGCGGACGACCCGGCGCCGTGGTCGGCCTACTACCGGCGTTGCCTCTCGGTGAACCGCCCAATCGACCGCGGTCCCTGCAACCTCGTCCCCCGCGCCATGGCCCGGGAGGCCTGCCTGCGCACGGGCCTCGCCCTTTACGACGATCTCCTCAACATGGCCCGCGACAAGCACGACTTCCCCTGCGGTGGCGGCCCGGTCCCCGCCCTGCTCGAGCACGCGCCCGACCGAGAGCTCGACGCCCTGCTGGCCCGCCGGAGCGCCGCGTGCTCGCGCTGAGCCTCGCCGTGGGGGCCTGCGCGGGACCGTCCACCGCCGAGGCGTACAACCTTGCCCTCGCCGGCGACCTGCCCGTGGCCGACTCGCTCGACCTCTGCGAGCGGGCGGGCGACCAGTCCCAGGAGTGCGCCGCCGCCGTGATTCGCGAGCGCCCCGAGGCGAGTGGTCGCGACTGCCACAGTATCGAGAGCGCCGAGTGGCGGTCGGAATGTTTTTTCTCGATCGCCGAGCGACAAGCCCGGGCCGGCGATCGCTTCGGCGCGCTGGCCTCCTGCGCCGGCGCAGGGGGGTACTACCACGAGTGCCTGTACCACGGGTGGACCTACGAGCTCCAGGGCACGGTCCAGGGCGGGGGCCGCGCCGTGTCGCAGGTCGATGCCGCGCGCGAGGTGGTGGCCTTCTGGGGCCAGGTCCAGACCGTGCAGGGCGACGCGCAGGAGCGCATGTGGCTCGACTGGTGGTACTTCGCGCTCAACCGCAACCGCCCGGCCGACATCACCGAGTGCACGCAGCTCGAGGGAGACGACCGCGACTACTGCGAGAAGGGCCACGTACAGTTCGTCCAGCGCGCGATCACCGAGGTGATCCAGCGCCCGCGCACGCCGCCGCAACTGAAGGCGCGCATGTGCCGGGGCGGCTACGACGCCGTGGCCGAGGTGCGACCCAACCTCTACGTCACCCACCCCGACCTCGACGCGCTCACCCTGCCCGCGATCCAGCACGCCTGCGTCAACCAGCGGGGGACGGGCCTGGTGCCCTGGTCGCCCACCTTCGTGGAGCGCCGCCCGTGGGCCGCTGGGTAGCCATCCTCGCCGGCCTCGGCCTCGTCGCGCTGCTCGCGGCGCGCCTCGTGGTCGAGCCCCGTCGCGAGGCGTGGATTGCCTACGCCACCGCGCGGGACGGCACGGTGCTCCACCTTCGCTACGCGGTGGGCAACACCGGCGCCTACGCCTCGCAGCTCACCACCCGGGTTTCCATCCTCCGCGACGACCTGCACGCGCTGGAACACCGGAGCATCAACGGGCCAGCCACTCTCGACGACGCCGGCGTTCACGGGGCCCCCGACGGCATCGAGATCGAGGGCGACGGCGCCGACATGCGCGTGACCGGCGACGGTCTCCGTGCCCACGGGACCATCGAGGGCGCCAGCGGCGGGTGCCCGCCGTCCACCGGCCGCGCTCGCGTGCTCGTCAACGTGCCGGGAGTCAGCGCCGACACCAGCGACGGCGGCCTGTACGAGGGCACGGGCTTCCTCGTGCGCACCGTCGCCACCGGCAACGTCAGCGCCTCGGCGCTCTACGCGGCGGCGGCGGCCGGTGGGCTGGTCATCGACCCGCTCGCCACCTGCCCGGCGTGGCTGGCCGTCGGCGCCGAGCGGTGGACCGGGCCGGTGGCGCCGGTGCCCTCCGACCTGGAGCAGTTTGAGCTGTCGATGGGCGCCCACCGCCTCCGCGTGGTTCTCGGCCGCCGCCAGGTGGTGCAGGACGCCCACGCCCACGCGCTCCTCGGCGAAAGGCTCCTCGCCCGGGTCGCCGGCTTCCCCTCCCCGGTCGTGGTGTTGCGACGGGTGCGCGTGCAGGTGGGCGACCTGCCCGAGCGCTGGCCCGGGATCCACGTCACCCGGACCACGCGATGAGCGAGCGAGTTAGACGCCGCCGATGCTCGCCGCGCTGTTGATCCTCGCCGCTCCCGCCGAAGCCAACGACCTGCGGGGCCGCCTTGGCCTCGGCTTCCACGCCGGCCTCGGCAGCGTGTCGGCGGTGTCCGTTCGCTACGCGATCCCGACGAAGTCGCCCGCGATCGACGTGCAACTGGAGCTCGACGGCGGCTTCGCCGTGGCCCCCGGGGCCGACACCGAGCTGGTAGCCGGCGGGCGAATCCTCCACAGCCTGGTGGCCGAGGACAACCTCTCGCTCTACGGCGCGGGCGGGGCCCACTACGTCAGCGCCGCCGGGAGCGACTTCGTCCGCGTGCAGCCCGCGCTCGGCGCCGAATTCTTCATGTTCGGCCTCGAGAACCTTGGCTTCGGCGTCGAGTGGGGGCTCAACGTCGATCTCGGCGAGTCCACCGGCCTGCGCACTGTCTCCGGGGCCCCCGCCGTCACCGTCCACTACTGGTTCTAGCTACCGCTCGACATACGAGATCGTCACGTCGAAGGCGAACTCCGCGTGGTAGCAGTCCGACGACGCGTCGTTGTCGCCGAAGGCGATGAAGCCATACTCCACCCGTTCCTGGGCGATCGCCCGCGTGGAGAGCTTCTCGATGATGCTCGCGTCGAAGGACAGGGCCATGGCGCCCTCGGTCTCCGGCTCGGGGATGCGGCAGGTAGCGAGCCCATCGGCCTCGCCGAGGCAGTAGGTGTCGTAGCCGGAGAAGGTGAACTCCTGCCCGGCGATGCTCGACCAGTCGTAGATCGGCAGGCCGTCCTCCTGCGGGAACAGCTCGACGAAGGGGCCGTAGGAAGCCGCCAGCACCACGTCGTCGAAGGTGAAGAAGAAGTTGTCGTCGTACTCCATGCGGTTGACGTTGCCGCCCTCCACCTGGAAGTCGAAGTCAACGTCGCAGATCACGGCGCCGGCGCCGATGTCGATGCTCTCGGACTGCTCGAAGCGCGCCGTGCAGTGGGCGTCCTCGGCCTCGAGGTTGTCGTCCTCGCCCCAGGGGCAACCGTCGTCGTAGGCGTCGAACACCACGGGGATGGTGGTGCTCGCCGGGGTGGCCTCGGCGCAGAGGTCGCCCACGTCGATAGCGGTGTCGTCGCGACCTTCCTGTTCTTTCTTCTCGTTGACGGTCAGCGCGTCAGTGCAAGCTAGGAACAACGTCCACATGGTGTACTCCGCACCGGCTATATGCTCGTAGCATCGCCCGGCGATCCCACCGGCAGGAAATTTTTCCGTGCCCCCGCGGGTGGGCTATCAGTGAGCGGTGATCGTCGCCTTGTGGGCCTGCACGCCCCGTAGCATCGAGACCCTGCACGGCGACAGCGCGCCGCCCCGCGCCGTCGACACGGGCGTCGAGTTGGCGCCGGGCGACACCGCGAGCGACGCCGACACCGCCGAGCCCGAGGGCCCCGAGGGCGACCTGTACGACCCCTCGGCGATCCACGCGCTCACTCTAGAACTGAGCGACGAGGCCTACCGCGAGCTCGAGCGCGACGGCCGCGACTTCGTGCCGGCGACTCTGGGCTTCGAAGGCTACCAGTTCGAGGTCGCCATCCACATCAAGGGCTCCTCGTCCTGGCAGCCGATCGGCGACAAGCCCTCGCTCATCGTCGACATCAACCACTACGACCCCGAGCAGGAGTTCCTCGGGCTGAAGAAGTTCTACCTGCACAACGACTGCTACGATCCCTCGCAGATGTCGTCCTCGCTCTCCTACGGCTTCTACCGGGAATGGGGCTACCCCGCCTCGCGCAGCGGCTTCGCGCAACTGGAGCTGAACGGTCGCGACTACGGGCTGTACGTGGTGGTGGAGCCGCACAACGACGACTTCCTCCAGGCCTGGTTCGACGACCCCAACGGCAACCTCTACGAGAACGCCGAGGCCTACTGCGACGTGACCGACGTGAGCTGCATGGAGGTAGAGGAAAACGACGAGGGCAACGACGACGCCCTCCGCGCCCTGGGACAGGCGGCGCGGCTCGACGGCGCGGAGTGGGAGGAGGCGATGCGCGCCCACCTGGACTGGGAACGCTGGGTGGCCTACCTCGCGCTGGAGCGCAGCATCGTCCACTGGGACAGCTACAGCTATGACCTGTCCAACTACCAGCTCTACCACGAGCCGAGTCGCGACAAGTGGACCTTCCTCACCCAGTCGATGGACCTCGACTACGGCTACCGGCCGTGGAGCTACGAGGACTGCGGCATGTACGGGATGGACCTCGACAAGTACGACATGGGCATGCTCGCCCAGGGCTGCGAGGAGAACGACGCCTGCATGACCGAGATGGCGGCGGCGGTGATGGCCTACGCCGACCTCCTCGAGGCCGCGGACGGCGCCGCCCGGGTGCGCGAGCTCGACGCGCTCATCGGCGAGGCGGTGCGAGCCGACCCCCGCCGCTACTGGAGCGACGCCGAGTACGAGGTCCACGTGGCCTGCCTCCAGGACTTCTTCGAGGCTCGACCGCGCCAGTTGCGCGACTGGGCCGGGACATTTCTTGACTGAGGCCTTGACAGCGACGGCAGGCGTGGGAAAGTGCTGAAGGGCGGTTCATTGGCCGACGGCGAATCGGGGTTGATCACCATCGCAGACATCGTTCGCCGCGTGGGGGAGTACGCGCCCGGCGCCGACACGGGTCTGATCGAGCAGTCCTACATGGCCGCCGCGTTCTGGCATCGTGGACAGACGAGGAAGAACGGGGAGGACTACCTCGTCCACCCGCTCAACGTCGCCCACATCCTCGCCGAGCTCCACATGGACGTGGAGACCATCGCCACCGGCATGCTGCACGACACCCTGGAAGACACTGCCGCGACGCCCGCCGACATCGAGAAGGAGTTCGGGAAGACCGTCCTGGACATGGTGGAGGGCGTCACCAAGCTGAGCAAGCTCAGCTACAAGGGCAAGCTCGAGGAACAAGCAGAGAACTTTCGCAAGCTCGTCCTCGCCTTCGGCAAGGACATCCGCGTCATCATCGTCAAGTGCGCCGACCGGCTGCACAACATGCGCACGCTCCAGCATCAGCGCCCCGAGAAACAGCGAAAGATCGCGCAGGAAACGCTCGACATCTACGCGCCGCTCACCCACCGCCTCGGCCTCGAGACCGTCAAGCGCGAGCTGGAAGACCTCAGCTTCCACTACCTCTGGCCCGAGGAACACGCCCGCCTCGCCGAGGCCCTCGGGCTCGATGCCCCCGAGCGCGAGGCCTACGTGGCCCAGACCAGGCAACTGCTCATGGAAACGCTGGGTTCTCGCGGGATGCAATGCGAGATCTCCGGGCGGGTGAAGCACCTCTACAGCATCTGGCGCAAGCTCCAGCGCACCGGCAAAGATCTCTCCGAGCTCTACGACCTGCTCGCCTTCCGCGTGACCGTCCCCGAACGCGAGAGCTGCTACGTGGCGCTCGGCTTCGTGCACGCGGCGTTCATGCCCGTCGCCACGCGCATGAAGGACTACATCGCCGTCCCGAAGAACAACGGCTACCAGTCGCTGCACACCACGGTCGTCGGCCCCGACGGGCGCGAGATCGAGATCCAGATCCGCACGGCGGCGATGCACCGGGTAGCCGAGACGGGCATCGCCGCGCACTGGCGCTACAAGAACGGTCGCCTCGCGGTCACCAACAACGAGCTGGCCGAGGCAGCACGGCTGCGCGGGTTCATCCAGATGGCCCGCGACATCGAAGACCCGAGCGACTTCCTCGAGGCGGCGCGATCGGATCTGTCCGCGTCGATCCACGTCTTCACGCCGAACAAAGACATCGTCATGCTGCCCGAGGGCAGCACCGCCCTGGACTTCGCGTACCACGTGCACACCGAGGTGGGAAACCACACCGTGGGCGTGAAGGTGAACGGGCGGCTCGTGCCGCTGCGCAGCCCGGTGAAGACGGGCGACACGGTGGAGGTGGTCACCCGTCCCGACGCGCGCCCGTCGCGAGAGTGGCTTACCTGGGCGCACAGCCACCGGGCGCTGGAGAAGATCCGCAAGAAACTGCGGGAAGAGAGCTCCGATCGCGCCGTGGAGCTGGGTCGCGAGATCCTGGAGAACGCGCTCAAGAAGCAGCAACAGTCGCTGAAGAAGGTCCTGGCCGACAAGGACGTGGTCGACCGCATGGAGGCCGCCGGCTACGTCAAGTTCGAGCAGCTCGCGGAGAGAGTGGTGGCGGGGAGCGTGTCGCCCACCGACGCGCTGCGCATCCTCGTCCCGCCACTGGAAGCGCCGGCGCCGACTCCCAACGCCTTCCAGTCGCTACTCCAGAAGGTCCGCAAGCCCGCGGATAGCGCCATCGTGGTGTCGGGGGAAACCGACATCCTCGTAGACTACGCGCGCTGTTGTCGCCCGATGAAGGGCGAGAACATCGTCGGCTACATCACGCGAGGTCGAGGCCTGTCGATTCACAAGGCGGAGTGTGCCTCGGTGAAGGGGCTCGACAGCGACCGCTTCGTGCCGGTGAGCTGGGACGCCGCCGCCAAGACCCTCCACCAGAGCCTGCTCCACCTCGTCCTGGAAGACCGCCCCGGCATGCTCGCCGCCATCACCAGCGTGTGTTCCAGCCTGAAGATCAACCTGTGGAAGGCCGACGTGCGAATGGACGACGACGACCGTGCCGTGTGCGACCTCGGCGTGTCGGTCCACGACATCAACGAGCTCGAGGGGCTGGTGCGCAAGCTCAAGGCGGTGCGCGGCGTGGTGGCCATCGACCGGGCCAGCACCTGATCGCGCAAACTCAAAAAAACCAACCGGCCAGTTTTTGACAGCGAGCCGCCGCCGACCAGGGTAAACGGCCCGCGCACCTGGCCTCCCCATGGTCGCGATGCTGCTGATCGCCTGCGCGACACTCGACACCGAGGCCTGCGCCGAGGCTTGCGACACCGTCGATGGCTACGTGCAGCTCTCTGTCGCCGCCGAGAACCTCGGCAGCGTCGACGCAATCGAGGGTGCACAACTCGTGGTGTACAGCTTCACGCCCACGGACGGCCTCGTGGAGCTCGACCGCGCCACGCTCGGGGAGGCAATCCCCTCGGGACAGCGCTCGTCTTTGCGTCATCTTCACCCTCGACAGCAGCACGTGGGGCAACCGCCGCGTCATCGAGGTCGTCCCGGCCCACGAGGAGGAGTGCGACTGGGCCAACAACCGGATCGAGCCCTGGGACGACCCCTGCGCCGGCTGAGGCTCCCGAGTTACCCCACCGCCCGATGTTGCTCGCCTTCCTCCTCGCCTGCCCCGCGCCCACCTGCGACTCCGGCCAGAAGTTCAATATGGACGGCCTCTGCGTGGCCGACACCGGCCGCCCGCCGGAGGGCGACGCCGACACCGACACCGGCACCGACACCGGCACCGACACCGACACCGGCACCGACACCGGCACCGACACCGGCCTCGCGGGACCGCCGGTCGACGAGGAAGGTGGCCTGCTGCACGTCCTGCTCATCGCCTCGCAGCGCGCCTGGGCCTCGCTGCGATAGGCGGCTGCCCCCAGAGGAGCAGCCCCGTGTCTGAATCCGAAGTCCAGGACGCCTTCGTGCGCGCCCGCGAGGTGCGACCCCGCGCCATCACCGGCCAGGAGTCTGGCGTCGAGCTGCTCGCCAGCGCTTTCCCCGCCTTCGTGGGCCGCCAGGTGCGCGAGGCCGCCCGGCTGATGGAGCAGTCGGTCACCCGGGGCAACTACGTGTTCGCCACCCTCTCCGGGGCGATGACCCCGGCCGGGCTGCACCGGAGCTGCATCGTCCCCCTCATCGAGGCCGGTATCATCGACGTCCTCACCACCACCGGTGCCAATCTCTATCACGACGCGCACCGCATCCTCGGCCACCGGCTCCGCGAGATCGCCCCCGACGCGGGCGACACCATGCTGCGCGAGGCCCGCATCATCCGCATCTACGACATCGGCTTCGCCGAGGACGTGTTGCTCAAGACGGATCGCCTGTTCTCCTGGCTCGTGGCCAAGCCCGACTTCCAGCGGTCGATGACCACCGCCGAGTTCCACAACCTGCTCGGCCAGCACCTCTACGAGATCGAGCTCGCCCTCGGCGTCGACCAGCACTCGCTCCTCGCCACCGCCTACAAGCACGGCGTCCCGATCTTCGTGGGCGCCCCGCAGGATGGATCGATCTTCCTGAATGTCGTGAAACTCAAGGCACTTCTGGGCGAGGAGTTCAAGTTCAGCCTGGACGTGGCCGCCGACGTGTACCAGATGGCGGGCGTGCAGTGGCTGGCCCAGACCGAGGGCGAGACGGCGGTGTGGATCCTCGGCGGGGGCGTGCCGAAGAACTACACCCTGCAGGGCGAGCCCACGCTCTCCCAGATCTTCGAGCTCGACGCCCGCGGGTTCGACATCGACGTGCAGTTCTGCGTCGATCCGGTCGACAACGGCGCGCTGTCTTCCTGCCCCGCCGGCGAGGGACACACCTGGGGCAAGGTGAGCGCGGAGTGCGTGGAATACAGCTCGGTCTACGTGCACTGCGACGTGACGGCGGTGTTCCCGTGGCTGGTCCACGCGCTCTTCCAGGCCGGCGTGCGCCGCGAGCCTCGCCGCATGATGGATCGGCTCGCCGAGGCCCGCCAGAAGCTCGACGCCGACGTGGCCGAGCGCCGCGACGCCTTGCTGGCGGGACTGCACGACACGCCCGAAGAGCTGCGCGCCCCCACCGCGGGGGAGGAGTCCTCGCCGGCCTCCTCCCCTACCGGGCCATCCCCTTCAGCCTCCAAGCTACCCTTTCCGGCCTCCGGCGGTCGGCGCGTCGAGTAACGCGCCGACCGTGGCCCTCTCCCCTCCACCGCCGTTCCCCATGCCCAGGGCCCCCGGCCCGCCTTGCACGGCGCCGCGGCGGGCATGGGGAACGACCGCTTGAAGTTCACGCTCCGCTTCTCGCGGGCCTACGTGGCGCCGCTGTGGCGCTGGTACCTCGTCGGCACGCTCGCCCTGGTGGCCACCAACTACCTGTCGGTGCAGGTGCCGATGCACATGGCCGCCGGGCTCGACCTGCTGCGCGCAGGGCAGCCCGGCGCCTCGGGCGAGGCCTACTGGATCGCGGTGCTCGGCGTGCTGGTGATCGTGGCGCGCACCTTGTCGCGGGTGTGGTTCTTCACCCCCGGCCGCATCGCCGAGTTCAACCTCCGCGGCGACTTCTTCGCGCACCTGCTCCGCTTGCAGCCCGACTTCTACGCGCGCCAGGTGACCGGCGACCTGCTCTCGCGCGCCACGAGCGACGTGACCTACGCCCGGGCCTTCGCGGGCTTCGCGCTCCTGCAGGCGGGCAACGTGGTGGGCTCGGCTGTCTTCGGCGTGGGCCAGATGCTCGCCCTCTCGCCGCAGCTCACGCTGGCCGTGGCGCTCCCCTGCGTGCTCGCCTTCGGGCTGATGCAGCTCGCCACGCGCCAGATCATGCACCTGCAACGCCAGATGCAGAAGCATCTCGGGCTGATGAGCGACGACCTGCTCGGCGCGTTCTCCGGCGTGGCCACCATCCAGGGTTTCAACGTCGAGCGCGTGTTCCAGTCGCGACTCGATGGCCGAGCCCAGGACCTGCGCCGCACCTCGCTGGCGATGACGCGCCTGCGCGCCGTGGCCTTCCCGCTACTCGGCGTGGCTGGCGGCGTCGCGACCTGGGGCGTTCTCTTCGTGGGCGGCGGCGCGGTTCGGGAGGGCACGCTCACCGCCGGCCAGCTCGCCGCCTTCATCGCGCTGGTGGCCTTCATCGTGATGCCGCTGCGCATGCTCGGGTGGCTATTGCCGGTGTTGCAGCGCTCCGAGGCCTCGCTGGAGCGTATCTACGCGGTGCTCGACGCCGAGACCCTGCGCCCCGGCGCCCTCCCCTCCCCCGCCCGGGCGCCCAGCATCGAGCTGCGGGGCCTGAGCTTCGCGTACGGGGAGCGTCCCGTGCTGCGCGATCTCTGCACCACGCTCCCGGCCGGCGCGACCGTGGGCATCTACGGTCCCGTGGGGAGCGGCAAGTCCACGCTGCTGCGCGTGCTGTCGCGGCTGGAGACCCCGGCGCGCGGCACGGTGTTCGTCGACGGCGTCGATGTCCTCGATCTCGATCTCGACGCCTACCGGGCTGCCCTCTGCGTGGTGCCCCAGGCGCCCTTCCTCTTCTCGGAGACCATCCGCGAGAACGTCGGCTTCGGCGCCCCCGACGAGCAGGTGCGCGGGGCGGTGGCCGCCGCCGCGCTCGACCCCGACGTCGCGGCCCTCCCCGACGGCCTCGGGACGGTGGTGGGCGAGCGCGGCATCGCCCTCTCCGGGGGCCAGCGCCAGCGGGTGGCGCTCGCGCGCGCGCTGTTGCGCGAGGCCCCGATCGTGCTCCTCGACGACGTGCTCTCCGCCGTCGACCACGCCACCGAGCAGGAGTTGATCGGCACCCTCCGCAGCCGCGCCGGGGCCACCCGTGTCGTGGTGTCCCACCGCCTCTCGGCGCTGGTGCACGCCGACTTCATCCTCGTGCTCGACGCCGGGAAGCTCGTCGACCAGGGCACGCACGACGAGCTGTTGTCGCGACCGGGGCCCTACCGAGAGGCATGGCTCGCGCAGCAGGTGGCGGCATGAAGGCGCAGAGCTGGTCCTGGGCCTCCCTCTGGCCCTTCATGCGCGCCGACGCGGGCTGGTTCGCGCTGGCCCTCGGCCTCACCCCGGTGATCGCGGCGATCGGCGTTGCGCAGCCGATGTTGTTGAAGCAGGCGCTCGACCGTCACGTCACCGGCGGCAGCGCCGAGGGCCTCGGGCGCGACGCGGGTCTCTACCTGGCGGCGGTGCTCGCGGCCTTCGCGGTGGAGGCGGTCTACACGGTCGTCACCGCCGTGGCCTCGGAGAACACCATCCTGCGGCTTCGGCACGCGCTGGTGAAGCACGTGCTCGGCCTCTCGCAACGATTCTTCGAGAAGCAGCCCACCGGGCAGATCATGTCGCGCGCCACCAGCGACATCGACGCGCTCAACGAGGCGCTTGCCGCCGGGTCCATCTCGCTGGTGCTCGACGTCATCACCATGCTCGGCGTGCTCGGCGGCATGTTCTGGCTCGACGCCAAGCTGGCGCTGGTGCTACTGCTCCTCGGCCCGCCGATCGCCGGGGTGATCGAGCTGGCCCGCCGTCGCATGCGCGCGCTCTTCGCCGAGATCCGCGACTCGCTCGCGGCGCTCAACGCCTTCGTGGCCGAACGCATCGCGGGGATCGAGGTGATCCAGCTCTTCGGCCTAGAAGCGCGCACGAGGAGCCGCTTCGACGATCTGAACGACCGCTACCGCCGCGCCAACGTGATGAACAACGTGTGGGACGCCTCGCTCTACGCCTTCATCGACGGCGTGGCCTCCGTTGCCGTGGCGCTCATGTTGTACTGGGGCGCCGAGCACGCCACCGACGCGATCACCGTGGGCCTCGTCGTGGCCTTCCTCGACTACATCGAGCGGCTGTTCCGGCCGCTGCGCGAGCTGTCCGGCAAGATCACCTTCCTGCAACGGGCGGCGGCCGCCCTGGAGAAGATCTTCGGGCTCCTGGCGGTGACGGATCGCATCACGCCGGGCGACTCGTCGGTGGAGAAGCCCAGCGGTCACCTCGTGATCCGCGACCTGAGCTTTCGGTACCGTCCCGACGGCCCCGACATCCTGGACGGGGTGAACCTGGAGGTGCGGCCGGGCGAGGTGGTCGCCGTGGTCGGACGTACCGGCGCCGGGAAGAGCACGCTGGTTCGCCTGCTGTCGCGCGTCCACGACGGCTACCAGGGGCACATCGAGGTCGACGGCGTGGAGCTGTCGCGACTCACGCCCGAGAGCGTGCGCCGGGCGGTGGGCTTCGTACGACAGGAAGTGCAGTTGTTTCGCGACACGTTGAGCTTCAACATCACGCTCGGTGACGAGAAGCTCGACCCGGCGCGGCTCGCGGCGGCCATCGCCCAGTCAGGCGCAGACCGCATCGTGTCGCGACTACCGCTCGGCCTCGACCAGCCGCTGCGCGAGCGCGGCGCCGACGTGTCGGCCGGCGAGGCGCAGATCATTTCGCTGGCGCGCACGCTTGCCCGCGACCCGGCGATCGTCATCCTCGACGAGGCCACCGCCAGCGTCGATCCCGCCTCGGAGAAGCTGCTCCAGGAGGCCATCGACCGGCTCTTCGCCAACCGCACCTGCCTGGTCATCGCCCATCGCCTCTCCACCATCACCCGCGCCCACCGCATCGTGGTGCTCGACGCCGGGCGCGTGGTGGAGGTGGGCACGCACGCGGAGCTGGTCGCCCTCGACGGCGCCTATGGCCGGCTCTACCGCGAGGGCCAGGCCGCCACCGGGACACAGCAGACAGCCTAGAGCAGGTCCTGGATGGCCCGCACGTCGTTGGCGGCGCTCGCGGCCACGGCGCGGCTGATGATGCCCGCCTCGAGCAACTGCCGGAGGTGATCCTCGAGGCGCTGCATGCCCATGGCCCGCGAGGTGGCCATCACGTTCTGCACCTGGTGGTACTTCTCCTCGCGGATCTGGTTGCGCACCGCGTCGGTACACACGAGCACCTCGGTGACGAGCGCGCGCCCCCGGCCGTCGGCGCGCGGCAAGAGGCGCTGGGCGATCACCGCCGTGAGCACCGAGGCGAGCTGGGTCTTCACCTGGTCTTGCTGCGCGGCCGGGAAAACGTCGATGATGCGCGAGAGCGTCCCCACCGCGCTCGGGGTGTGGAGCGTCGCGAGCACGAGGTGACCGGTCTCGGCGGCGGTGAGCGCGGTGGCGATCGTCTCCAGGTCGCGCATCTCGCCCACGCAGATGACGTCGGGGTCCTCGCGGAGCGCGTGGCGGAGCGCGTCGGCGAAGGTCTTGGTGTCGCGTCCCACCTCGAGCTGGACCACCGCCCCCTGGCCATGCGGGTGGCGGTATTCCACCGGGTCTTCGATGGTGACGATCTTCACCTTGCGACGCTGGTTGATGTGGTCGACCAGGGCGTTGAAGGTGGTGGTCTTTCCCTGCCCCGTGGGCCCGGTGATGAGGATGAGCCCGGTGTCGCGCAGGGCCAGGTCCTTGAGCACCGGCGGCACGCCGAGCTCGTCGGGCGTGCGCACCCGGCGCGGCGTCACGCGGATGGCCGCCTCGGCCACGCCCTCGCGCAGGTGTACCGACACGCGAAAGTGACCAAGCGGCGCTTGCGTGCGCGGGTCTTCGAACTCCAGCGACACCGAGGCCTGCCACTCTCGATCGAGCGTCTCCGCGTGGTGGTGGGGCAACATCGCGCGCACGATCCGGTCGCAACTCTGGGCGTCGAGGACAGGGCGCTCCAACTTGATCAGGCTGCCGTGTACGCGCGCCATCGGCGGCGCCCCGGCCACGAGGTGGAGGTCGCTCCCGCCACGCGCCAGCACCTCCGCCAGCATGTCGATGACTTCCATGCCCTCA
Source organism: Deltaproteobacteria bacterium (assembly GCA_016875435.1). Taxonomy (GTDB): domain Bacteria; phylum Myxococcota_A; class UBA796; order UBA796; family SXON01; genus SXON01. The sequence continues at coordinate 693 of VGRE01000081.1, read as the reverse complement.
AGGTAGCTCGTGCGCGCGCTACGATGTGCAAATGCGATCATCCCTGCTGCTCCTCGCCGCCTGTGGCGAGGCCATACAAAGCGGCGTTATCCTTCCCGACCTGGGCGACGAGTGCGGCGCCGAAGGCTGCACCTACCCGAACGTGTGCAGTCACGACGGGACCTGCGTGGAGCCCGGGAGCGCGGGCGCTGCCATCGAGGGCGACGACTGCTCGGCCACCGAGGAGTGTGCCTACGGCCTGTTGTGCTCGGGCCAGAACCTGTGCGTGGAGAGCGGCGCGGAGGGCACGCGCGCCGACGGCGAGGCCTGCGGCGGCGATGACGACTGCCTCGCCGGCTACGCCTGCCAGGACGGCGAGTGCGTGGACCTCGAGATTCCCTACTGGGAGGGCGGCCCGTGCCCCGACGACGACGACGACGGCGACTTCAAGGTGCTCTACCAGGTGCCCGACCTCCCCACCTCGGAGCCGCTGGATTTCTTCTCGATGCCCTTCCCGCACGATCTCCGGCTCGGATCGGGCGGCACCCCCGTGCTCGACGGCTTTCCCGCGCCCGGCGACGAGCTCGCGCCCGGGGTGGACAAGCTGCTCAACCTCGTGGAGGGCCACTACGGCTGGGGCCTCGACCCGGTGGTGTACTTCCGCTTCAACCGGGCGCAGGACGTCGGCACGCTGTCGGTGCTCAGCAGCAAGGC